>DATGLE010000144.1:0-72512 GCA_035294325.1 Ktedonobacteraceae bacterium | reverse complement strand
ACTTACCCGCGAACCGCACAGCGGTGAGCCGTCAGGAAGACCTGCACATGACGTTGTGTCTGCGGGGGTTTGAGGAAACCATAAGCCGAATTCTGTACCCATACCACCTTGCGACAGTACGGGCGGCAATCATCTATCTAGGACGCCGGTTACCCGGCGCCTCCAGCGACCAACCCGAAGGCTGACAGGCGAGCAACCTGCTAGCAATTTCGGGCCAGCCCGAAATTGCTACGCCTTCTGTTCGGTCTTGCTCCGAATGGGGTTTGCCCGTCCAGCCAGTCACCTGACTGCCGGTGAAGCTCTTACCTCACCATTTCACCCTTACCCGGCCTTTCTGCACAAGGAGAAAGCTTACGCCGGGCGGTATGTTTCTGTGGCACTTTCCTTGAGGTCGCCCTCACTGGCCGTTAGCCAGCATTCTGCTCTGCGGAGTTCGGACTTTCCTCGGACCTGCTAGCCCGCGATTGCCTGTTTTCCTCAAACCCACCATCTAAGAGTAACACATATCGCTACAAGCGTCCAGGGGACAGGAACTCACCAGTCCGCCTTAATGGACATCGCACTCTATACTATATAACAGTGAGAGCTGTCATTTTTCTTTTTAGCCCGGATGGTACATTGCGCCTCTTGCATCTTTACGAAAAGCTTACAATAATGTACAATGTAGTCACAATGTTACCAAGTGTATTCTCTGGTACAGTGGCTATCTGGCATCCCTGCTTCTGGGGAGGAGACCTCGCCAGTTGCAACAGATGCTCGATGAATTTACAAATTTAGCAAAGGGAGAGTGAACGAATGAGTAGCGATCTGTTGACCGTATCTGAAGTGGCCCGTATCTTGCGCGTCGATGACACAACCGTGCGTCGTTGGGTGAAGCAAGGTGCGCTTGAAGCTGTGGTTCTGCCCCATGTCAATGAGCGGCAAGCTTATCGCATCAAGAGGGAAACCCTTAACCGGGTGCTTGGTGAAACCAAAACTACTGCTTAGCAGAAGATCAGTCAAGGGGGGGGCATAGGACGCAATAGCATCCTATGCCCCTTTGCATCTCTCCTCGCGCCTGCGGCGTTCGCCTTTTATGTATGTGTGATGTGGGGACAGGCACAAAGTGCCTGTCCCCACATCACACATACAATTCTTGCCCGGCGCAGCGGTGCGACAGGGCTATGTAATGCTCGCCAGAATCGGGGGTCAAGGGGGCGGCTGCCCCCTTGCGGGGCGCGGGGTGGGGAGAATTACATAGCCCTGGCGGTGCGAACGCGCGGGTTGCGCCAGCGGATAGCAGTGATGTACAATGCAAGCGATGCTTTCCAGATCTTTTGTCTTGTGGAGTATGCTGTATGTCTACCTCTGCTCGCCGTGTCGAGACCTTTGGCACTACTATTTTCACCGAGATTAATATGCTGGCCCAGCAGTACGACGCGGTGAATCTGGGACAGGGAAAACCTGATTTCGATGCCCCACGGAACGTTATCGGGCAACTGGTTGAGGCTTTGCAGGCCGGGCGCTATAATCAGTACGCGCCAGGTCCCGGCACCACGGCGCTGCGCCAGGCGGTTGCCGACCACGCGGCCCGCTTCTACGATATGGACATCGACGCGGCCCGTGGCGTGATCGTCACGGCGGGCGCCACAGAGGGCGTCCTTTCCGCGATACTGGGTCTGACCGATCCCGGCGATGAGGTCATCGTGATCGAGCCGTTTTACGACTCATACGTGCCAGATATCATCATGGCAAACGCAGTGCCGGTCTACGTTCCGCTGCACCCGCCTACCTGGAGCCTCGATCCCGACGAACTCCGTTCCGCGTTCAGCAAAAAAACGCGCGCGCTGCTCCTGAACACACCGCATAATCCCAGCGGGCGCGTATTCAGCCGCGAGGAATTGACGCTGATCGCCGAGTTATGCATTGAGCACGATGTGACGGTTATCTGCGATGAAGTGTACGAGCATCTGACCTTCGCGCCTGCACGCCATCTTCCCATCGCCACGCTGCCGGGCATGTTCGAACGTACAGTGACGGTCAGCAGTTCCGGCAAGGCATTCAGCGCGACGGGCTGGAAGATCGGCTGGGTTTACGGCCCGCCACATCTTGTAGAGGGCGCGGCGCGGGCGCACCAGTTCGTGACCTTCGCGGTCCACCATCCCACCCAGGAAGCCGTTGCTTACGCGCTCAACCTGCCCGATGCTTACTACGAAGAGCTGCGAACCATGTACGCCGTGAAGCGCGATCTATTGCTCTCCGCGCTCACAAACGCCGGCCTGAAGTGCAGCGTCCCCGAAGGCACCTATTTCATCATGGCGAATTACGAGGATGTGTTTGACGGGACGCCGCTCGAATTTACGCGCTACCTGATCAAAGAGATTGGCGTGGCCTGCATCCCCCCGGAATCGTTCTACAGCCAGGCGCACGCTCATATCGGGCACGGCTATGCCCGCTTCTCGTTCTGCAAGAGCGACGACATGCTCCAGCAGGCGCAGGAGCGCCTCACGAGGCTTCGAGGATAATCGGGAATAAAAACGTGCGCAGCCGCGCGATACTGAATGGTACCAATCAAGATCGGTAATGTTCATAATCGCGTGACCACCATGCTATGTCAGGCTACTTTGTTTTTGTTCTGGTTCAGGCCGAGGCTGCGGCGGATCTCCAGCGTGCGAATTATAGCCTCGCGCGTGAGCACGCCAACGAGGCGCCCATCCTCGACAACGGGCAACTGGTTTACATCCTTGCCCGTCATCAAGCTGAGCACATCCTTTAAACTTTGCTGAGGTGTTGCCACATGCAAACGCTCCACCGGCACCATCGCGAAGCCAACAGGGGTTTGCGCCCATTGATCCTGGGGCACATGCCGAATATCGCTCAACGTAATCAGGCCCGCCAGTTGATCGCCCTGCATTACCAGGGCCGAACGCAAGCCCTGCGGCAGAAAGTACTCGTGCACCAGCCTCTGCAATGAGATATTTGCCGGCACGGTCATGGGGTTTGTATTCATAACCTGGGCGACGGTGACGCCGCTAAACGCCTCGTCGATGGCCGATTGTACGCGGGCCGATTGCGCCGCGCTCAACATAAACCAGCCAATAAAGCCAATCCAGATGCCATCCAGCACATTACCCGTGAAGAACTGCCAGATGCCGGCCAGGATGAAGAGATAGGCGATGATCTGACCGACGACGGTGGCGACGCGCGTAGCGGTGGTCTGATTGCCGCTGATCTTCCAGACAATCGAGCGCAGCACGCGGCCACCGTCGAGGGGGAACCCGGGGATCAGGTTGAAGAGGCCGAGCAGGCCGTTGGCGGCCGCCAGGTAGAGGAGAGTGCCGGCAACTGCCGATCTGTCTCCCCTGATCGGCAGCCAGAGCAGGTAGCATACCAGCGCGATGAGCAGACTCACTACTGGCCCGACCAGCGCCATGAAGAACTCGACGCCGGGGCTTTTCGGCTCCTGCTCAATATTTGAGACGCCGCCAAAGATGAAGAGAACGATGTTTTTGACCGGCAGGCCACGGGACCGCGCTACCAGCGAGTGAGCCAGTTCATGCAGCAGCACTGAGAGGAACAGGAGCAGCGCGGCGATCAAGCCCAGCAGCAGGTAGATACCCGACGATTGGCCCGGAAACGCGCTGGGATACCAGCCGGTGGCGAGCGAGACCGTCAGCAGGACGAGGATGATAAGCCAGCTAAAGTTGACATATATATCGATCCCGGCAAGGCTGCCGATACGAAACGAGCCTGGCATAATCTCACGCTGCCTTTCCTAACAAAGCCATAGCGTCCCCCATCATTGTACCCCATACGGTTGCCCATACGCCACTCCCGCTCTTCTGTGGCGCTTCTTTTTCGTTACACGCTTAAATACCCGCGAGAGATACATGCGACTCGTTTTTGCATGGACCTCGTTTGGAGCGAATTTGTCGAGTTGCTTATTGTACCAGCAATAGCCTTTGAAGCTGCCGATGTGATAGAGCCGCTCAGTGCTGCTATAACCAGTGGCTAGCCTCTTGATCCCCGGGTCAAAGGCAACAATGCCATCACGGGCAGGTTCTGTTCGGGTTCTTTAATGCACATGAGAGGGTGCTCCATAAGGAAGGTATGCAGGAAATCTGTAATGCCGAGGGCTTATCTTGCCTACCCACGGCGTGGGTTAACCTGTGGGGCGTCGATCACGTTCGGGGTTCTCCAACGTGAGTTGGAGCCAGTGCTTGAATATCAAGTCTTTTCCCTATTAAATGTGCATGCTTGCTTTCTCAGCCCCATCTCAGCTTTTTCACAGGCTCAACTCAGAGAAGCAAGTTATGCTTCTCTGAGTTGAGTGATAAGAGAGGCTTTGGTAATGAAATTCTATTTTAGAAATAAGGTTTGCTTGTAGAATCCGTGAGTGGAATGCCGATAGATAACCCCATCATGGAACATCAGTAGAGCAGGTTGCCTGATCACGTCTATACTTCAAGCTGACCTCCAGTATGCGGTTGAGATAGTCTACACGGGTAGGACTGCTATGCCCAGGCTACGTATCCAGCTCTTTGGCCCATTCTGTGTGCAACGCGACGAACAGATTGTCGCCGGCTTCGAAGCACACAAACTCCAGGAATTGCTCGGCTACTTGCTGCTTCATCGCCATCAGCCTCTTTCGCGTGAGGCTTTAGCGAGCCTGTTGTGGCCTGATACTACTACGGCTCAGTCAAAGAAGAAGCTGCGGCAAACTCTCTGGCATCTTCAGTTTACCCTGGGTTCGCGAAATGAATCTGTTCACGACCGTCTCTTGCTTGCCGAAGCAGATCGGATACAAATTAACCCGGAAGCCGATTATTGGCTTGATGTTGCGGCATTTGAGAAGACCTTTGAGCTTATTCAGAGCATTGCAGGTCAACAGTTAGATACCCAGAAAGCGGAGGCATTGCAGTATGCCGTGCAACTGTACCAGGGTCCACTCTTAGAAGGCTGTTATGAGGACTGGTGCCTGTATAAGCGTGAAGACTTGCAGAGCAGGTATCTGGCTATGTTAGACAAGCTGATGAGTTATTGTGAGGTCCATCAGGATTACAGTGCAGGGATTCTGTATGGGATGCGTATCATAAGCTGCAACAAAGTTCGCGAGCACACGCACCGCCGGTTGATGCGCCTCTACTATCTCAGTGGAGACCGGGCGGCAGCCTTACGTCAGTATGAGCAATGCGCTGCTGGCCTGGAGGAAGAACTCTGCGTGAAGCCCTCAAAACGTACACTGGCGCTCTATAAGCAGATCCTGACAGAACAGATCGCTGAGCCAGAGCCGCCTTTCACACCACCTGTGGCGCAACCAGCACTCGAGTGCTCTACCTCTTCGCTGATCGAAGCACTTGAGCATCTGACACAACTTCAGGAGTTTCTAGTTGATCTTCAAAGCCAGGTGCAGCAAAGCATTCAGAAAGTCGAACAGGCCCTCAACATTAACTCCAACTCATCCTCTTCAGCTCAAACCGATGGGGGAAAAGACGTTACGGAGACACTCAACAGACGCTAAGCGACGCGAAAACGCATCCCGAGGGACACCCAGGAGATGCTGCTGAGACGCCTCCATGTTACAGTTGAAGTGAACCGGAGAAGGTCTGGACAGGGCAAGCGAAATCAAGCTCGGATCAACGGAAAGACGAGGCTGGTTATGGATGAGATGGAATCTCCAGCCCAATCGTTCATCGTCAGGGTCTGGGTCGAAGAACGTGCCGAAGGAGCAGGCCGAGGCGTTTGGCGTGGTCATGTGACGCATGTGTCCAGTGGCAGACGCCGCTATCTGGACAATCTGGACGACATCGGAGACTTTATCTTGCCCTACCTGAAGGAAATGGGCGTCAAGCCCAGAAGGAGGTGGTGGATGAGGCGCTGGCTCAGGTGGCTGAGGTAGAAACTGCTTGCTCCTCCCATTGCCTGGATCAAAAGGCTCACCTGATTCCGTTCCTGGATTGACTTCGGAGTGCGTCCTATGACTTGCGATACATTTTGAATTCCAAATGAGGCACCTATCCCTATAATCACTACGACAAGGAGGTAATGATGTTTGATCCTACCCTTAGCCTTAACATTCCCATCCGCCGGAGAAATGGCGGTGGGAATGGTGATGGTGGCGGTGGTGGTGGCGGTGGTGGTGGTGGTGGTCAACCAGTCGAACCAACGGTTCGACAATGTTCTTCGGCTCACTGTAGTGCCGCCGATCCCCTCATTAACGAGATCTGCAAACAACTGGGATGGCCGGTAAATCATCCTGTGCTCACGCGTGATGATCAGGGTCCTTGCATCTGTTCCTGCTCCTGCCTGGCCTTTGGAACCCTCGTTGAGTCGGGCGATGGCCTGTTCAAGGCGATTGAAACCTATACTACTGACGACCAGGTGATGGCGGCGGGGACAGATTTGCAGTGGTCCTCTCGACCGGTCGTGTTCAGCGGAGGCACCACAGGAGCTTCGCGCCAGAAATACACCGTCCTGGTTCTCTATGGCAATACGGCCATCGCCGTCACGAGCGACCACCTGTTCCTCCTGGGGAACAGGACGTTACGGCGGGCAGACCGCTTGACGCCAGAAGATACCCTGATGTCTCCAGAAGGCCAGCCAGTTCCTATCAGATCAGTTCACATCGGGGATTATCTGGCCGGTTTTCATCATATCGCCACGTCAAAAGAGCCACCCGGTCCCGGATTGGAAAGCCACCTGCTGAACACGAATGGGGTCGTCAGTGCTGATTACACCGTTCAAATTTTTGCTCGAAGAGGGGAAGCAGCGGGCTTCAGTGCCTACGAGAATATGAGCCGGCCCGTGGTGGGATCGCCTGAGTACGTCGCACGCTATGGGCGTGCTTCGTTGCAGGCTCCAAGCTTTGCTGAGGACTTCGCGGGTCCTGCTCAGCTCAATGTGAGCATGTATAATACCCGTGACCTGCCAGCAGGAGCGCATGTTTTTGTTCCGGCAGAGGCCACCATTGTTCGCATCCCTCCCGATGCTTGCAGCTTTCTCCCCCCGGAAGAAGCTGAGGCGAAAGCCCGTGCGCCCAAGCGGGGATTTAATGATCCCCTCTCACGCGAATGGACCGAGTCATTAATCAGCTACCATCAGTGCTTCTACCCCGACGTGACTTACCACCTCGATTGGGCTGACGACACCGTCAACGCCTTCGCCTGGATTGACAACGGAGTCAGACACGTCGCTCTCAAGGGCGGTCTTGTCAGGGATGCAGCTTTGCTACTGGAAGGTATTGCCCTCGTCCTTGCTCATGAACTCGGTCATCACTATGGTGGCCCACCGACTTTTCCAGGCAACGGTCTTTCCTGTGAGGGCCAGGCCGATTACGCTGGAGTATTAATCATTATGCGGAAAGTGTGGTTTGGCGATCAGTATAACAGGACGACAACAGCCGCAATCCAGCAAATGGCTGACTTCTTTGGAGTGCCAGACAGTGAGACTGCGCCAGGCGGTTCGGCTGGCTGCCAGCACCCACCAGGGGCTTGCCGCGTCGCGACCTATCACGCGGCAGTGAATCTTGCCCCCAGGCCGGGCTGTGCTTCCTAGCAATTGGATAGCCTCATCAGGGGTGACAGCCTAGCGACCTTAGATTGTCGCCCCTTTAGAGGTCTTATTCCTGGTTATTAACTCATTTACAAGTAGGATGATCTAAGATTTCGGAGATGTTATGAGCATTTCACAACCCGAAAACACCGTGGTCAATGATCCTGAGACCAGCCGAAGGCGGATTGCTGATGAGCTTGGCCTTTCTTTGGATCGGGTGACGGATGCATTCCTGACCACATTGGCAGAAGATCCTCTTTTCCTTTGCCATCTCGAGATATGCAGAGCCGATCCCGAGATGCTTGACATGTTGCTGGCGGAAGGAAGATCTACCCCTCAAGTTACTGCCGTCCAGCCAACCACTGTTGAACTGCTTAGTCGAGCGAGTGCGGCCCTCGCGCGTTGGGCGGCATCGGGTTTCAGCCGGGTTGGCCCCCAGCAATACCAAAAGAGACTCTCAGTATGCCAATCCTGCGAGCATCTTTCCTCTCCCCCTGCCACCACTAGACTTTATAGATTCGTTGGGGTATCCTCTGAGGAGAAGACCATTTGCAAGCTGTGCGGTTGTAACGTGCGAAAGAAAGCCTGGCTGGCGACAGAACAGTGCCCAGATGCCAGGTGGGACAAGGAAGAACAATGGCAATCCAGGAGATAAATCAGCCGGTAAAGGTCATAGATAATGGCATACGAAGCTTTATCCCGCCTTGTTTCTGCTTCGAGCTTCGAGACCGCTCAAATAGTCTTGTGGCGACGGTTTCGCAGGTAGCGCTGGAGGTGGAAGGCCATCCCAGATTGAAAGACTTCGAGGTAGTGGACCTGTTCCGTCAAAACGAGCTGTGGGCTTTAGGGACCATCTCTGAGTATGATGCAGGACCACAAGCTCGCGAAACAGGGCGACGATTTACCATACGGCAACTTGTCAGATAAAGTGGGAGAACTGCCGGGACTTTCTGACGGGGCGAGGACCAGCGGTACGTGTGTTTCAAGCATTCCGACTCTCTCTGATCCTGGCCTCTGAGAGCCATGCACCAGGAAGCCCGTTCTTAGCGCATGTGAGCCATGTCACTCAAGTTGCGATATTGTTGGCGGATGTGCTCAAGCTCCACAGTGATAGCTTCATCCATAGTAAAACCAGCGGTACCGTGAAATTTTTCCATAGTTATCCCAAGCCGTTGAGGTAGCTGTTCAGCTTTCCATTGACCCGGCCTGGTGCCATTTGTATCTCCTGGCATAACGGCTCCCTCCCTCTTTAGAAATGCATGTAATTTGCCGTATTTGAGCCGAACTCGCCTCGATTTCCGTTCCTGAAAATATCAAGACTCTGCATTCATAACAGGTCTTCCTGGTCGCTTCCCACAGTCTCAACTTCACAGCCCTCTAAACGGCGGGCATAATGCACAGGTTACAACTTGTTCTACGGTATAGAATACCTGGTGAATAACTGGCAAAGGAGCAGCATACACAGGATGACGGAACCAATCGAGACCCGGGATGGCGCCGGGCCTCTCACCATTATTGTGTGCATCAAACAGGTGCCCCTGCTTTCGGCACTGCGTTTTGATACAGAGACGCGGCGCCTTGTGCGCGAGGGCGTACCATTGGAGATCAACGAGCTGGACGTTTACGCGCTCAGCGAGGCCATACGTCTCCGCGATCAATACGGCGGGGAAGTGATTGCCGTGACGATGGGACCACCCCAGGCGCGTGAGGCGCTGGCTACGACGCTGGCGATGGGAGCCGACAGCGCCATCCATCTGTGTGATCGTGCCTTCGGCGGCGCCGATACCGCGGCTACCGCGCGCACGCTCGCCCTGGCGATCCAGCGCCTCTTCACTGAACGAGGCAGGCGCGTTGACCTGATCTTCTGTGGCCGTCACAGCATCGATGCGGAGACGGCCCAGGTAGGACCGGAACTCGCGGAGATGCTCGATCTGCCGCAGATTAGCGCGATTGTGAAGATCGATGTGCGGCGCTCCGATGGCCGGAACGAGATCATTGCGACGCGCGAGACCGATGAGGGCAGCGAGACGTTGATCGTCCCTCTGCCAGCGCTGGTTACGGCTGCCGAAAAGCTCAACGAGGGTATCTGGCCCGATGAGCACGCCATTCGTGAAGCCGGCGAGCAGGCAGGAGATCGTATCAGGCTCGTCACCTCGGCGGATCTCGGCGCCGAACTGGAACGCATCGGGCAGGCAGGCTCGCCGACCCGGGTAACAGAGATTATTTCCGACACGCATGCACGCGCAGGCCACGTCATCGCCGAGAGCGATCCGGCGCAGGCGGTGGCCGCGCTGATTGGCGAACTCGAAGCGCGCGGCCTGCTCGATACCAACCACGAGCCGCGTGCGGGGGAAAAGCCGGAACCCAACGCTGCCCCGCGCCGGCAAGGGGAGCCACAGCCGGGCCGGGCAGTGTGGGTTGTCGCGGAACATACCCATCATGGCCTACGCCGCGTCACGCTCGAACTGCTGGGCAAGGGCAACGATCTGGCGGCGGCCTTGCAGGGCGAACTCGCGGCGCTGCTGATTGGAGGCCCCGGGGTGGTCGCACATGCCGCGACGCTCGCAGCCTACGGGGCCGAACGCGTTTACGTCGCCGAGGACGCCGCTCTGGAGCGCTACAGCACCGAGGGCTATACCGCTGTGGTGGCGGAGGCGATCAAAAAATATCATCCTGCGGTTGTGCTGCTAGGATCGACTGCTGACGGGCGCGACCTGGCGCCGCGCGTAGCTGCTCGCCTCAATCTTGGCCTGACGGGCGATTGCATCGATCTGAGCATCGATGGACAGCAGCGCCTCGTGCAGTACAAGCCGGCCTTTGGTGGCAGTATTATCTCTCCCATTCTCTCCAACACCGTCCCGGCGATGGCGACGCTGCGCCCCGGCATGCTCCATGCCGCCATCCCCGACGCCAGCCGCGAACCTGTTATTGAACGACTCCCAACGGAAAACATCGCCGCGCGGATCCGCACACGCAGCCTGGGCCTCGAGTTCCAGGATACGGGGGTGGCTGAGCTGGAATCGGCCCACACGGTTATCGGCGTGGGTATGGGCCTGGGAGGGCCGGAAAACTACGAGCCGGTCTATCAACTGGCGCGCCTGCTCGATGCCGCCGTTGGCGCCACGCGTAACGTTGCCGACCAGGGCTGGCTGCCTAAACAGAAGCAGATCGGCCTGACGGGCCGCGCGGTTTCGCCCCGGCTTTACATCGCGCTGGGCATCAGGGGAGCAGCCGAGCATATCGCCGGCATACGCAAGGCCGGGTTTATAGTCTCGATCAATAAAAATAAGCGCGCGGCAATCTTCCGCCATTCCGATATCGGCGTCGTCGGCGATGTACATACGCTGCTGCCCCTATTGATCGAGCAGTTGCAACAAAAACGCCTGTCATCCTGAGTGCAATGCATGCCATTCTGAGCATAATACATGTCATCCTGAGCGGGAGCGAAGGATCCGGCCCGCGCGAAGGCAAGGGTGCCTCCAGGCTCCCCATTGGTTCCCTCAGGAGAGATCCTTCCCCTTCGCTCGCGCTCAGGGCTGCGGCTCGCTGCACTCTGGATGACATAGTGGCGCTCAGGTTGACAGGTGACGGCTCAGGGCATCAGGTGTTTGTCGAGGAAGCGCGCAATCGCTGGATACGCGACAAGGCGATTGGCGCGCTTGACCAGCCCGTGGCCCTCATCCTCGAAGCGCAGGTACTCGACGGGCACTTCACGCGCCCGCAGCGCGCTCACAATCTGCTCCGCTTCGCCAACGGGAACGCGCGGATCGTTGGCACCATGTACGACGAAGAGCGGAGCCGTAATGCGATCCACCGAGCGGATCGGCGAGATCTGCTCCAGGAACTCACGATCATGCTCCAGACTGCCGTATTCCGACTCGCGTAACCTGCGCCGCCAGGGCCCGGTATTCTCCAGGAAGGTGACGAAGTTGGCAACGCCAACGATATCGACGCCTGCCGCCCAGAGATCGGGATAGGTGGTGAGCGCGGCCAGCACCATGAAGCCTCCATAGCTGCCACCCATGACGGCGATGCGGCGCGGATCGGCGATGCCGCTCTCGCGCAGCCAGAGCGCGGCATACTTGAGATCAGCCACCGAGTCCATGCGCCTGCGCACATCGTCGAGGCTCTGATACTCGTAGCCATAGCCCGTGCTGCCGCGCACATTCGGCACGAGCACGCTATAGCCGCGCCCCACCAGGTATTGTGTGACGGGATCGAAGCCCGGGCGCGCCTGGCTCTCGGGGCCGCCATGTACGATTATCACCACTGGCAGCCCACGCGCCTGCTCCCCGCGCGGCATATACAGAAACGCCGGGATCTCGCGCCCATCAAAGGTTGGATAATGGATCAGCGACGGCGAGACAAAGGCCGAGCGCGGAATGCCACCCATCGCGCTCTGTGTGGCGCGATGTACCACACCGACATTCGTATCCCATACCCAGATATCCGCCGAGTCATCCGAGGTCGTTAGCGTAATCGCCAGTTTCGCTCCATCCTGCGACCAGGTAATATCCTGGACCACGCCGCGTGGCAGGGTGGGAGCATTGAGCGTGGTACGCTGCCCCCAGCCCGGCGTTACGTCAAAGAGTTCCAGCAGCGCATAGCCATCTTCGTTTGTAACTGTCGCCATACATGCACCATCCCTGGTTACTGCCAGCAGTTCGATATCCCAGGAGAGGTCGCTGAGATAGGTCATTTCTGTGGTGGCAAGATCAAGATAGGCCAGCGAGCGGAACTGCCGGCCCCGGTTGCTGAGCAGATAGAGGCCGCGCCGGTCAGCCGACCAGGCCGGCATAAGATGCTGCGCCGGTCCCGCGTCTGGCAGCGGCGTTAGCACGCGCGTCTCGCCCGTACTCGTATCCAGCAGGATCAACTGGTTGCGGATGTTGGATTCCTGGCGCGAGATGAGCGCCTGCCGCCCATCGGGCGAGTAGACGAGCGCATGATTCGTACCATCGTGGCGCAGCAGTTGCCTCGTCTCCCCGGTTATCATGTGACGCTCGTAGATATCGAAGTAGCGCGGATCGCGCTCGTTGCTGCTATAAATGATGCGCGAGCCATCCGGCGACCAGGCGCCAAACGTATAGATCACGTCGGGGCGCCCGGTGAGGGCTGCCAGCGTCGCGCCGTCGGCGCTCAGGGTGTAGAGTTGAGTGCGTTCGTTGCCGCCAACATCGCCGGAAACGAGCAGCAGGTCGGCTCGCGGCGAGAAGACTGCGCTGGCAACACGCTCGCCACGAAATGTCAACTGGTCGGGCCACAATGGGCGCGGAGTATGCGCATTCAGCGGAACACACCACACCTCGGCCACACCGGTAATATCGGTCAGGAAGCTCAGTCGATTGCCATCGGGCGAGAAGCTTGCCCCACAGGCGGTTCGCACATTGAGATAACGCTCGAAACTGTATTGTTCGGTTGCCACGCGCAGTTCCTCTCTCTAGCAATTTTCTATCGGGGGGATGCTGTAGGGGCGCAGCGCCGCCATGAGCATATAAACATCATCACATGTTTGCGGCGCAAGCCCGCTCTGCTCTCCTGAAGACCAATTATAGCGTGTTTTTCTCCAGCTTGCATGTCAGCCTCATGACAATGCGCTGACTGCCACTATTGACAACGATAGAAATATATGCTACATTCCTTGAATGTGCGGTTATTGCCGTACACACTCATTTTTGCCGGGCGTTGGTGCGGCTCTGCCGCACCGGGGATCCAGTATATGGTGTGAAAAAATGAGCGACGCGCATTTTTTCACACCATATACTGGATAAGGCAAGTGCCACCTGCGTAAGCAGGATATCTGCTTCTCAGCGTTCTCGTCCTCGCCAGTCGGGCAGTCGTGCGGCTCCGCTGCGCCAGGGATTGAGCATAGTGTGTGGAAACAGGCGCTTCGCGCCTGTTTCCACACACTATGCTCAATCCAGCGAGCGCCTGCGGCGCTCACAGGTGATAGCGTCGGAAATCAGACATACACAAAAGAGAGCGACAGGACTATGAGCACGCCAAGACGGCGCTTGAATAGCGATTTCTGGAAATACTGGACGGGGCAGAGCATCTCGAACCTCGGCAGCTCGATCACGCTCTTCGCCCTGCCGCTGCTGGTCTACAAGCTGACAGGCTCGGCGCTCAACCTGGGCATCTCGACTGCCGCGAATGTCCTGCCCTACTTGCTTTTCGGGCTGCTGCTGGGCGCGTGGACGGACCGCGTGGATCGCAAGCGCATGATGATCTTCACCGACCTTGCCCGCGCGCTGGTTATTGGTCTGATCCCGATCCTGGCGCTGCTGGGCGCACTCACGGTCTGGTGGATCTATGCGATAGGCTTTCTGCACACAACGCTGCGCATCTGCTTCGACTCCGGTGAGTTCGCGGCCCTGCCCAGCCTGGTTGACCAGGACGACCTGGTAACGGCCAACGGGCGCATCCAGGCCAGCTATTCGGGAGCCAGCGTCATCGGTCCATTCCTGGCCGGCGTGCTCGTGGCGATCATGCCCGTCGCCGACCTGATGACATGGGACGCCGCCTCATTCCTCGTCTCGGCGCTCTCGCTGGCCCTCGTCAGAGTCAGCTTCAACGCCGAGAGCAAGAGGAGCGTTACCACTATCTGGGAAGATACCCTTGAAGGGCTGCGCTACGTGCTGCGTCACCCGGTGCTGCGCAACATCTCGATCATGATGGCAATAGTAAATTTCCTGGGCGCCACCACAACCGCTCAGCTTGTGCTCTTCGCCAAAGAGCGCCTCGCTGCCAGCGATACGCAGGTGAGCCTGCTCTATTCGGCGTCGAGCCTCGGCATCGTTGTGCTCGCCCTGGCCGCCGGCCCGCTGCGCAAGTGCTGGTCGTTCAGTATTGTGGCGCTGGGCGCGCTGATGCTTTATGGCCTGTTCACTATCGCGCTGGCATTTACGCGTCTCTACTGGCTGGGGCTGGTGTTCGAGGCGCTGATCGGTGGGCTGGGCATCCTCTTCAATATCAATACGATGAGCCTGCGCCAGGCCATCGTACCCAATAACATGCTGGGACGCATCATAAGCATTGCCAGCGTGCTCGCCTGGTCGGCGATTCCGCTGGGATCGCTGCTGGGGGGCTTTGCCATTCAGAGGACCGGGAATATCGCGCTGGTCTACGCTGTCATCGGAGTTTTGACGTTCCTGGTCCCGGTCGCTTTCGCGTTCACGCCGCTCGGCCACGCCGACCGCTACATCCCGAAAAAAGAGGCTGCGGAACAGGTGGTGAGCTAGAATACCCCCACAGATATACAGCTCTACCGATCAGCTATAATGGCACGAAGCGGGTTTTCTCTGAAATCTTTGTTGCGAGCAGCTTTGTGATTGCCTCCAGTTCCATTTTGTGACTCGTCTGTAAGCCGAGGCATTCAGCTATCCCATTAGCATCTGTGCTAAAGCGAGATGCGAGTTCCAGACGGAAAGAGCTATCTTCCTCTTCCTGGTTCAATTTGTACACATGAAAGTGAGCAGGATCGCCGATAAGAGCATTGTTGAGGTGGCTGAAACGGAACTCACGCTTTATATAGTCCATAAAATGGTCCTGAATAACTAACACTAAATGTTTGTTGAGGTCCTGGAATGTTTGCACTTTATGATGGAGTTGAACCAGAATAGTCTTCGCCGTCATCTTCCAATTCATGCCAAATGATCCCGCTAAACCATTGTCTTCTCTCACTTCAATCCCTTGCTCGCGTAGAAACCTCTGCCGCTCAGGCCAGAGCGCGCCAGTTGTATCCAGCGTTTGAATCTCAATACCTACAAAGTCCCTGACTTCCTTACCTCTTGCAGACACAAGAAAATAATCCACATGCCCTCCCGGAATTTTAATCTCTGGCACTATATGTAGCTCATTACCTGGCTCATGAAGCGAAAGCAAGTGAAGGCAATCAACAAAGATCTGGCGGCGTTCCAATAGACGGATAGGGCAAATGATTACACCCTTTGCATCCTTTCCATATAAAACAGTACATGTTCCTATTGTAAGGTCAGGGTTACTTTTTCTTGTTTTGAGGCATTTTCTTTGTAGATATGGGCAAAATTCTGTATCGACAATTTTTCTCCAATCAACCTGTTGCTTTGATTGCGTTGAAGTGCCATAAAGCTCAAGAATTTTTGTCATAGTAATGTACTACATCTTCTTTCCGCTAATGTCAAATATGTCTCTGATATATCTATGCCAATTGACTTTCTCTCCAGGAGCCTTGCTACACGCATGGTCGTACCTGTACCGCAAAAAGGATCAAGGACTACACCTCCGGGCGGGCATGTAGCCAGGATAGGTATTCTACAGAGATCTTCGGGATAAGGAGCAAAATGATCAAGCCGCTTCTGCGTATCTTCGGGAAGTATGTCCCACACATCACCGGGTTTACTTCCATCAGGATGATAGCGCAAAAAATAAAAACCTTTTTCTTTTAACTCTTTTGCTCTCCCTGATACATGTTCTGAATCGGAATGAGTTGTGCGCTGATATCCGCGTATTACCATTCTAAAATCAGCTATCTCACCCCGGCCAACCAGCCCCAGCATTTCTTCCAGGGCTTTCATAGCCGCTTTCTTCTCCTCGCCGGTCAGAGCCGTGGACAACTCTATTTGTCTTTTGTATCTGACGCCGCTCACACCAGTTGCAGAAACAATCGCTCCATTGACAACTTTCGCCTTTCGAGGAACCGAACGGATCGCGTTCGTATTGTAATAATAGCCCTTTGGGATTTTCACAAAGTGAAAGATAGTTTCGTGGAGATTTCGTAAGCGATCTCTGGTATTATCCGGGCCTCCTTTGACCTTATTCCAGATAATATCGTTACGCAGAAGCCACCCTTGCTCATCGGTCAATTTTAGCGCTATCCTCCACGGGATCCCCAGTAACGACTTGTTCAAATAGCTATCTCCAATATTTAGCCAGAACGAGCCGCTCGGTTTTAGCACCCTCTTTACCTCTTCAAATATATTGAGCAGCTTCAAAATGTAATCTTGATAGTCAGACTCCAGACCTATCGCATCGTCATGATATTGGCGCTTATTCCAATAAGGGGGACTTGTCATACAAAAATCGATGGAGCTATCCGGCAATTCTTTTAGTGCCGACAGAGCATCGCTTAATATAAACAGGGGATAAATACTTTGCTCAGCCAGATAATCATAAAAAATATCTGCCAGTCTGGTTCCCACTCTCAATTGCCCGGCGCAGCAAATCATCTCGCTACCTTCCGCTGTGTTTTAGCCCAATTATACCTTCTTATTCTTCCAACTGAAAAAGGTAAGACTCCTTTACTACTCCCGGCGGGCCTGAACAACTCAAAGTGAACACTTTCAGATCTCGACATGCGCAATCGATTCGCGTATCCAGGTGGGGCGATAGGGGAAGCGTTCAACCTGCTCGCGCGAGGTGACGCCGGTGAGCACCAGGATGGTACGCAGGCCGCTCTCGGTCCCGGCGACGATATCGGTATCCATGCGATCACCGATGATCGCGGAATCCTCGGAATGCGCATTGATCGTGCGCAGCGCCATACGCATCATCAGGGGATTCGGCTTGCCAACAAAATAGGGAGAGACGCCCGTCGCGGCGCTGATTAACGCCGCCACCGCACCCGTCGCCGGCACAACTCCGCCCTCGCCAGGCCCCATCACATCGGGGTTGGTGGCGATGAAACGCGCGCCGGCAACAACGAAGCGAATGGCGCGGGTAATGCGTTCGAAGCTATACGTTGTCGTCTCACCCAGCACCACATATTCCGGCTCCTGATCGGTCAGCACGTAGCCAATATCGTGCAGCGCCGTCGTCAGCCCCGACTCGCCGATGGCAAACGCGCGCCCGCCCGGTCGCTGCGTATGCAGAAATTGCGCGGTAGCCAGCGCGGAGGTGAAAATCGCTTCAGGCGGCACATCCAGCCCCATATAATGCAGCCGCACTTGCAGGTCGCGCGGCGTATATTCGGAGTTATTGGTAAAAATTAAAAAAGGGATCTCTTGATCGCGCAGGCGCTGGACGAAATCCGCCGCGCCAGGGATCAGCGAGTTGCCTCTCAGAAGCACCCCATCCATATCTATCAGGTAGTTTTTGATGCCTTCCAATGCAATCTCCCTTTTCAAAGGCACTGTCCAGGTGTATGCAAATCTCAGATTAATCATAACACAAATTTAGTCTGGATTGATGGTAAAGCTGAGAGCGCGATACTGGCGCAGCCAGTATCGCGCTCTCAGCTTTACCATCAATCCAACTCTTATGATCCTGGCTGTGTTGAAGTCGTGGTGAGCGCTGCGAGCAATTGCGCGCCGTCGGGCGAACCCAGGCCCGTGCAGGCATCCCAGCCTGGCCCCGCCGCATAGCTCCCATTATTGCCGCTGGTCACATCGCGCAGCGCATTGCTCTGGGCAAGCTGCTGGTAATTCTGATAGAGGAAGGGATTCAGGTAGCCAACTGCCTGCCCGCGCTTTTGATTGAGCAGGGCGATCAATCCTGCCCATAACGGGGCAACAGCGCTGGTGCCGCCAACGATGCCCTGCTGTCCATCAACATAGATCTGGTATCCCGTCTGCGGATCGGCATCCCCCGATACGTCCGGCACCCCACGTCCGGCATGCTGATCGTTGACCGAAGGAGGCACATTCGCCTGCTGCTGCCAGGCGGGAAGCGGAAAAACGTCGCTGACGCCGCCGCCGGTAGCGCCACCGCCAGCGCCATCGTTCCATACAACCTCGCTGGTGATCTGGCTGTTCGTTCCTTCCAACCGCGTACCGCCACAACCTAAAGCGTAGGTGCTCGATGCCGGAAAATCTACGTGCGCCTTCTGATCGTCAACGCCATCTCCCGAACCATTGTCGCCCGCCGCGCAGCACACTGTGATGCCCAGCGTGGCCGCCGTCTGGAAAGCCTGATCCATCGCCTGCATTGCCTGTGTGGTCCAGCTCGACTCAGGCCCTCCCCAGCTAATCGAGATGACCGATGGGTTGTTCGTCGTATCGTGGACCGCCTGGTTGATAGCATCAAGGAAGCCACGATCAGTGTTTGGCGCGAAGTAGACGGCGATACGCGCGGCGGGCGCAATGCCGCCGGCCACTTCAATATCGAGGGCCACCTCGCCGTCGGCGCTGTTGGGATCCCCCGTCGGACTATTCTGCCCGCCATCAACCGATACGCTGACCACCTGCGGCGCGGGGATGCCCAGCTGCTGGAAATAGGTGGTGATGTCCTGCTGGTTGTAACCGCCGCCAAGCTCGATGATGGCGATACATTCGCCGCTGCCATCGACGCCGGTGGGAAAATCGTAGAGCCGGGCAATCTGTAACGGAGTATAAGAGATCTGCGGACTCACCCTGGGAGCCACCGCCGTAGAACCCACGTAGCGCAGATGCGGGCGGGCCTGGGGCCGGTCATCGAGTCCAAAAACGCCAACAACGATCTGCTCAAGTTCGTTGGGAACGTGCAGGTGGCCGGTGCGGCCACGGAATGTCCTGCCCTCGTACTCGTAGCGATGGAGCTGCGTGGCGAATGCTTGCTGCATCGCGGCAGCCGTGCCGGACAGGACAACCTTTCGACTGGCCGGATCGGTCTCGACGACGGTCAGTTGATGGCTGCGCGCGAACGCTTCGACTTTTGCCAGATCCTCAGGAGAGGCGCTATGCCTGGCGATATACTCGGCCCGCGTCAGGCGCTGGCCGGGCCGAGCAGCATACGTTTCGCTGTCGCCGGCAATATTGCCATCCGCGGGATCCCGCAGATACAAACTGACTTCAACAGGCTCATCAGGATCTACAGGCCCTATCTGGCGCGCCTGAGCTGGCAGCGAGCGCTCGCTGCCGGCAAGCCTGCTGTACCCTTGCGGTGCTATGTTCTCCATGATATGCTCCTTCGATTACAACTCGAATCTGAAAATGGCTCAGTGGTATCCAACATTACCAGCCCCTATAGCGCTTGTCAATATCGCTTGCGCACTTAGCATGACATGCTCCTACAAAGCTTTGAGGGTTGAGAGTGTGCCTTATTCCCGGCGTTCTCACCTTCGCATGCTGGCTGGTCGCGCGGCTCCGCCGCGCCTGGAATTTAGTTTGTTATGCAGAAAAATGCGCGAAGCGCATTTTTCTGCATAACAAACTAAAAAAGCGAGCGCTTGTGGCGCTCGCAAGTGTTTGTGCCGGAAGCATGGCACCGAGTCAGAGCTATTGGAGAGCAATGAAACGCAAGGGGACCGACTTGCCTGCCCTGCTCGAGACGGGATATATTTCCGAGGAATTAAAAGCATATTACAATTGTTATGTTGCTTACAAACAGAAAGTTGGAGGTTATTTATGAAGATCGGTATTGGTTTACCGGCAACCATTCCTGATGTTCAGGGAAGTCTGATTCTAGACTGGGCAAGGCAGGCAGAGGCCGCGAACTTTTCCAGTCTGGGCATCATAGATCGCCTGGTCTACGGCAACTATGAGCCATTGATCACGCTGGCAGCCACAGCGGGCGTCACCAGTCGCATTCGTCTGATGACCACCGTTCTACTCGCCCCCCTGCGCAACCCCGGCATGCTCGCCAAGCAGGCCGCCAGCCTCGACGCGCTCTCCGGCGGGCGTCTCACGCTGGGTCTTGGCGTCGGCGGCCGGGAGGACGACTTTCAGGCCGCGCCCGCATCTTTTCACAGGCGTGGGAAGCAGTTGGATGAGCAACTGGCGCTGATGACGCGCGTCTGGTCGGGACAACCGGTCAGCGATACCATCGGCGGCATCGGTCCCACGCCGGCGCAGGCTGGCGGCCCGGAGATCCTGCTGGGCGGCTATACACCAGCGGCGCTCCAGCGTCTTGCCCGCTGGGGACACGGTTACATCGGCGGCGGTGCGGCACCGGAGCAGGCCGCGCAGCTCTTCCATATGGCGGAGGAAGTCTGGCAGAAGGCAGGTAAAGCAGGCCGGCCCCGGCTCGTTGCCTGCACCTATTATGGCCTGGGGCCGAACGCCGCCGATGGGATTATGAGCTACCTCGGCAACTATTACGCCTTTTTAGGACCGATGGTCCAGCAGATGGCGAAGACAATGCCCTCAACGCCCGATGCCGTGCGGGCAGCGGTTAAAACCTACAACGATATTGGCGCCGATGAATTGATACTCTGGCCCTGTATTCCAGATCTCGATCAGATCAAACGCCTGGCCGATATCGTCCAGGGTTAACCATCTCTGGTTTTGTAGGCACAAGCATTATCAGTAGCAGGGCGAAGCCATCGAGAATAAGGGGCAAAATTTCAATCCTTCTGAAAGAAGCCAACAATGCCGATCACCACGCCCGCCAGAATCAAAAGCAGCGCAACTACCGGTAAAAGCGTTGCGAACGCGACGGAAGGCATAGCGCCGGCGGATCTGAACAAAAATGCAATGATCTCTGGCTGTGCGAGGCCCACGCCCAGCAAGGCGATAATCACCCCTAAAAGCATCCTCTTCGTTGATCTCACAGGCCATCCATGTTTAACTTTTTTTGCTACGGGCGGGATACGTACTCTGGCATTGCATTATAGCCGATCCGGCGCCAGAAATCACTCCCTTCTTCAAGGGGGTACTGCTCCCCGGCACCTCGCTCGCGTCTGCGGCGCTCGCTTTATATATATAGTTTTGGGTGAAATGCGCGAAGCGTATTTCACCCAAAACTATATACATCCATCGTGCGACGGAGCCGTGTGGACGCCCATCGAGGGAAGGGCGCCGAGTACAGACACCCTCTCAGTATTTCCCCCTTGATACGTTGCCCCGGTGTGGTAGGATAGAGATATTGCATGAGATAATCATAAGCGTGGATTCCGCAAGAAGCGGGATCCATCGGCACGCAGCAGCGGAAACCACACACATTTCATCAAGGAGGATATATGTCCCGGCAGATCGACCAGCCTGAACCAGAAGGAACCTATCATATCGACGCGGAGAACGTCGCGGAGATGGCTCGCCTGACCAAGCAGTCGCGCGAGGCAACGATAGCGCTCGGTCTTTTCCCGCAGCGCATGAATATCCCATCGGGGGCAGCGATTCTCGACATCGGCTGCGGCCCCGGAGAGTGGGCGCTGTCGGTGGCACGCGAATTTCCTGAAAGCCAGATCACCGGCATTGACCTCAGCAGCATAATGATCGCCTACGCGCAGCATAGCGCTCGCGAGCAGGAGCTTCACAACGCCTCCTTCATCGTCATGGATGCGCGCCAGCCACTAAAATTCTCCGATGAAGCCTTTGATATAGTGCATATGCGCTTCCTCTCAGGCTTTCTCACCACTACTCTCTGGCCCAGATTGATAGCCGAGGGCTACCGGGTGCTGCGTCCGGGCGGACTGATCTGTAGCACAGAAGGAGAGAGCCTGGGCATCACCACCAGCCCATCGCTCGCGCACTACAACGTCCTGCAAACGCAGGCGCTGCGCATGGCCGGTCACTGCTTCACGTCAGAAGGCGATCAAATGGGCATCACCGCCGTGCACGCGCACCTGCTGCGCGACGCGGGCTTTCATCACATTCAGGAGCAAGCATATGCCGTCGATTACTCGGCGGGTATGCCACGCCATCAGGGCGCATTCGACGATTGGCGCACGGTAATGAAATTGATGCAGCCATATTTGATCCGCTGCGGTCTGGCAACGCAGGCGGAACTGGATATCCTCTATGAGCGTGCCCTGGCAGAGATGAGCGATGCGCACTTCCGCGCCCTGACATATCTACATGCCGCCTGGGGGGAGAAATAAAGAAGAGCAGCAGCGCGCTCATACCTCCCCGGTGGGGGCCGCGCTCAAGATGCGCAGGCGAGCGCCGCACGATTGCCGGATTATTAGATTCGTAGGCAGTTCGATATGCCTTGAAGGGCCAACAACCTGCCCCTCGATACGATTAATAAGCAGGGTGGCGGCGCGCATGCCCAGTTCTACACGCTGCTGGACAACGGTGGTCAACGGTGTGCTGAGAAGGGCCGAAAAGCTTTCATTGTCAAAACCGACTATCGCCAGATCCTCGGGGACACGGATATTGTGCCGCTGCGTGGCCTGGAAAAGAGCCAGAGCAGTAGGATCGTTGACAGTGAAGAAGGCATCTGGGCGCTGCGGGCTGGTTACGATCTCATCGTAGACATTAGGCGGTTCAGGAGCGGGAACAGGCACGTTATGATAGACAAGCGTCTCATCATAGGGCAGATTATATTCTCTTAACGCCTTGCGGTATCCCTCCCAGCGGTCTCGCACCGAGGTTGTCAGGAGGCTGCCCTGGTCGGAATACATAAATCCGATCCGCGTGTGACCGAGGATCAGGAGATGCTCGGTAGCGCGATACGCACCGCCAATGTTGTCCGACACCACATAATCGCAATCGAGATCAGGGATGTAGCGATCAACGAGCACAAACGGGAAGTTGTCGGCCTTGAGCTGAGCAAGCGTGGCATCGTGAGGAGTATCGCTGATCGGAAAGATAATCAAGCCTGCGGTGCTGGCGCGCAGCCGCGCAATATCCACAGCGAGTTGCTGAGCGTTTTCCTCGGTGTAAGCAAAGCTCAGTTGATAGCCCCGGGGCTTTGCCGCCTGTTCCGCTCCCAGCAATATATGCATATCCAGCTCACCACCGACGCGGCACAGGATCAGGCCGATGCTTTTCTGAGCCTGCTGAGGCTGCGGCGTCCGCGTTCCAGCGACAAGCGGCGATTGGCGGACAAACGTACCGCTGCCCTGAATACGCTCAAGCAGACCTTCGTTCACCAGCACACTGAGCGCCTGACGGACCGTTCCTCGACTGCTGCGATACTGCTGCGCCATCTCCATTTCAGTAGGAAGGCGCGCCCCCAATGGTAGTTCCCCCGACAGGATGCGCCTTCGAACCTCATCAAGAATCTGAGAGTACAGCGCCTTCGCAGGGGGATTCTTTTCGGATCTTTGCACCGTACAAGCTTCCTTAGAAAACCAATACTTCTGACAACTACCAATTATATACTATCGTGTCTTTTGCTCTGCTCGCGCCTGCGGCTCCGCCGCGCGAAGGCCCTGCCCCGGGAGGGCGAGGCCATTTGAGGATCAGGCACGCTCTAGATACTTTACAGCATAAGCATCTCACCGAAATGTATAGACAAATTTGTTTCATTACCCCTGGTTGCCAGTGGTCTGATTAAACATACCGAGCCAGCCAGCGTGGGAGAAGCTGTAGAGTATAGCGTGTACTTTATTATACATATTTTACCGGCAAAATACCAGGGGGAGAGACCGGACATAAGCATTGACAAATGTGTTCATATTCATTAACATAAATGTATGCACATATGCTCAGGCGTATCTGGGCGCCCTTGCCTCTATAGTTCGTTCCACACTATATCTAACAAGGAGAGGCGTTATGAGGTATCTATTTCAGAAGTCGGGATGGCTCTCGCTGGTTTCCGCGCTCACCGTGCTCGCCTCGCTGCTGATGCTCGCAGCCTGCGGCGGCTCGTCCACCGGCAGCAGCAGCGGCGGCAAGACCGTCATCACCGTCGCTTTCCAGCAGTTCGGACCTCCGCCCTACCACGAACAGATCTGGTGGCAGAAGGTTAAGCAGCAATTCGAGGCTTCGCACCCCAACGTCGAACTCAAGCTAGAGCCGGTTGTCGCTGACGAGGGCGACTACTACACCAAGATCGATCTGATGATGCGCTCGCCGAGCACCGCTCCTGACCTGGTGCGCGAGGACAGTTTCCTGGTCAGTTCTGATGTGACCGCCGGCTACCTGGCTCCGCTGGACCAGTACCTTTCCTCCTGGCCTGAATACCAGCAGCAGTGGTTCCCCAGTATGCAGAAGATCACCACCTTTAACGGCCACAACTACGGCGTCATGGACGGCACCGACGTGCGCCTCATCTGGTACAACAAGCAGATCTTCCAGAAGGCCGGGCTGCCCACCGACTGGCAGCCAAAAAACTGGGACGATATCCTTACTGCCGCAAAGACGATCAAGGCTAAAGTGCCCGGCGTTATTCCTATGAACCTCTATTCGGGCATTCCGATGGATGAAGCTTCGACCATGCAGGGCTTTGAGATGCTGCTGTATGGCACCGCCAATCCGCTCTACGACTACTCCACCGGCAAGTGGATCGCCCCGAGCAAGGGATTGCTGGACGCGCTCAAATTCGTGCAGACCGTCTACGATCCTAAAAACCTGCTGGGACCAACCAACGATATCGCGCTCTCAACCCAGGCAGGAAATACCATCGCCCAGCAGTTATTGCCACAGGGCAAGCTCGCTATTGATATCGATGGCTCCTGGCTGCCAAGCAACTGGGCAAGTAGCGGCGCCGCCCCCTGGCCGCAGTGGCAGCAGGTGCTGGGAACCGCCAAGATGCCTACCGAGTACGGGCAGGCGCCCGGCTTTGTGACGCTTTCGGGTGGCTGGGCCTATTCGATCAGTTCCAAGTCATCGCACAAGGACCTGGCTTTCCAGGCGCTCAAGACGGCGATGCAGCGCGACCTCGTGGTGGGCTATGATGTCGATGTTGGCAACATCTCGCCGCGCAAGGATGCCACGCAGGTGCCAGCCTACCAGCAGGTGCCGCTGAGTTCGTTCTTCACCAGCCTGGTTAGTTTCACGCAGTTCCGTCCGGGCTTCCCGGCCTACCCCAAGATCTCGACGCAGATCGACGCGGCTATGCAGCATGTGATGAGCGGCCAGTCGCCCCAGGACGCGCTCAATGCCTATACGCAGGCAGTGACCAGCATTGCCGGAGCCAGTAACGTCGAACCTGGGAAATAGGCTTGATACGGCGCTGTGCCGGTGCGGCAGACTGCTAGCTGCGCCGGCCACGCCGGGCAGGCTCCTCGCGCTTGCGCGGGGAGCGCAGCTTGTTTGTGAGGAGTTGTTGCATGCAGCAGGTCCAGTCGCCGCCGGTTGAGACTGTCACGAAGGTTGTCTCCCGGCCCAGCCGCCAGCAGCGCAAGCATTTGCGCATCGGTATCCTGTTCATGGCTCCCGCTTTCCTGGTCATTATCCTCTTTATGATCGGACCGGCGCTGTGGGCCTTCTACGTTTCCTTCACCAATATGTCGCTCACAGGAGTGGGCGCCGCCGCTCCCCAATGGGTAGGCTGGCAAAATTTTGCCCAGATCCTCCACGACAACGAGTTTTTCAACTCACTGCGCGTCTCGATTACCTACCTGGTGGGTTCGGCCCTCATCGGCCAGGCGGTGCTGGGCTTTATACTGGCGCTGCTGATGCGCAATCGCAACCGCATCTTCAAGGGTGTGCTGGGCGGTATTATCATCTGCGCCTGGGTTATTCCTGATGTGGTGGCCGGCTTCCTGTGGAGTTCGTTCCTGGCCGGCGGCCCCAATAGCGTGCTGAGTCCGGGCCTGCTCAATTCTTTGATGCTGGTCTTTGGCTGGCCCCAGCATGCCTGGCTGCAAGAGTATCCTACGATCTCGATCATCATCGCCAACACCTGGCGTGGCACGGCCTTCTCGATGCTGCTCTATGCCTCGGCGCTGGAATCCATTCCCTCGGAACTGATGGAGGCCGCTTCCATCGATGGCGCTGGCATCCTGTCGCGGGTGCGCTACGTCATTCTGCCTTTGATCAAGGGTTCGATTGCTACCGATCTGTTGCTCATTACGCTGGCGACGCTCTCGGACTTCACGCTGGTCTTCGTGCTGACGGGAGGCTCGAACGCCAGTACGGAATTGATGACCATTTATCAATATCGACAGGCGTTCCAGTTCTATCAAATCGGCTACGGCAGCGCGATTGCTCTGCTCATTATCGTTGTAGGAGCAATTCTCTCGCTTATCTATATTCGCGTACTGCGCATCGAGATCTGAAATAGCGATATGTTGAGGAGACCTGTATGGCAACGCGTCGTATCCTGATACCTACCTCGGCCTATGTGGTGCTGATCGTGCTCGGCCTGTTCTTTCTGATTCCGATGCTCTGGCCGATTCTGGCTAGCATTAACGGGCATGCCACGTTGCAGGTGAGCCTGCCGCAGCCATTTACGCTGGACAATTTCACCTCTATTATCAGCGGCGGCCTGGTGGCCCGTCCCTTTGCCAACAGCGCGGTCATGGCAATCTCGACGATGCTGCTGGTCATCATTCTCTCCGGGCTGGCGGCCTACCCGCTCTCGCGCTACCAGTTTCGCGGTAAGGCCACGCTGATGTATTTCATCCTTTTCGCCAGCGCCCTTCCGGTCCTTGCCCTGGTGACGCCGCTCTATGCCATGTACGTCACGCTCAATCTGGTGGATACGCTGCAAGGCTGCATTCTCTTCTTTGTAGCGTCGAGCCTGCCGTTCTGTATCTGGCTGATGAAGAACTTTCTGGATGGCGTGCCCTTTGAACTGGAGGAGGCGGCCTGGATCGATGGCGCCTCGACGCTGGGCGGCTTCTGGCACATCCTGCTCCCACTGGCGGCGCCAGGCATGGCGGTGGTGGGAGTGTGGAGCTTCCTGGGGGCGTGGACCAATTTCTTTGTCCCGCTGATTATCTTGCAGAGCCAGGATCTGCTCCCGGCCTCTGTACATATCTATACCTTCTTTGGGGCCTATGGTCAGGTGAACTATGGACAACTGGCGGCGTATGCGCTATTATATGCACTACCGGCAGTGATTCTCTACCTGGTGGTTTCGCGCTTCTTTGTGCGCGGCATTGGCCCTGGCGCCCTCAAAGGATAAAATAATGGCATCTTTCCCGCAGCACCGGCCCGTGACGCTTGCGCGCAGGGGCCTGGTCGCCGCACCTCACTACCTGGCCGCCGAAGCTGGGCTGGATCTGCTCAAAGCCGGCGGCAACGCCATCGATGCGGCCATCGCGGCCAACGCAACGCTTCAGGTCGTCTATCCCTTCGTCTGTGGACTGGGCGGCGACATTTTCATGCTCATCTACGACGCTCAATCGGGCGCGCTGCATGGCCTCAATGGCAGCGGGCGCGCTCCGCAGGCGGCGACCATCGAGCGCTATCACGACCTGGGCTACACGACTATGCCCACCTTCGGCATCCACACGGTGACGATCCCGGGCTGCGTCAGTGGCTGGGAGGCCGCGTCGCAGCGCTTTGGCAGGCTGGGCCTGGCGCAGTCGCTGGCTCCGGCTATCTCCTACGCCGAGGAGGGCTTCGCCGTCGGGCCGGGCCTGCACGGCGCGCTGGCGACTGTGAGCCGCAGGCCGGAGATCCATCGTTCCTGGCACACACATTTCCTCCCTGAGAGCGCCGTCCCCCCGGTTGGCGCTGTGATGCGCTTCCCGACGCTGGCGCGCAGCCTGCGCGCTATCGCGCAGCAGGGCGCGGAGACCTTCTATCGCGGGGAACTCGCGGAGCAGATCGCGGCCTTCTTCGCGCGCGAGGGCGGCCTGATTACCCGCGAGGACCTGGCGGCTCATCATGTCGATTGGGTAAAACCGCTCGGCGTCCCCTTCGGCGACCTGCGCATCTATGAGCTGCCGCCCAACACTCAGGGCGTCACGGCGCTTCAGATGCTCGGCATGGTGGATCGCCTCTCGCTCGGCGATGATCCGCTGGCGCCCGCAACGGTCCACATGGAGGTAGAAGCGAAGAAGCTGGCCTTCGCGGATCGCGCGGCCTATCTCACCGATCCGGCATTTATGCGCGTCGATCCTGCGGCGCTGATCGCCCCGGACTATCTCGACCAGCGCGCCGCGCTCATCGATCCGCACCGGGCGCAGCCCTCCGTCGATCCCGGCAGCTTCACCGGTGATACCATCTACCTGTGCGCCGCTGACCGCGAAGGAAACGTCGTTTCGCTGATCCAGAGCAACTATATGGGCTTCGGCAGCGGAGTGGTGGTCGACGATACCGGCATTGTACTTCAGAACCGGGGCGCGTATTTCTCGCTCGATCCCGCCTCCGCGAACGCGCTGGCGCCGGGGAAACGCACGCTGCATACGCTGATCCCTTCGATGGCCCTGCGCGATGGACGCCCGGCGATGGTTTTCGGCTCAATGGGCGGCGACGGGCAGGCGCAGATCCACTTGCAGGTCTATACCGCCGTGCTCCGCTTCGGCCTGAACATCCAGGCCGCGCTTGAGCTGCCGCGCTGGATCCACGGCGCCGACGCCCATGAGGAAAGACTGGTTGTGGAGAACCGTTTCCCGCCCGCGACGCTGGAAACCCTGCGTCAGCTGGGCCACAATGTCGAAGAGACCATCGGCTGGTCATCAGGCATGGGCCACGCTCACGGCATCCTCTTCGATCCGCTCACCGGCGTCATGCAGGGCGGCTCCGATCCACGCTCAGAGGGTATCGCCGCCGGATGGTAAAACCGGGCCTTGCGAAAGTCCTCTTACGTCGCCTCGGGCCCGGCTACGATGGTCGTGAGGCGGCGCTGCCAGGTCTCCATGGCCTCGATCACCGAGTCGCGCCCGGCAATGCGCGGAAAGTGCGTGCTGACCAGCCGGCTGAACTCCTGCATGGCCTCCAGCAGCAGCCCGGTCTCCTCCCCGTTCAGAAACATCTGCACCTTGTTGATATCGCCGCCTTTCAACCAGAAATATCCATCAGCATCTGCATCTCCATCCAACTAACACCATGCATCCGTAGACATCAACTCCACCGCCTCCTCTTGCTTGCCCTCCTGAAAGAGCGTGAGGATGCGTTGTGCCCCGATCTCCATGCGCGCCGTAATCGCTTCATGGCTCGCCACCACTGCCAGGCCGTACAACCCTTGCCGCGCAGCCTCCTCGCGCAAGGCTTGCTTTTCCTTGAATGCTGCTACCTCACTTTTCGACATAAACAAATCCTTCCTTCTGTTGCCAATAGAAGAGCAACAGAGCTATAATGGACAAAGGTCAAAAGTGCGTGTATTTCCAGAACCAATAGTAGTGCATTCAATCGTCCAGCGGTGAAGCAGAAAGTCGCCTGCATGTAGCAGAGTGTTACATTTCAGGTGAAAGGATAGACGGATGTTAAACAGCAACGCGTTTGGGCAATTAGTGCGAGCGTACCGCGAGCAGCGTGGATGGACACAGGAGGAACTGGCGGAACGTTGGGGATATGCCAGAGCCTATGTTTCGCAGATTGAGCGTGGCAAGCGCAAGTTAGACAGCATGACGCAAGTGCTGCGCCTGGCAGATATTCTGGACATTCCGCAGGAGAAGTTAGAAGAAATCGGGCGCGGCATCCCAAAACGCAAAATCGACGTGCAAAAACCAGAGCAGGCGGACAGCGCCATTTTACAGATGCTTCTTGCCCCTGGTCGTGATATGGTACAACTCTCCTATATGGTGTGGATCGCAGATCAAGCCCCCTTGATGGAGGAGAAACTTCAGGAACTAATCACGACTCTTGACCAGGCATTGATTTCGTATCATGGTGAGTTTTTAAAGCCAGCACAGCAATTACTCGCCTATACTCATCTAATGAGAGGACGAATGGCCTTTGACCGCCTTGATTTTGCTGCTGCGGCAGGCCATTTCTCAGAAGTGATTGATTTAGGGCACGAATTAAACGATCCTGACATCATCACCATAGGTATGGTATATCAGGGAAGTTTACTCAGAAAGCGCGGCAGGTTTGAGACAGCTATTCGCTGTTTTGAAGCTGCGAAATCTTACGCTGAGGCAGCGGCAGGGGCAACACGAGGTATTTATCACGTTAATTTCTCAACTGTATACGCCGATAGCGGCCAGGAGAAATCATTTCTTGGGGCAATTGATGCTGCTCTCGAAATTGCAAAGGATATGAAAGACAGTATCACCGGCCTTGCGAATGATTTCAGTCTCGACGACGTTCTTTGGGCACAGGCTGGAGGGTTCTCTGAACTTTGGAAACCCGGTGATGCATTAAAGATATACGAGCAGACAGATAAATTACGCCCGTTCAGACCACTCAGAGAACTTGGAGCGTACACCATCGATAAAGGGGAAGCATTTCTCAAACTAGGAGATTTAGACCAGGGCATTGCGCTTACTATGAAGGGGATTCAGCTGGCAACTGAATATCAGTCCAGGCGCCACTTAGGATGGGTAGAGAAAACTTATAACCGGCTGCTGGTATTACCCATCGGAAAAGATAAAAGATTGGATACGCTTCGTGATGCCCTCGTAGAAGCGAAGAGAAAAGTAGAAATATAGTTCCGTTAGCTATTGTGTCTGCCAGATCTTCCGCCCGGAATAAGTTATGGTATAGTATAGCGACGGGGCTATCCAACCACCGGCGAACAAGAAAGAGCAGAGGATAGTTGCTATGTATATCTACTATGTGCTGCGCGGCACGCAGAGGGAACAGCCTATCGAGCAAGAGGGCGATATCGACGAAGAGCATTTCCCCGGTATAGATCTGGACAACGGGCCGCAGATCATCAACTACCTGGTGCAGCAACTGCGCGCGCAGGGCATTACCGGCGAATGGAGCGAATGCGACCTTACCGACGGCGCCTTCGAGAGCGAGGATAGTTACATCTATTTCAATGGCCGCTGGATGCGCCGCGCCGACGCTCCCTGGCGCAAAGATAGGAGCAATTAGCTCGAACGATGCCAACACTTGCAGGATGGCTCACAGGCGAGCAGGTACCAGAGGAAACGATTGACCAGGCGCTGCTGGCGATGGGCGAGGTGCTTGGGCAGCATGGCGGAGAGCCGGGCCGCATGGTGCAGCCGGGCATGGGCCTGATTACTTTCTCCGACGCGGCCTACAGCGTGCAGCGCAACGACGAGCCGCCCGTCCTCGACTGGGTGCCGGAGCGCCGCACGCTGGTCTACCGGCGTCCTCTTTCCGGCATGCACGCCCTCTACTACATAACGGACTGGCCCGCCCAGGGGAATCTGCTCTTCGCGAGCGAGATCAAGGCGCTGTTCGCCCTCGGCGTTCCCAGGCGACTGCACCTGGCGGCGCTGGATGCCCTCGCGCGCTACGGCTTTATCCCCGCCCCCTGGACTGCCTTCAAGGATATTTTTGTCGTCCCCGCCGGCTCGATCCTGCGCTGGCAGCGAGCGAAAACCATCGTCAACCACGCTACCGACTACCACCTCGATGAGCCGCAGGCCGCCAGCGACGATCTCGCAGGCCGTCTTCACGCTCTGCTCGACGCTGCCACCACCGGCCTGCTTCCCACGCACGATCAGTTCATCGCCTTGAGCGGCGGCGGCAGCGCCTCCGCCCTCACAACGGCGCTGGCCGCACAACACACCAGCGCTCCTTTCAGCATTGTCACCATAGGCTATAAAAAATATAATGCGGCGCGCGTATGGAAAGCGGCTGAGGGCATCGCGGCCACCTGCAAGCGCCCATTTTTAGCGATCACCGGCCTCGATCAGCCCGAGTTCTGGGCCGCGACGATCAGCGGCCTGGAAGCTCCAGTGGTTGATACCCGCGCGCTCGCACTCCACCAGCTTCTGCACACGGCCTCCGTAGAGACGGGCGCGCGCGTCGCTATGAGTTCCCTCGGCGCGCGCATACTATTCGACACCCTGGCTCCTGAGAATGATCCCGGCGCGGAGGGGCCAGAGTTGCCATATATCTTACGCCGCTATGGAGAGGCGTTGCAGCCGTTGAACGGCGTTAACACAGCACTGCTCTGGTCGGCGGAGGCCGCCAGGATGATCGCGCAGGAGGAGCCGTGGGAAGAGTCGCTGCATGCTCGCAAGCTGGCGCGCCGCGCGGAGGGCTGCGCGGACCGGCGCCAGGGATGGTACTATCTCGACCTGCACCTGCGCTTGCCCGATCACGCGGTACACGCCGCGCAACAACTGGCCGTGCAGGAGCGGATGGTAGTGCGCTCTCCCTACCTGCACGCCGGCGTGATCGACCTGCTGACACGCCTGCCCGCCAACCTGGATGATGGGACGCCGAAGCGCGCGCTGCTCCCGCTGCTGGCGCGGCGCTCCATCCCCGACGACGCCCCAACAGAGCGGCAATCTTCACTAACGGCGCCCGCCAGATCGCTTACACGTCCCGCCGATTCGGAACTTCTGAGGGAGATGCTTTCCCCGCCAGCGCTGCGCGAGCGGGGCATCTTCGCTCCAGAGGCCGTGAAGCGCCTGTTACAGCGCAAGCCAGACGCCAGCACACAGAGGGCGCTGCTGCTGGCGTTCACCACGCAGTTGTTATGTCATTTATTCGATGTTGAATTAGCTCTGTGAGAGGCTGTGCGCCTCGTAGCGGCTCCTGAGCACCTTCTTATCGAACTTGCCTACGCTGGTCTTGGGGATGGCATCGATGAACACCACGTCGTCGGGAAGCCACCATCTGGCGACACGCGGGCGCAGGTAGTCGATGATCTCGTCCTTTGTAATCTGCCCCACAAAGTCTGGCTTGGGCACGACGCAGGCCAGCGGGCGCTCGTCCCATTTCGGGTGCGGAATACCGACTACGCATGCCTCCAGCACCTTTGGATGGCCCATAATCAGGCTCTCCAGTTCAACCGAGGAGATCCATTCGCCGCCCGACTTGACCAGATCTTTCGTGCGGTCAACAAGCTGGATGATGCCATCCTCATCGACCACAGCCACATCGCCGGTGCGCAGCCAGCCCTCGGCGAACTTCTCGCTGGACGTGTCATCGTGATAGTACGCGCGCGCCACCCAGGGGCCACGCACCTGCAACTCGCCGAAGGTCTGGTTATCCCACGGCACCTCCTGGCCCGTATCCATACTTATCACCCGGAAATCAACGCCGGGTACGACGGTGCCCTGTCTGGCTTTGATGCGGAACTGCTCCTCCGGGGGCAGGCTTTCCTGGTAGCTGCGCAGCTTGCAGAGCGAGGCCAGTGGCGAGGTCTCGGTCATACCCCAGGCGTGTACAATGGTGAGGTTCTTGCGCGCCAGCCCCTCGATTAACGACTGTGGCACAGCGGAGCCGCCGCAGAGGATAGAGCGCAGAGTGGAGAGATCAAATTGCTCTTTATCCAGCAGGTTTAACAGGCCGATCCAGATCGTCGGCACACCGGCGGCAAGGGTGACGCGCTCCTGCTCCATCAGCTTCGCAATGCGCAGCGGATCCATGAAGCGCCCCGGCAGCACCAGTTTTGCCCCCGCGAAGGCAGCGGCATGCGGCAAACCCCAGGCGTTGGCGTGGAACATGGGCACGACGGGGAAGACGACATCACGCTCGCCCATACCGGGGCCATCGACAAGCTGCACGCCCATCGAATGGAGAAATACCGAGCGGTGGCTGTAGACAACGCCTTTGGGGTTGCCTGTTGTGCCAGAGGTATAGCACATAGCGGCGGCGGCGTTTTCGTCCAGGGCAGGCCAGTCATAGGAGGTGGGCTGCTCACCGATGAAGGTCTCATAGTCAACCGCAGGTTGCAGCTTGCCCGTAGCGTGCGGCGCCTCGCCCATAATCACATACAATTTTACCGTGGGTAACTTGTCGGCCAGCGCTTCCAGCAAGGGGACAACATCGCCATCGACGAAGATTACTTTATCCTCGGCATTGTTGATGATGTAAATCAACTGTTCGGCAAAGAGGCGAATATTGAGCGTGTGAAGCACCGCACCCATACAGGGAACGGCATAGTAGAGTTCAAAGTGGCGATACGTATTCCAGGCGAAGGTCGCCACGCGGTCCCCCTGCGCTACGCCGACCTTCGCCAGCGCATGTGCGAGCTGCGATACGCGCCTGCCCCAATCGCCGTAGGTATAGCGATGCGGTTCGCCCTCGGTCTGTGTGACAATTTCCTTGCGCGGGAAGATACGCGTTGCCCGGTTAAAGGCATGCTGCAATGTCAGGGGATAATCCATCATCAAGCCTTGCATGGTGTCGCGATAACCCTCCTTTCAGAGTGTTTACAGTTTGAATAAATCTAGGTCAATCATACCATAAAAAACCGGCCCTGCGTTCGCGCGGCGCGGCCGCGCGATGAAGAGAGGATAGTCTTTCACGAGCAGGTTTTTTTGGGGATAGCGCCGGGGCCGTCCTGGTGGCGGCCCCTGCGCTGGCACGAACCTGGCCCACGCGTCGGCCCACGAGAAGGTTCTGGCCCCCCCTCAAGGGAATTTTCGCTGGCTAATGATCCACGCCCTCGATCTCCGAGGCAGCATTGGCGCTGCCGCGCGCGGCGGCCCAGCGCAGCGTTTCCCCGGCCAGGTAGATCGAGCCGGTGGCACAGATCAGGTCATCGCGTTCGGCGAGATCAAGGGCCAGGTCCATCGCCTGCTCACTCTCCGGGGCAGTGCGGACGCGGACATGTGGAGCATGCTCGACAAAGAGCGCCTGGAAGGTCTCGATTGGCGTGGCGCGCTGGCTGCGCATCCTGGTCAGCACGACAATATCGACATCGGCCAGCGCCCTGACGATACCCACGAGATCTTTGTCCTTTGCCGCGCTGAGCACGACGATCAATCGCCGCATAGTGAACGATGAGCGCAGCGCCTGCATCAGCTTCTGCATCGAATCGGCATTGTGCGCGCCGTCGATGACAATAGTGGGATCATGCCCGACAACCTCTATGCGGGCGGGCCAGTGCACCGCCCGCAAGCCCGCCCGCAGAGCATCTTCGTCCCAGACTACACCGCGCTCGCGCAGCAGTTCAAGCGTTGCCAGCGCCGCCGTCGCATTTTCGAGCTGGTAGAGTCCCAGCAGCGACAGCGACAGATCGGTATACATGCGCTCAGGCGTCCAGACGGTAAAGGTCTGCTGCCCCCCGCTCTGTCCCTGAAAACAATAGCGATAACCCGGCGGTGGCAATTGTCCGGCATCCACGGCGGCCTGCGCGGGATCGCCCCCGGCGCTGCCGACGCGCACAAGCCGTGCATGGCGCTGCCGGGCGATGGCGGCAATGGCAAGTAGCGCTTCCTCACTTTGCGCCGAGGTGACGACGACGCCTTCGGGTTTGATAATGCCGGCCTTTTCAGTGGCGATTTTGCCCAGCGTATCGCCCAGAATGTGCATGTGATCGTAGCTGATCGAGGTAATCACGGAGACGAGGGGATGCAGGACATTGGTAGCATCGAGCCGGCCCCCCAGGCCAACTTCTACGACGGCATGCTGCACATGCTGGCGCTGGAAATAGAGGAACGCCAGCGCTGTGCCGATCTCATAGGTGTGGAAGGGGCCAAAGGTATGCTCCTGCTCGACCTTATCGACGCCAGCGCGTATCTCCGGTATCAGCGCAGCAACCTCCTCCTCGCTGATGAGATGCCGGTTAACCTGCATGCGTTCGCGGAAGGTATGCAGGTCGGGCTGCGTATAGAGGCCAGTGCGCAGACCGGCGTGGCGCAGCACGCTCTCGACGCAGGCCGCCGTTGATCCCTTGCCCTTTGTACCCGCGATCAACGTGCTGCTGTAGCTCTGCTGCGGATTGCCCAGCAGTTCGAGCAGCCTGGTCACACGCGGCAGCTTCTCATTGGGATCGCGCGTAAAGGTGCCGCTGCGCTCAAAATCGCTAAAACCGTAGATATAAGCAAGTGCTTCTTGATAATTCACGAGTGATAATCTTTCTATCTTAAAATGAGATTTATGACGCTTCAAATGTTCCGCGCACGATAGCATCGCTCATCCTGACGACGCGCATCATGGCGCGCACATCATGCACGCGCACGATATCCGCACCCTGCGCGATGCCGAGCGCGACGGTTGCTGCCGTACCCTCCAGGCGTTCGCTTATGGGCAGGCCGCCAAGCACGCGGCCAATATGCGACTTGCGCGACGTGCCCAGCAGGATCGGGCGCCCCAGCGCCCGCAGTTCGCCCAGGCGGCGTTGCATCGTCAGGTCCTCTTCGACGGTCAGGCCAAAACCGATGCCGGGATCGACGATAATGCGCTCCCAGGCAATGCCCGCCGCCAGCGCACGCTCGATAGAGCCTGCCAGCAAACGCAGCACATCGCTGACAATCTCACGCTTCTGCTGGCCGCGCATATTCGCCATCAGCACAACGGGGACACCATGTTCGGCGGCGACGGCGGCCATCGCCGGATCTTGCCGCAGCCCGGAGATATCGTTAACGATACACGCCCCGGCCTCCAGTGCGCGTTCCGCAACCCCGGCTTTGTAGGTATCGATAGAGATCAACGCCTCCGGTGGCAGCGTCTCGCGCAGCGCGCGAATAACCGGGATCACGCGGGCGAGTTCCTGTTGAGCCGTGACAGGCGCGGCATGCGGGCGCGTCGATTCGCCGCCAATATCGATGAACGTCGCTCCCTCGGCCACGAAGCGCTGAGCCTGCTCAATCGCATGATATATTAGCTCATCCTCTGTAAAGGCATTCTTCATCAACCCATCATCAGAGAATGAGTCGGGCGTAATATTGACGATGCCCATGACATAGGTGCGCCCGCCCCACGTCAGGCAATGATTGTTCCATTGTGTCGGTGGTAGTACTGGTTGCATCTTGCTATTACTATAAATGACCTTGAACAGCGTCTACTATGTGATTTTAAAAATCTGCTATTCGTATTAGAATAGTGGTAGGGGCAATAACCCCGCTCCTTCAATGATACCTTTTAGCGTTGCTTGATAGCAACCAGGGGTGTATACTCACAATGCCAGAAGTAGAGGTGCAGGGGATAGCTTTCTCTGATGACTCTACCGGGGCAGATCGACACAGAAGATATAAGGGATGAGAACACATCATGCAAGATACAGGTGAAATGAGGAGGCAGCAGCGCCCCATTACTGCGACGCGCCGCTGTCACGAATGCAGTGAAGAGGCTCTGGGCCGCTGTCCCGATTGCCATTTCGGCTTCTGCCAGGAACATTTTCCCAAGCAGCAGCATTCACCCTGCGCCGAAAAGCAAATGAAAATGGCACAGCAACAGGTGTGTTACGTCTGCGGCTCGCAGGTCTATCCCGATCAGTGGTCCATCTCAAGAACCTCCCACTTCGTTGACCAGTTCACCTGCCGGGGATGTGGCCGCTACGTCTGCGATGAATTGCACACACAGCGCAAGACCGAGGATGTCGTCATTGTACGCGAGGGCATGCGCGGGCATCGCTACCAGTACACCAATCGCTACTGCGACCTCTGCTCGCCGTTCTATCGCATAGGGGGCATTAAGGGGCTTGCGCGCACCATCGTCGTTATCGGAACTGTTGTGGGTGCCATCTTCTTTTATCTTCACCACTGAACTAGAAGCATTTTCTGGAGAAAGACTGAATATATCAATGGTTTTGCCATCAATGATTCAATCCGCGCTACAGCGTCATCAGCGCGAGATTGACAGGGCGCTGCGCGATGCCATCGCCGGCGCCGCGACAGGCTCAGGAACCGGCGATACTGCGCCCTATTATGGGCAGATGCAGTATCATCTGGGATGGGTAGATGCTAATTTCATGCCGGCGAGCCGCAAGACCGGCAAACGCCTCCGCCCGACGCTGCTCCTGCTGGCTTACGAAGCGGCCGGCGCCTGGGGGCTGGCCGATGATCCCTCAGGCGATTCCTCGTACCTGGAGCGTGCGCTGCCCGCCGCTGCCGCTATCGAACTTACGCACAACTTCACATTGATTCATGACGATATAGTGGATGGCGACGCCGTGCGCCATCATCAGGCGACGCTGTGGAAGCTGTGGGGTATTCCCCAGGCCATCAATACCGGAGACGGCATGTTTGTGCTGGCACGCCTCACGCTGTGGGGAGTGCTGGACAAGGGGGTAGAGCCTGCCATCGCCGCCCGGCTCGGCGCCGTGCTTGACCGCGCCTGCCTCGTCATCGCGGATGGTCAGTACCTCGATATCAGCTTCGAGCAGCGCCAGGATATCTCGGTGGCGATGTACCTGGACATGATTAGCCGCAAGACCGCCGCGTTGATGAGCGGGGCAACCGAGATGGGCGCCCTGCTGGGAACGCGCAACGAGGAGACAATAGCGCGACTGCGCGACTTTGGTCATGCCGTCGGTATAGCCTTCCAGGTGCGCGATGACCTGCTCGGCGTATGGGCAACGACGGCGGAGCTAGGCAAGACGCCCGCCGGCGATATCTACCGGCGCAAAAAAAGCCTGCCCGTTTTACACGCCCTGGAGCATGCAAACTCTCATGACCGGCAAGCGCTCAAGGAGATCTATCAGCAGGAAGCGCCTCTACAGGCGGAGCAGGTCAAAGAAGTGCTGGCGATTATGGAGAGGACGCAGAGCCGAACCTATTGCCGCGATTTCCTGGCGCAGCAGTGCCAGCAGGCGTACACGGCCCTGGCGAGCGTGCCGCGCAACAGCAGCCCCGTATCCGCGCGCGCCCTGGATGATATGAAGTCGCTGGTCCATTTCGTCGCGGAAGAAATTTTATAATTCTTCCGTCCTTTACATAATGCCGAAGATGGCGACGGTATTGCCCGACGCTGCCGCCAGCCGGTCCCCCTGCGGCGACCAGGCAATGCTATGCACGGATGCGCCCATCTGTACGGTGAACAGCGGCTGCTGGCCCTGAGCTGGATACCAGAGCGAGAGCGTTCCATCAGCCGCGCCAACCGCCAGGAGGCGGCCATCGGGCGACCATGCCAGCGAACGGAGCGCCTGCTGCGCCGCCGGCAGGCGCTGTGGAGCATCCAGGCACTGATTGCCAAAGACGCCAGATCTCTGCTGCCCGCAGGTCAATCCATTCCAGAGCCGCACCCTGCCATCATCACCGCCAACCGCGAGTCGCACGCCCGACGGCGCAAAGGCCAGCGTCCGCAAGGAAATGCCGCCATCATAATAGAGGCCATGCAGCTCTAAACCGCTCGCCGCATTCCATACGCGCACAACGCCGCCCAGCGACGACGAGGCCACAGCCTGTCCGTCGGCGGACCAGGAGACGGATTCTATAGCGGCGGTATGGCGCGTAAAAATCGTCTGTGGCAGATAATCCGTCGTATTCCATATAATCGCTAGTCTATCGGCTGCGCCGGAGACCACCTGCATCGCATTATGGGGCGTCCATGCAAGGCTCGTCACCGTTCCTGTATGGCGATGAGTAGAGCGCGCCAGCATCTGCCCCGTCTGCACATCGAAAAAAGCCACCTGGTGCCCCGAGCCGCTAACGACGCGCCGCCCATCGGGCGCCCAGGCCAGCGCCTGCACCGAAGCTCCATGCGGGATATCCAGGCGCACGTTTCCGCCTGCGCTCCAGATGAAGAGGTGGGCATCATCGGCCCCGCTCGCCAGCAGCATGCCATCCGGCGACCATTTCACCGCGCGCACAATCTGATGGTGCTGCGTAAAGGACAGGAGGGGCTTTGCCATCGTGGGCAGCGTCGCTTTTGCCGGCGCCGCTTGCTGGCGAGACATCGCCTGCTGCATCGGCTGAGGAACAGCGTACCGCACAATACTATTCAACAATCCGCCCTGCCAGGCATGATAGGCGGCCAGCCCCATCCCCACTCCGCCCGCCCCCAGCGCAGCGCCGGCGAGCAGCAGGAAGGAGCGGCGAGAAGTCTTTCCTCTGGCAGAAGTTACAGCCGCCAGGTGCGCGGAAGTATCTCCCATGCCAGGAACCGCGAAGGCCATAGCATCGGCTATCGTGGGTGAGGAGTGCAGCGAATCGGTGCGCGGCCCCCTGTACGCAGGAGCGGCGACGGCATCCTCTACCGCCAGGGCATCGAGCGCCAGCCTCGTGCCGGATCTTATCCCACAGGCTGCGAGCGTCGTATTGCCGGGCAGAGCAGTCCTCCCGGCGGCGGGCCGCAGCATATAGGTAAGCGGCTGACCAAAGAGATCGGTGCGGGGAAGCTCCATCTCCTCAACCAGTGCAGGCACCAGCGCGGAAACGGGCGTATCGGCGGCAACAGCTACAGGGCGTACCGCGCCGGTTGCATTCTCTTCGATAAAGATTTCGAGCTTTTGCATATTTTTTCCCCCGGCCCCTATTTCAATGTACATAGTGTAGCATAATGGCTCTTCTTTCCTCAGCCATATAAGCAAAATAGGCTAGATATTTTTTAGAGTCTGTCTGATCTGCGACATATTGCTCGCGCCTGCGGCGCTCGCCTTATAAATCCGTGTTGCGAGAAATGCGCTTAGCGCATTTCTCGCAACACGGATTTATATCGCTTGCGCGGCTCCGCCGCGCGAAAGGCCGGCGAGAGAGACCACCTGCACACAACCGCTTAATAATGGTAAGATCATGATATATCAGGGAATCATCTTACTCTACCAGGAGACCGAACTATGACGCAACCAATTTACGTACTTGGACATAAAAACTCGGATCTGGACTCTGTGGCCTCCGCCTGCGCCTATGCGCGGCTGCTGCGGGAGCAGGGAGAAGGGGAGGCCATCCCCGCGCGCAACGGCGAACTCAAGCCGGAAGTACGTTTCGTGCTTGAGCGTTACCAGGTCGAGGCCCCGGAGGCCCTGGAGGATGTCTATCTCCAGGTGCGCGACGTGATGCGACGCGGCGTCATCTCCGCGCATATCGACCAGCCGTTACTTGAGGCCGGGCAGTTGCTCCAGGAGCACAATCGTCGTTCGATGCCCGTCGTTGATTCTGAAAACCGCGTACATGGCATCATCGCCAATGAAGACTTCGCCAAGCTCTTTTTCAAAGACCTCGATCCGCAGGCGGTGAACCGCATTCCGCTGCGGCGCGATAACCTGGTGCGCGTACTCAAGGGCCGCGTCCTGGTAGAAGGGCGCCGCCCCCTGGGGCATCGCGTCCTGGTCGGCGCCATGCAGCCGGAAACGATGGCCGATTATGTCGAGCCGGGCTGCCTGGTCGTTCTCGGAGACCGTGAGGACGCGCAGTTAATGGCTATCGAGCGCGGCGCGGCGGCCCTTGTTGTGACCGGCGATCTGCTCGTCTCGCAGCGCGCGCTAACAGCGGCGCGGCAGCACGGCGTGATGGTCATCAGCACGGGACACCATACTTTTACGGCGGTGCGTCTCATCAACCTGAGCATCAGCGTGCAGGACATCATGAATCGTGAATTTAGCTTCTGCCATCCCGACGACCTTATGAGCGATGTGCAGGCAACCCTGGCGCGCCGGCGTTCGATGCCCGTCGTCGATGACGAGGGAAAGCTGGTCGGTTACATCTCGCGTACTGATCTGATCAAGGCACGCCCGAAACGAGTTGTGCTGGTGGATCACAACGAGTACTCACAGGCTGTCGACGGCATCGACGAGGCGGATGTGCTTGGCATCATCGACCATCACCGCATTGCCGACGTACATACCAGCAAGCCGATCATGTTCCGCGCCGATCCCGTTGGCTGCACCGGTACCATTATCGTCGGACTCTATCACGAGGCTGGCATCGCTATTCCGCGCGAGGTCGCGGGCCTGCTGCTCGCCGGCCTGCTCTACGATACCCTCGTGCTGCGCTCCCCAACCAGCACACCGCGCGACGAACGCGTCGCCGCCGAACTGGCACAGATCACCGGAGAAGATATCGAGCAATTTGGGCGCGAGATCTTCGCCGCCGCCGCCAGCGATCTTGCCGAGAAACCCGCCGAAGCGCTGATTACCTCCGACTTTAAAGAGTTTACGGTACGCGATACCAGATTTGCTATCGGCACCGTCGAAACGGCCAGCCCCGAGACCGTCGAGAAGCGCAGCAAGGAGTTGCTCGCGGCCATGCAGCGCATCGCGCATGAACGCAACTACAGCGCCTTTCTCTTTATGATCGTCGACATCATTAATATGCGCTGCCGGCTGCTCATTTATGGAGGAGAAACGGCAGTGGCCGAGGCACTGGGCGTCACGCTCGAAGCTGATGGGCATACGGCGGTGGTGGAAGGACTGGTTTCACGCAAGAAGCAGCTCGTACCACTGCTGCCACGCATCCAGGCGGCCATAGCGGGCCAGAGCGGAGCTTTGTAACATCTGCAACAATCGGCATACTCAAATCAGGCTATTCTGCCCTCCTTTTGTGTGTGAATCAGTTACAATACCTTGTCAGGGAAGACATGCTATGTTACACTATCTTGCGACTTAGATGCTCCTGTAGGTGGTGGTGGTTTTCTCGTCGCCCCCCTACCGTGGCTTCATTGAGATATACCCTGGCACGGCTGGTCAATGTTGACCAAGCATAAACTTTCTATGCCTTGTAAGGAGGGCGTTTTCTATCGTGAGCTACTATATCCTGGTTCCAATCGTTATTGGCCTCCTGACCGTGCTTTTTGCAGCCTACCTGGCAAACTATGTGTTACGCCGCGATACCGGCACGCCAGCCATGCAGAAAGTAGCGAACGCTATATTTTCGGGTGCAATGGCTTTCCTCAACCGGCAGTATCGCACCATCGCGATACTCGCGGTTGTTGCCTCGGTGGTTGTTGCCGTCGTCCTGGCTTTGCTAGGTCAGGGATCTGAGGCCGACAAGATCAATCTTGCCTGGCACACAGCTATCGCCTTCTTAATTGGTGCAGCCTGTTCTGGCGTCTCCGGCTATATTGGTATGTACGTCGCGGTAAAATCCAATAGCCGTACAGCCAGCGCCGCTACCCGCAGCCTGGGCGAAGCCCTTATGGTCTCCCTGCGTGGTGGCGCCGTCTCCGGCTTCCTGGTGGTCGCACTCTCGCTGCTGGGTGTGTCGCTGGTTTTCACCCTTTATGGTGGCCTGACCAATCCAGAACTTGCCCCCAATCTCATCGTAGGTTTCGGTTTCGGGGCGAGCTTCGTCGCTCTGTTCGCACAGCTTGGCGGCGGTATTTACACGAAAGCCGCAGACGTAGGCGCAGACCTGGTAGGTAAGGTCGAGGCCAATATCCCCGAGGACGATCCACGCAATCCCGCCGTCATCGCGGACCTGGTAGGAGACAACGTGGGCGACTGCGCAGGCCGTGGGGCTGATCTCTTTGAGTCAACCGCCGCCGAAAATATCGGCGCGATGATCCTCGGGGTCGCGCTGTACGCCGCTACCAAAAATATTGGCTGGATCCTCTTCCCGCTGGTCGTGCGCGCTTTCGGCCTCATTGCCTGCGCCGCCGGGCTGCTCTGGGTTCGCCCCTCAGTGGTTGTCGAGCCTGATAAGGCGGCCGGACGAGATCCGGGTGAAATCGCCATGAACCAGCTCAACATCGGCTATTACATCACCTGTGTTCTCTGCCTCATCGGCGTCTTCGGGGCCAGCTATCTCCTGCTCAATGGTACTGGCGTGACCAGCAGCGGCGGCATCCCTCCGTGGGTCTGGTTCGGGCTGGCCGGCACGACGGGCATTTTGCTCAGCATCGCTTTCGTGTATATCACGCAGTATTACACCGCCGGTACCTGGCGTCCTGTGCGCGAGATCGCAGCCGCAACCCTGACCGGCCCGGCCACGACGATCATCACGGGTATGGCCGTGGCCTTTGAATGCACCGCGCTCCCGGTGCTGGCGATCTGTGTCGCGCTGGGCCTCTCCTTCTTCTTTGGCAGCCAGGTGCACCTGCCCCTGGCATCGCCGATCAACCAGGGCGGCATCTTCGGCACCGCCGTGGCGACGATGGGCATGCTGATGAGCTGCGCGTATATCCTGGCTATGGATACCTTCGGCCCCATCACCGATAACGCCGGTGGCATTACCGAGATGGGCGGCCAGGCCGAATCCGTGCGCGAGATTACCGATGCGCTCGATGGCGTAGGCAATACGACGAAGGCGCTGACCAAAGGCTATGGCGTTGGCTCCGCCGCGCTGGCCGCTTTCCTGCTCTTTAGCGCCTACCTGGATGTCCTCTATTCCTACAAACATAACTTTTCGGTCTACACCGTTGACCTGGCGAATATACCCGTCTTCATCGCGGCCCTGATCGGCATTACGCTGATCTTCTTCTTCAGCTCGCTGGCAATCCAGGCCGTCGGCGCCGCCGCCAAGCGCATGATTGAAGAGGTCCGCCGCCAGTTCCGCGATAATCCGAAGATCATGGCCGAAGATCCTGCTGAACGCGTCGATCCCGATTACGCGCGCTGCGTCGATATCAGCACGCGCGGCGCCCTGCGCGCGATGGTACTGCCGGGCCTGGTAGCTGTGCTGACACCTATCGCCGTGGGCGTTATTCTTGGTCCGCAAGCCGAGGCCGGCCTGCTGATGGTCGGTACGATGGGTGGTATCGTGCTCGCCCTGGTGCTCAACAATGGTGGCGGCGCCTGGGATAACGCGAAGAAATATATCGAGGCCGGTTATCTGCGCGTGAACTCAGAGGGCGAGATGGTCGATAAGCTCGATCCCAACGGCATCATCCTCGGTAAGAAGAGCGAGCCGCACAAAGCCGGTGTGGTTGGCGATACCGTGGGCGATCCTTTCAAGGATACGGCCGGGCCTTCGCTGCATATCGTCATCAAGCTGCTCAGCACGATCACGCTGGTGCTTGCCCCCCTCTACATCTTCTTGCATCCCTAGAAGACAGGGACACGTTGCATCCTTGCAAGACAGGGGCTTGCCCCGCCTTTACATCTCTTCTCGACAAGGCGGAGGCAAGCCCCGCCTCTCCATTTGTTGTTCGCACCTCCCTGGATCTCCACATTTTTGTCTATGCGCACGCTTACCAATCCGTATTACAGATATATACGCAAAACTGTGAATATACATTTGCTCTTATCTCTGGGATAATGGATTCGTCGCGCTCTCCCCGCTGAGCGTTCGCGCGGCGCTGGTGTGAGCAAGCGATGGCGCCAGACATCAGATATACTTTAAGGAAGGCAGGAAAGCAATGAATACCAGGCGCACAGCGGGTTTCATCCCCCTCACATGCCTCATCATCATCGTCTTATGCGCGCTTCTGGCTGGCTGTGATGTCAACGTCTCTACCTCCAGCTTTGGCGGCGACAGCGGCCTTACAACCGGCAGCAGTCAGGGCACTACACCCTGCCAGAGCAATTGCACGACAGGTTCGGGAGCACAGGGTGTGCAGGTTTTCGTCGAGCCGGATGCCGGCTCCCAGGTCATCACCAGTGCCATTAACAACGCCCAGAAATCCGTCTGGCTGGAGATGTACCTTCTGACCAACCGCAGCGTAATCAGCTCGCTGGAAGAGGCAGCACATAGGGGCGTGGATGTTCGCGTCATGCTTGAAACGCATCCCTATGGGGGCGGCAGCACTTCTCCTACAGAGACGATGGACCGGCTGCGAGCTGCCGGCGTCCAGGTCAGGTCTACCAACCCTGCTTTTGCGCTGACTCATGAAAAGGGTATGATTGTCGATGGGAGCACCGTTTTCATCACGACGGCGAACTATACACTCTCGGCCCTGGGCGGCAGCAGCAGCACGAAAAATCGTGAGTATGGCATCATTGACACCAACCAGCAGGATGTGCAGGCCGTTACCAGCATCTTCAATGCCGACTGGAATCGCACAACGCCTCGGTTCGATGATCCCAACCTGGTTGTCAGCCCCATCAATTCACGCCACGACTTCGAGTCACTGATTAATGGCGCGCACCATACGCTGCTGATTGAGGCCGAAGAGATGCAGGATAGCGATATCGAGCAGGCTATCGTCAACGCAGCAAAGCGCGGGATACAGGTCCAGGTCATCCTGCCATCGCCGCACGGATCGTCGTCGGACAGCGAGGGCAGCAGCGATAGCAATAGCGCGGGCATCCAGACCATAGAGCAGGGCGGCGCTCAGGTAAGAGAGGACCCGAGGCTTTATATGCATGCCAAGATAATCGTAGTGGACGGTCAGAAAGCCTTTGTGGGATCAGAGAACATTTCGACAGCTTCGCTCGATAAAAATCGCGAACTCGGCATCATCGTCTCCGATCAGAATGTGCTGAATACCCTCCAGCAGACGTTCCAGCAGGATTGGGGAGATTCGCAAAGCGCCTAGATTTCTCCAGGCACAAGATGTCGAGTCAGGCGACCACCTGCGGCACTCGCCGCCGGATGTCATGCTGTGCTGTGGAAAATGCGCGTAGCGCATTTTCCACAGCACAGCATGACATCTCTGGCGCGGCTCCGCCGCGCCAACGCCATTCTTCATTCCTCGATCTTGCATGTTATGATAGGATGACAGGTGTTAGAGGCACATTGCCGCTGGCAATAATCTGGAGGATTTTTCTTATGGTAACAGAAGTCGCTTTTTTCAACGCGGTACCAGGCAAAGAAGAGGAACTGGGGCAGGCCATCGTTCGAGGACTGGATGTCATTCGCCAGCACCCCGAATGTATTTCAGCCCACGTCACACGCTGCATTGAGCAGCCAAAGAAATATATGCTTACCAACGTCTGGACTTCTCTGGAGGCTCATACCGTCGATTTTCGCGGCGGACCACTCTTCCCTCAATGGCGCGCTCATATCGAAGGGCTGTTCGAGGGCACACCCGAAGTATTCCATTACGAAGCCTTCTAAAAAGAATAGTATGGTATCATCCATAAACCAGGTCCCAACACACGGTAGGAGAAATTATAACGATGTCCGATATACAAGATACCGTAAATGGCAACACATCCTCCCTGATGGAACAGACAGGCATGAGCGAGGAGGAACAGCTCGCCGCTTATGTCGCTGATCTGCGCCATCGGATCGAGGAGGCGAATTACCAGTATTACGTGCAGGACAATCCAACACTCACGGATGCCGAATACGATCAGTTGATGATCGAACTACAACGTATCGAGACCGAGCACCCGGAACTACAAACTCCTGACTCGCCTACGCAGCGCGTGGGCGCGGGGCCAGTCCAGGACGTAGCGCAGCACCGGCATCCTCTACCTATGTTGAGTCTGGCTAACGCACGCAGCGAGAAAGAACTCTACGACTGGTACAAACGAGCGCAAAACATTCTGCCCAACGCTACCTTTGATTACGTCTGCGAATTAAAGATCGACGGCCTGGCAATGGCGTTGACTTACGAGAAAGGGCGACTCACTATTGGCGCCACGCGGGGCGATGGCATGATCGGGGAGGATTGGACGCCGAATGTGCGCACTGTTCGCACTATCCCGCAGCATCTGCGCGGGGAGCATATTCCTGACAAAGTGGAAGTGCGCGGCGAAATCTATATGTCGATCAAGAACTTTGAGAAGCTCAACGCAGAGATGACCGATAACCGGCTTTTCGCCAATCCACGCAATGCCGCGGCGGGATCGCTGCGCCAGAAGGACGCACGCATTACAGCGAGCCGCCGCCTTGACTTCTTCGGCTACCAGATCGGCTATATACAGGGAATGCGGATCGAGAGCCACTGGGAGGCGTTGCAATTGATACGCGAGTGGGGCTTTCCCGTCAATCCCCACATCCAGCAGGCGCATTCGCTGGAAGAGGTGATGGAGTACTGTAAAAAGTGGGAGACGGAGCGCTTTAACCTGCCCTACGAGATCGATGGCGTCGTAATCAAGATTAATAGCCTGGCGCAGCAGGAGGAACTGGGCGTGGTCGCGCGCGATCCACGCTGGGCCATCGCCTTCAAGTATCCGCCGATCCAGGTTGCCACGAAACTGCTCGATATCCGCGTCAACATCGGGCGCACCGGCTCGGTGAACCCCTGGGCCTTGCTCGAACCGGTCAACATTCGCGGCGTCACGGTCTCACGCGCTGCCCTGCACAACGAAGAGGATATCCAGCGCAAAGATCTGCGCATCGGCGATTGGGTGCTGGTGCAGCGCGCGGGCGAGGTGATCCCGCAGGTGGTCAAGCCCATCGTCGAGCGGCGGACCGGAGCCGAGGAGGTCTACCACCTGCCGGAGCGCTGTCCACGCTGCGGCACGCCCATTGTCCGCATTCCAGACCAGGCTATGGCCTACTGCCCCAATACGCAATGTCCCGCGCGCAACTATGAGAGCATCACCCACTTCGTCTCAAAGGGTGCGATGGATCTCGATACGATTGGCGAGAAGACCTGCCTGCAACTGATCGACGCCGGCTATATTCAAAGCGTCGCCGATTTTTACAGCCTGACGCGCGATCAGCTTCTTAGTCTCGAAGGCATCAAAGATAAAAGCGCCGATAATATGCTCGCCGCTATTGAGGCCAGCAAGCATCGCTCGCTTTCGCGCCTGCTCTTTGGCCTCAACATCCGCTATATGGGCGAGAAGACGGCGCAGATCATTGCCGGGGCCTTTGGCAGCATGGACCGGCTGCTGGCAGCCAGCGAAGAGGAGATTGTCGGGATACCGGGTATCGGCCCCAAGATTGGTCACAGCGTTTACCAATGGCTGCAAGACCCGGAGAACCGCGCGCTCATCGAACGGCTGCGCCAGGCCGGAGTCAATATGACGGAGGAGCGACAGGGGAGCGATGGCCCGCTGGCCGGGCAGACCTTCCTGCTCACCGGGCGCCTTCAGAGCATGACGCGCTCAGCCGCCGAGGAGGCCATCAAGCAGCTTGGCGGCACGATTGCCACCGGCGTCAGCAAGTCGCTGAGCCACCTGATCGTCGGAGAAGATCCCGGCTCCAAATTGACAAAGGCCCAGAAGGCCGGCGTTCCCATCCACGACGAGCAATGGCTGATCGATCTGTTACAATCACATCAGGCACGAACAGAGTAGCTCTTGCTCCCAACGACGAATCAGCCATTGAGCAGGTCAAGGCCATCCTGTCCTCTTGCCACCTTCAACGGCCTGCCCGTGAGTGGTGAGTGGGTGGGGCCACCCATTCACCACTCACGCTTGCCAGGCGCCGCAGGCGCTGAGCCGTCAGGGAATGGGAAGACCTGATTAGTTACCGCCCGCTTAAACGTTATATCGATGCAACCTGCTTCGTCTATATAAGTAGATGGGGGTACATTGAGTACAGCGCTTCCCATTTATGTTAAAATTCCAGCAAAGAAAAAAGCATTCAGAGTGGGTATTTCTCCATGCGTAGCCGCGCGATGATGCTCTTTACCTTTTACATTCGAGAATACGCGCGCTCGAAGTTATCGGTTAAAAAACTTAAACTGCATTATCGCATCTCGTCGGCCCTTTAGAGCGGTCTGATAGCGCAATAAACCGCGCAACTATACATGGAAGGTTACATATTTCTAAGCTGCAAGCGGAAAGGACTCGCGCGTTGCCAAAACTGCTATGCCTGGCTCTGACGACGATAATGCTGATCGTAACAGGTCTCTCCCCAGGCGGCGCGGCTCTCGCCGGTCAGAATCGAACGACGGCTCCCGACATGCCTGCCGGTTTTGCTTCCGGCGTATCATCGGTGTCATGGGGAGAGAACCGCGCGGATCTTTTTATTGTAGGGCAGGATCACGCTATCTATCATAAATGGTGGGATGGGACACAGTGGCAGCCATCCCTCACCGGCTATGAAGATCTCGGCGGCTACGCCACCTCCAGCATCACCTCGATCTCGCCGACGCCGGGCCGCGTCGATATCTTTTTCGTCGGGCGCGACCACGCCATCTATCACAAATGGCTGGTCAGATCGGGCTGGCTTCCCGGCGCAACTTCCTACGAACGCCTCGGCGACTATGCCATCTCCAACGTCTCCGCCGTGGCTGCCCACGGATCCCGGCGCCTCGACCTGTTTTTCGTCGGGCGCGATCACGCTGTCTATCATCAGTGGTGGAACGGCTCGCACTGGCTCCCTGTTGAGGATCTTGGGGGTTACGCCACATCCGACATCGCCCCGGTAGCGCCGGCGCCGGGCCGTATCGATATCTTTTTCGTCGGCAGTGACCACACGATCTATCACAAATGGTGGAATGGCTCGCGCTGGCTCCCTACGCCCACTTCTTATGAGGACCTGGGAGGGAATGTCATTTCCAATATCTCTGCTATATCATGGGGAGCCAATCGCATTGATCTATTCGTCGTCCAGCAGGATCATGCTCTCTATCATAAAACGTGGGATGGCACACACTGGCGGCCCGGTTTGAATACTTATGAATATCTCGGTGGGACCGTGATCTCAGATGTCTCGTGCGTTTCGCGCAAGCCCGGCTTCCTCGATACCTTCATCGTGCAGCAGGACAATTCCGTCCACCTTAAATGGTGGGCGCTGAACAGATGGGACCCGGCCTTCGACGACCAGGAGCACAATGCACACTCCAACGTTTCCTCGGTATCCTGGGGGCCGCTGCGCATCGATACCTTCGTGGTGGGACAGGACCACGCCGTCTATCATAAGTGGTGGGACGGCTCAAACTGGCAGCCAGCCGGGACCGGGGCGCAATATATGGGAGGATTCGCGCTTTAGATGAAGTTCAGGAACAGCAGTTCCTGGCGGGGCGCGGGGTGTTTCCGATTTTTCCTTCTGCCCACTTCTTAAAATAGCAATCTACTTCTTAGCAAGAAGGGAATGTCTACTATGGAAAACCGTGAGGGGAAACGGTTAGACGAGTATCGATTGCTGCGTCTCTTAGGGAGGGGCGCCTTCGGAGAGGTCTATCTCGGCGAGCATATCCGCCACCAGACGCCTGTAGCCATCAAGCTGCTCAACATACGCACGACTCCCAATACCGATACGACAGCATATTTTATCCGCGAAGCCCGTAACATGTTCCGCTTGAAGCATTCCAATATTGTGCAGCTTCTCGATTTCGGAATCGAGGAGAGCATTCCTTTTCTGGTCATGGAGTATGCTCCCAACGGGACGCTGCGCCAGCGCCACCCGCCAGGCTCACTCGTCTCGTTTCCCCAGATACGCTCGTATGTCCGGCAACTTGCGTCAGCACTTCAGTATGCCCACGACGCGCGGCTCATCCATCGCGATGTCAAGCCCCAGAATATGCTGCTGGGGGAAAGGGATCAGGTTTTGCTCGGGGATTTTGGCGTCGCGGCCATCGCCCATTCAGAGCTTTCGCTGGACACGCAGGACCTGGCCGGCTCCATGTCGTACATCGCGCCGGAGCAGATCCGTGGAAAGCCGCGCCCGGCCAGCGATCAGTATGCTCTGGGCATCTGCGTCTATGAATGGCTCTGCGGCGCGCTCCCTTTCCAGGGCAAAGGGTGGGACCTCATCGCGCAGCACCAGGAAACGCCACCTCCTCCTTTACGTCCGCGCGTCCCAACGATCCCAGAAGCGGTTGAACGTGTGGTACTGAAAGCGCTGGAGAAAGACCCGGAGCAGCGTTTTGCCGATATGCGCACGTTTGCGGCAGCGCTCGAAGAGGCCATGCAGACGACAGAGCACGCACCGGTTGTCTCACCCCATCGTATGAGCGCTCCATCGCAGCCGATGGCCCCGGGCACAACACTTGCGGGACAGCCGCAGGATCAGCAAATATCTGCTACCAGCCCGGCGGCTCGACGCTCACGGCGCCCACTATTTCTTCTCACCGCACCTGTACTGCTCATATGTGCCGGCATATTACTCTATTTCACTTTCTCCGGCGCACTTGCGTCCCTGCTCAATCCAGAAGCCAGCGCCGCGAGCGCGGCCCGCATGTATGCCAGTGTGACAGCCGCTAACGGCGTGATGTTCGGCTTCGATGCTGCGCACACGCATTGGAACCCGTATGAGAAAGTCATCACGCCCGCCAGTGTCTCGCGCCTCGCGCTGCTCTGGACATATCCCACTGGCAACATCATCGGCTCATCCCCCGTCGTGGCTAACGGTATGATCTATGTCGGCTCCGCAGACCACAGACTCTACGCCTTCAGCGCCTCCTGTAAGCAGAACTGCCGGCCACTCTGGTCCTATGCCACCGGCGAAGTCATCGATTCCTCTCCCGCCGTTGCTCACGGCATACTCTACGTTGGCTCCGCCGATCATAAATTCTACGCCTTCAGCGCCTCCTGCAAGCAGAACTGCCGGCCACTCTGGTCCTACACTACCGGCGATGTGATCGACGCGTCCCCAGTTATCGCGCATGGCATGGTCTACGTTGGCTCCGCCGACCATAAATTCTATGCTTTCAGTGCTTCCTGCACACGGAGTTGCCAGCCACTCTGGTCCTACACTACCGGTGACGTGATCGCTTCCTCTCCGGCTGTCTCTGGCAATATGGTCTATGCGGGTTCGGCCGACGGCAGGCTCTACGCTTTCAGTGCCTCTTGTAAACAGAATTGCCAACCCCTCTGGTCCTATCCCGTTGGCGACAGCACTTTTTCCTCGCCCGCTGTGGCTAACCATAGCGTCTACGTGGGTTCGGTTGATGGCAGGCTCTATGCTTTCAGCGCCTCTTGCGTAAAAGATTGCCGGCCCCTCTGGTCCTATAGCGTTGGGGCGGCGATCATCACTTCTCCGGCTGTCGCGAATGGCATCGTTTACGCCGGTTCGGCTGATGGCAGGCTCTATGCTTTTCCTGCCTCCTGTGAGCAGCAGTGCAGGCCGGGCGCGGTCTATATTGTCGGAGAGAGCGCCTTCTCTTCGCCGACCATCGCCGGGGGCCTCGTTTTCGTCGGCGGCAGCAGTCACACGCTGTACGCCTTCAACGCTGCCTGCACGGGGCAGTGCCGCCCACTCTGGTCCTTCGGTGCCGCGCCGGCAATCGCGCCATCCGCGAATATCGTGAGCACGTTTATGAATTCTTCGCCCGCCGTTGCCAACGGCATGATCTACGTCGGCTCCGGCGATTATAAGCTCTACGCCTTTGGCTTTAAATAACCATGTATAAGCAATAACAGATATCACCGGCTATGCCGGTGATATCTGTTATTGCTTATACATATTTCATTTCGATATAGCGGGCACGCAGTGCATGCACGGCATCTTTCACGTTCTTGCCGCGAATGCCGTCGTGCAACAACTGGGCAAGCTCGCCCATCGCCTGCTCGTCCATGCCGAAGCGCGTCATTTCGGGCACGCCAACGCGCAGGCCGGAAGGGTTGCGCGGATCGGCGTCGCCGGGCAGCATATTGTAGTTGAGGATGATGTCGTTCTGTTCCAGACGTTGTGCAACCTCGACGCCACCACCCCACTGCGCGACGTTGACGGCGATCATGTGGCTCTGGGTGTAGCCAAACTCGCGCGCCTCTACCGGGGTGCCCAGTTCGTCAAGATAGCGGCCAAGCGCCTGAGCGTTGCGCACGATCTGCTCCGCATACGCGCGGCCATATTTTTTCATCTCGCGGATAGCCACGACCAGTGCGGGGAGCGAGTAGAGGTGATGGTTGCTGGACGATCCAGGGAAGACGCCTCGATCAGCGGCGGGCCAGTATTTCTTTTCATCCTCGGCGTCGAGATTACCCAGGATGACGCCGCGCTGCGGGCCGGGAAAGGTCTTGTGCGTGCTCCCCGTCATCCACGTCGCGCCCTCATGCAGCGGATCCTGAAACTGGCCGCCGGCGATCAGCCCCAGAACGTGCGCGCCATCGTAGAGCAGGGGGATATTCCTGGTTTTGCAGAAGGCGGCTACCTCGGATACCGGTTCGGGAAAGAGGAAGAGGCTCTTGCCCATAATCACAAGCTGCGGCGAGAGCTGGTCGATCAACTCGATGGTCTTCTGACTATCGACGTGATAGTGATCCTCGGTCAGCGGCAAATAGTGGAGATGGACCGATTTTTCGCTGCCCAGCTTGAGCACCTGGCCGCGATTCTGGATGCGGCGGCCAATCACGCCCACGGGACCGTGGCTGATATGCCCGCCGGCATCGGTTGAATTGGCGATCACGGTATCGCCGCCGCGCAGGTAGCCCAGGGCGATAGCGGTGTTGGCCGCATTCCCGCTGATCGGGCGTACATCGGCCTGCTTCGCGCCAAAGAGTTCACAGATCTCATCGCGCGCCATCCGCTCGACCTGATCAATGTACTGCGTTCCCTGATAGTAGCGGTTAACCTTTCCATTCTCGTTGGGGTGCCCCTCGGCATAGCGGCCCATGAAGTCCGAGTTCTGTATACGCCTCACAGCAGCACTCGGCGTGTTCTCGCTGGCGATCAGGTTGATCGTCTCTGTCTGGCGCCACTTTTCCTGCTGCGCCACAATGCGTTCAATATCACTTATATCTACAGGCATAGCGTCTCTCCTTAGAGTGTGTCTGATTTGCTGCCCCATAGCAGGCTCGCACCTGCGGCGCTCGCCGGATCTCCAGGATAGTGTGAGCCAATGCGCGAAGCGCATTGGCTCACACTATCCTGGAGATCCCCGGGTGCAGTGGAGCCGCACCACCGCCCGGCGAGAGCAGTGAGCCTCGGACACTCTCTTAATATATTTGCCAGAAGCAGTAAAAATACGCTTTCCAGTATAGCAGAATACCGTCAGTTCGTACAGGGAAATCCCGCCTGCCACAGCCATTCGACGCCCGGAGCCTTCCGGCAAATGTTCGTCTCACACCGCTGCTGGTCGCCAGTGTTCACCACTTTTGCTACACTCTGGCTCTCCCGCCATCAGGAGGCATCATCACGGTTCTACCGCTTCATCATTGGTTGAGGAGGGGTGAAAGCTGCACTGCTTCCGCATAAGCATGGACGGTGAGATGCTCAATATCCTCGTACTTGACCGGATGTGCAAGCCGGTCCAGCTTGAGATGTACGAGAGCCTCGACGGTGCAGCCGAGAAGCTGTGCCAGCCCAGGATCATCCAGGTGGGGTGTAACTAAATAAAGCGGCGAAACAACTGCGGGAAATCTGGTAAAATGACTGGATCGCCGAGTTGTTGGCGTTGGCCCTCAAAGAGTAAACTGGTCCGGTAGTGAGCGAAAGCTGCGTGCGTCGCACCCTGCACCGAGCAGGCTCCAGCGGGCAACGTCCGGTCCTCTTGGTTAGCAGCCCTGACCCAGAATACGAGCAGAAAGCGGCTCGCTTGCAGGAGTTGCAAAGGCAAGCTCAAGCCGGGGAAATCGACCTGTATTATGAAGATGAGGTCGATCTGGCCTTGCTTCCTGGCGTGATGCGCTGGTGGAGCAAAGTGGGACAGCAGCGCAAAATTGACACTCCCCGTCAGAACAAAAAGCAGTACGGAGCAGGGCTGATCCATTGGGGGTGTGGCAAGCTGCATTGGGCCACCAGCGATCACAAGGATAACGCCTTGTTCTGCTCGGTGCTCTCCCAATTGATCGAGCCAGATGCTGGTCAACCGGTTCGCAAAAAGTATGCGCTGGTGGATAATTACCGCATTCACTGTGCCAGGCCCGTGCAAGCCTTTCTGGCTGAGCATCAGGACGAGGTGGAACTGGTCTGCTTGCCCACCTATTCGCCCAAGCTCAATCCGGTGGAGCGCTTCTGGAAGCATTTGCGTCGCAAGATCACTCATAACCATTTGTTCCAGAGCATGGAACAGCTCCTGGAAGCTGTGTCCTCCTTCTTTCGTGACATGGCTGCTGTTCCTGATCTCGTTTGTCGGGCTGCCGGATTAGCCGCATAAGTTTCGCCGCTTTATTTAGCTATCTTCTCCGCTCTATGCATAGGAATTTTGGCAAGCGTGATCTCGAAAATATTGCAAGTACAACAAGGAATCTGTACAATGGGGACCTGATCGCACAAGATCAGCCAGAATAAATCTCATCTCGCTCCTCTCTATCTGGAGCACCGGTTATTTTGCTGATGTAAGGAAGGTAATGTGTATGAAACTCAGTGGTTCACACAAATTTAAGGCTCCGCGTACACAGGTTTTTAACGCTATTCTTAACCCCCAGATCTTGAAGGATTGCATCCCTGGCTGCAATTCGGTTGAATATCTGGATAATAGCCGCATCAAAGCGAATATTACCACTCCTCTTCCGGGGCTGAAAGGGCCTTACGGAGTTATCATTAATATCGCGAACGCTCAGGCTCCCAATTATATTGAGCTTCATGTGCAGCGCAAAGGCACCGGCGGCTCGGTCAAGGCTGTGAGCCAGATCAATCTCTCCGATGAGCCAGATGGCACCCTGCTCACCTATAATGCCAACGCTGACCTCGAAGGCCCCATCTCTGTCGCCGACAATCCTATCGGACGCGGCATTACCAATAACTCGCTCGGCTCGTTCTTCAAGAATCTCGATAAGGCTATCGTCTAGCCATTATTGCAGCCAAAAATCCAGGAATAAACGCGGCCTTGTATACTTCCGTACACAAGACCGCGTTTCTGTTTTAACGTCCCCACGATACAATCGCGCACACCAGGTCATCGCCGGGCGGGCGCAGCATGCCATCACGCTCTATGAGCCAGCCAGCGAGCAGTGCGCGCAGTTCATCGCGTGTCTTTTGATCGTCGGGAAGGATAAGCTGCTCCGCCAGTGCGGCTACGGCGTCGTCGAGCGAAGGGAAAAGCAGGCTTTGAGGCGACTTCACAACCTCTACATTGGCATAGATACCCATGTCGTAGAGCACGTCGAGCGCGTGGATATAGCCGGGCGGCAGGCAGCGCTCATCGCCGTGGAAATGTTGCCAGAGATGAGCCGTCAGGGCGTCGAAGTGGGTGGCGCGCATGTAGAGGTAGCAGGTGCGCAGCGTCGCGGCATCTAGCCGGGCGATGAACGACTCGATTTCCCTGATGGGATAGAGGACGTGGCTACAGATGACGATATCGGCGCGCAGATCGGCGGGCGCTTCCTGCCACGTCGTGGGAATAAAGGTGACGTTGGCGAACCCTTGCGCCGCGACATCCTGGCGCAAATATTGGAGCATAGCGGCGTTCGGCTCAACGGCTGTAACATGCCGCGCCAGCGGGGCGAGCGCCAGGGAAAAGCGCCCCGTTCCCGCTCCAACATCGAGTACGCTGGTCCGGGAGGTCACTGCCTCGCGCAATCTCAGGAAGAGTGGATCGGTAGCAATGGTATCTTTTGTGGCGCGATGAAAGCCGCGCGCCCGGCGATCCCAGAAATCCGCGCTGCTACGGCCCAGGCGCGCGTAGGCGGCGTCCATCTGCCGCGCTCGCGCGTCGATCAGTTCTCTCCAGCGTTCGGCGGCGCTCTGCACGGCGCTTAACTCCCTGCCCCGGCGGCGTCGGGAGCCTGCAACTTTTGTTTGAGGCAATCAAAAAACTGGCCGGTGAGCTTTTCGGCGGTGCCGGAGAGCAGGCGCGCACCAACGCTGGCAATAGTTCCGCTCACGACCACATGCGCGGTCCAGTCCATCTTCGTCTGATCGGCATCAACGGAGGAGAGATTCATCCTTCCTTCCATCTCAACGGCGCTGCCCGGCGCCTTGCCACGCGCCTTCACGACCATCAGTTCTGGCTCCCGCATTTCCGGGCGCGTGACATCCATCGTAAACTTCGCCTTCACCGGGCCGACGCCCACCGAGACGATAGCCTTCCAATGCTCATCGCCCAGCGCTTCAAGGCTCTGAAAACCGGGGGCGCAGGTCGCGACCTTATTCACATCTACCAGATAGGTCCATACCTTTTCAATCGGGGCCGCAATCGTCTGACTACCTGAAAAATCCATATAGTATATCTACCTTTCTATGAGTGTGTCAGATTGCCAGCGCCCACGTTTGCTCGCGCCTGCGGCGCTCGCCTTATCTCGTTGGTGGTGTGAGAACAGGCGCGAAGTGCCTGTTCTCACACCACCAACGAGATCCTATGTGCGGCGGAGCCGCAGGACCGTCCAGCAAGAGAGGACGAGAACGCTGCGAATCGGGCGCACTCTAATGCTGCATGAGATAGTGCGGCGGATCGCTTTCGAATAGCCGCTTGCAGGCAGGGCAGCAGAAATAGAAAACCTGACCGTTATAGGTGCTGCGCTGCCGGGCGCTGGCTATTTCTACTATCATACCACAAACGGGATCGCGAGCCGTTTTCTCATCAGCAGGGACGCCAGATTCGGCGCCATCAGACGGACGGACGGCCGCTTCTGCCCTCGCATCGCCGGAGCCGGGCTGCATTCCACGCCGCCGCACCTGCACCAGTTCGGCCAGGATGCTCGCGGCGATCTCTTGAGGAGTAATGGCCCCGATATCAAGGCCGGCGGGCGCTTTGAGCCGCATCACATGCTGCTCTGCCATACCCATCGAGCGCAGGTAGGCACGGCATGCCTCCGCGCGCCTGCGGCTGCCGACCATGCCCACATAAGCGGCCGGGCCGGGTAACGCCTGCGCCAGCGCGTCCTCGTCGTATTGTCCGTGCGTCGCCACCAGGATATACGTGCGTTCGTCGATATGCGCCTGGCTCAAATCAGCCTGATCGGTCTGTGTGATAGCGAAATCGAGCGCGGGCGCTAACTGCGCCAGGGCAGCGATCACCGGCGAATTGCCGATCAACAGCAGGCGAGGCTGCGGCAAATGTGGCTCCAGAAAGACATCCAGCGCTCCCCCGCTGGCACAGGTCATGGGAAAAACCAGCATCTCGCCGCGCGCCATGCGCGTATCGTCCGCTTCGCTCTCGGGCGACCCCAGGCGCAGCAGGCAGGGGTCGCCGCCCTCGCGCAGGATGCGCAGGCTCTCGCGCACGACGACGGGCTGGGAGCAACTGCCGCCAATCCAGCCCGTCAATTGCCCATCCTTCTGGATAATCGCACAGGCGCCCGGTTTGGCCGAGGTTGGCCGCTCGCACCACACCACCGTCGCGAGCACAAACGGCTCCCCGGCCTGTTCCAGACGATATGCCAGATCCAACCATGTATGCGACATGGGAACTCTCCCCCGGTAGGATTCAAATCTGCCAGGGGCTGGATCGATCCCTCCCCATCTGGAGCCGCTTCACCCCATCTGGCAGGCGGATCAATCCGGCCCCTGGCGAATCATCGCGCTAATCCACCGCCAGGCCCTTTTCCTTGAGGATATTCCACACCTTCCAGGGGGTGATAGGTATATCGATATGGCGCACACCCACATGAGCGAGCGCGTCCACGACGGCATTTACGATGGCCTGGGGCGCGCCAACGGTGGGCGATTCGCCTACACCTTTGGCCCCAATCGGGTGATGCGGAGACGGCGTGACGGTCCTGCCCAACTCCCAGGATGGCGTTTCCATCGCTGTCGGAATCAGGTAGTCCTGGAAGTTCCCGCCGAGGACGTTGCCATTTTCATCGTATGACAATTCCTCGTACAGCGCGGGTGCGAGGCCCTGCGTCAGTCCGCCATGGATCTGCCCCTCGACCACCATCGGGTTGATGACCGTGCCGCAGTCGTCCACGGCCACGAAGCGCCGGATATGTACCTCGCCTGTGCCCCGGTCGATATCTACTACACAGATATAACTGCCGAAGGGATAGGTAAGGTTGGGCGGATCGTAGTAGTTCACGGCCTCCAGTCCCGGCTCCAGGAACGGCGGGCAGTTGGTATAGGCGGCGAAGGCCAGTTCCTGTATAGTCTTGCCTTTGCCCGGCGAACCCTTGACATAGAAGCGCCCCGGCTCCCACTCCAGATCGTCCTCGCCGACTTCGAGCAGGTAAGCGGCGATCTTTTTAGCCTTATCGCGTACCTTGCGTGCTGCGAGGGCCGTGGCAGCGCCCGCGACAGGCGTGCTGCGACTGGCGTAGGTGCCCAGGCCATACGGCGCGGTATCGGTGTCGCCGTGCTCGACATCGACATCATCGGGCGACATACCCAGTTCGGCGGCAATAATCTGCGCGAAGGTCGTTTCGTGGCCCTGGCCCTGCGTCTGCACGCCGATGCGCGCCAGCACTTTGCCGGTGGGATGGACACGAATCTCGCAGCTATCGAACATCTGAATGCCAGCGATGTCGAAGTGCTTGCCGGGTCCGGCGCCGACGATCTCGGTGAACGACGAGATGCCAATGCCCATCAGTTCGCCGCGTGCGCGCTTCTCGGCCTGTTCGCGGCGCAGCGCATCATAATCGATCTTCTCCATCGCCAGCCGCAGCGCGCCTTCGTAGTTGCCGCTATCATACGTCCAGTTGAGCGCGGAACGATAGGGGAACGCCTCCGGCTTGATGAAGTTGTGCATACGTATCCAGGCCGGATCCTTGCCAAGATTGTGCGCAAGGGTGTCCATCATGCGCTCAATCAGGTACGAAGCCTCGGTGACACGGAACGAGCAGCGATAGGCAATGCCGCCGGGAGCCTTGTTGGTATGCACGGCATCTACATCGACAAAGGCATGCTTGAAGTCATACGAGCCGGTGCAGATATGGAAGAGGCCGGCGGGGAACTTCGTCGGCTGGGCCGCCGCGTCAAAGGCGCCATGATCGGCCAGCGTATGTACGCGCAGCGCCTTCACCGTCCCGTCCTTGTCGGCGGCAATCTCTGCATGGATATGATAATCGCGCGCGAATCCCGTGCTCGCCAGATTCTCGGAACGGTCCTCGATCCACTTCACGGGCTTGCCGGTCTTGAGCGAGGCCACGACGGCGCAAACATAGCCCGGATAGATCGGCACTTTGTTGCCGAAGCCGCCGCCAACATCCGGTGAGATGATGCGAATGCGATGCTCCGGCAGGCCGGAGACGATGGCGAAGAGAGTGCGGTGCGCGTGAGGCGCCTGTGAAGTCATCCAGACGGTGAGCTTGCCGGTGGCGCTGTGATAGTCGGCGACGCAGCCGCAGGTCTCAATCGGCGCGGGATGGATGCGCGGGATATAGACATCCTGGCTGACGATGACGCCGCTGGCCTGCGCTTCGGCGAAGGCGGCATCGGTGGCGGCGCGGTCCCCGGTCTCCCAGTGATAGATCTGGTTCGTTGGCTGCCTGTCCTTTTTATCGGGGCGCAGCAGGGGTGCGTCGGGGTCGAGCGCTTTTTTGGGATCGACGACAACCGGCAGCGGCTCGTAGTCTACCTCGACGGCGGCGACACCATCGGCAGCGGCGTAGCGGCTGGTGGCGACGACGAAGGCTACCTCCTGCATCTGATAATGCACACGATCAAGCGCCAGCACGGCCTCGGTATCACCGGAGAGCGTTGGCATCCAGGCCAGCCCGGCGGCATCCAGATCCTTGCCGGTAATCACCGCCAGCACGCCCGGCACCTTGAGGGCATTGCTGGTATCGATATTCTTAATCAAGGCATGGGCATAGGGACTGCGCACAATATCGCCATAGAGCATGCCGGGCAATTGTACGTCGTCAACGTAGTTGCCCTGCCCGCGAATGAAGCGGGCGTCCTCCTTGCGCTTGTAGGCTTCTCCCAGGCCATGATGGGTATGAACTTCGCTCGCCATTATTCGCCCCCTTCCCCGGCGCTGACCGGGACCTGTTCAGATGCGCGCATCTTCTCCGCCGCGTACTGAATTGCCTTAACTATATTGACATAACCGGTGCAGCGGCAGAGATTGCCCGAGATACCGACGCGGATATCGCGCTCGCTGGGATGGGGATTGCGCTGCAAAAGGGCCACGCCGGCCATCATCATGCCGGGCGTGCAATAGCCGCACTGGAGCGCGTGCTCCTGGTGAAATCCCTCCTGAATGGGATGCAGCTTGCCGTCCTTTTCGAGTCCCTCGACGGTCATGATCTCGCGCCCATTGGCCTGCACAGCGAACATGGTGCAGGACTTGGTAGCCCTGCCATCAACCAGGATCGTGCACGCGCCGCAGGAACTGGTGTCGCAGCCGATATGTGTGCCGGTCAGGTGCAGGCCATCGCGAATCCAGTGAACGAGCAGTGTGCGCGAGTCAACATCGTCCTCGTAGACGGTGCCGTTGATAGTAACACTGATGTGATGCTTGCTCATAATTATCTCCCCTCCGTGGCTCCTGTCGCGCGCGCCAGCGCCCGGCGCAGGGCGCGGACGCAGAGTGTATGCACCATGGCGCGTTTGTACTCCGCCGGGCCGCGTATATCGCTTGTCGGCTGCGCGGCTGCGGCGGCAAGATCGGCTGCATGCTGGATATTAGCCTCGTCCAGCGGTTTGCCTATCAGCGCCTGCTCGGCGGCGCGCGCCTTGATCGGATGCGATCCGACATTCGTCAGGCCGATGCCGGCTCGCGTTACCAGCCCGTTCGCATCGAGCGTGACACAGGCAGCGACGCCGGCGATGGCATAATCGCCCACCTTGCGCTCAAGCTTGCAATAGGCGCCGCCGCTGCGCTCGCCGGGAGCCGGAATGCGAATCTCTACCAGGATTTCATCCGCATGCAGCGCGGTTTCAAAAGGCGCATCGGTGAAGAACTCGTCAATGGGAATGACGCGCCTGCCGCCAGATCCCTCGGCGACGACGCTGGCACCGAGTGCGAGCATCGTCGCGGGGTGATCGTTGGCGGGATCGGCATGGGCCAGATTGCCGCCAACCGTGGCCCAGTTGCGCACCACGGGATCCGCCACGCCGGACGCGGTATCGCGTAAGATAGGATAGCGCTCGCCAATGAGTTCGGAATCATCCAGCGCGGCCTCGCGCGTCAGGGCGCCGATATGCAGCACCCCGTCAGATTCCTGGATGTACTCCAGCTCGGAGATGCGGTTAATATCGATCAGTACCGCCGGGGCAGCGAGGCGAAAGCGTAACAGGGGAATGAGGCTGTGACCTCCCGCGAGGATCTTGGCGTCATCGCCGTGCTGTTGCAGGAGGGCGACAGCTTCCGGGACGCTGTTCGCCACAACGTAATCAAAAGAACCTGGGATCAAGATTTCACCTCCAACTATGAGGCGCAAAACCGCTGCGCTTCTGCGCGAAATACCGGGACGGCCCGCAAGTAGCAAGCAGTGCTACTCACAAAAAGGAAAAGTATATGTCAAGAAGACCTCACAGAAAAAGTATATCACACTGAGCTATACGCGCCAGGGATACACAGGACCAGAGAAATCTTGTCAGGACCGTCACCCTGATAAATATAGAATCTGGGATGCTCTACCCATTTTATACCGTTGTATAAACTACTCATGCACCAGGCTCCAGTATAATAAGTTATGATTCCTGCACTGGCGCTTGCTCGCGCCCACGGCGCTCGCCGCATGTATCATGGTGTATGAAAAAGGTGCTCCGCACCTTTTTCATACACCATGATACATGCGATGCGCGGCGAATCCGCGCGCATGCCCGGCATGCGGGGGCGAGGTGAGTAAACATCAGGCACATTCAGGCAAAAACCGTACTCTTCTTATCAGGAGAGGAAAGAGATGATAGTAACGCTTGCAGATATCCGCTATTTTACCTGGCAGGCAGTTGCGTTGGAGGTGTCACGATGAGACGACGCAACTTTCTTGCCCTGATTGCTTCCGGCATTGTTACCGGAGCAGCCCTGGCAATCGCCAGATTTTTCCCTTCGCAGCGGGGACAGCCATCCCCTACAGCAAGCACCCCTGCGCCCGCGGCGAGCAATCCCATTGTCGCCGAGAATGCGTTGCCCGGCACTACCGGCTGGATGATTCCAGAGGGGGCCGCGGCCACCACCGAAATACAGGCATACGTTGGCGCCAGGTCGGTTGCGCCGGGACAATCTCTGACCTTCTATGTGAGCACGCAGGAGGATGGCACGCCCTATACGCTGGCTATCTACCGTATGGGCTGGTATCAGGGATCCGGCGGGCGACTGATGACCTCGGTCTCGCTGAAAGGACAGGCACAGGGCTATTATGATTCCAAAACTGCCGAACTTGTGAATTGCCCCACCGCCCTGCGCGATCCCGCAACCGGACTGGTCGAGGCTCGCTGGAAGCCATCCTATACCCTCACTATTCCCCCCGACTGGACGACGGGACTGTACCTGGTGAAGTGCATTGATGCACACGGGAAACAGACCTATACTACCTTCGATGTCCTGGGCAACGAAACCGCTCCATATGTCGTTGTGACCGCCGATACCACCTATGCTGCTTATAACAACTGGGGCGGGCAGAGCCTCTATCCCGATAGCAGCAAGAACCATATTCCCGCGGTCAAAGTCTCCTTTGACCGGCCCAGCACGATGCAATACGGCTCCGATCAGGCGCTGGTCTTCGAGGCCAACATCATTCACTGGCTGGAGCGCGAGGGCTACAACGTTTCCTATATGAGCAATATCGACCTGCACACACATCCGCAAAGGCTGCTCCAGCATAAAGCCTACCTTTCCATAGGGCACGATGAATACTGGACGCAGGAGATGCGCAACGGCGTAGAAGCGGCGCGCGATCACGGCGTGGGGCTGGCCTTTCTGGAGGCGAATGCCTCCTACTGGCAGATCCGCCTCGAACCGAACTCGGCAGGCGTACCCAATCGCACCGTTGTCTGCTACAAGGTGCTCTCGCCCGAAAATACGGCTACCGACGCAGGCGGCGTCGTCAAGACCGATCTCACCCGCGATCCGCTCTACGGCGTTGACAATTCCCGCGTCACTTCGCTGTGGCGCGATCCCGTCATTGGCCGGCCCGAGAATGCCATGATTGGCATCATGTACTCGGACTACAATAGCAAGCTGCGCGGAGTCGCGTGGAAATTCCAGCCTCAGACCACCCCGGGGCTTGCTTTTCTGCACAACACGCTGCTGGCAGATACGGGGCTGCAAGCGGGGCAGGTTTTTGACAATGGTCTGGTTGGCTATGAGTGGGACCGGGTTTTCGATAACGGGCATACCCCGCCGGGGCTTCAGATCCTCGCGACCTCGGAGACTTTGAGCATCGAAGGGATACGCGATACCAGCAACACTACCTGCTATATCGCTCCATCGGGCGCGCTGGTCTTCGCCACCGGTTCGATCTACTGGACAGCCGCGCTCGACAATTATCGCTTTGACCGGACGCTCTACGGAACCAAGGAGGCGGAGACCATTCCCGCCATCCAGCGCTTGATGAAAAATATCATGGACGCGCTGGTGCAGCGTCATACGCCGCCCGCTTAAACTATCCGGCCCCTTTCCTCGCGGGTGCGGCATCATCATTTTAGATGCCTCGCCACCTGCGGTGGCTCGCACAGAGTTAGTAAAGAGGGCCAGGCGGCGCCGTTCGGCGCCGCCTGGACTTCTCTCTAACTCTGTGCGAAGCGCCGCAGGCGCTTCATTGTCAGAGGAAGAATGCCAGAGATGCAAAAAGATAATGCGCACCCTTTACCCGACGCGGCAGAACACAGCCTTCAGGTAGGCAGTTTCGGGCATAGCCAGGGGAATAGGATGGTCCAGGCTGTGCGTATACATTTCGAGCACCTGGACCGGGCGGTCCAGGTGCTGCGCGGCCTGAGCGAGCGCACCAAGCAGGTCATCCATACCGATCACGCCGGAACAGGAACATGTGAGCAGGATCCCCCCCGGTCTCAGCGCCTGCATACCCAGCGTATTCAGGCGGCGATAGGCTTTGAGCGCCTGCGCGCGGGCGCCGCGAGATCTGGCAAAAGCGGGAGGATCGAGCACCACCACGTCGAATCGCTCTCCAGCGCGCTGCACTTTCTCCAGAAAATCAAAGCTATCGGCTATAAGAAAGCGATGCAGTTCGGGATCGAGACCGTTGAGGAGAAAGTTCTGGCGTGCGGCCTCTATCGCCGGAGCGGAGATATCGACGCTGGTGACGCGCGTGCGGGCATCGCTTAGAGCGGCGTAGACGGAGAAGGCGCCGCTATAGCTAAAGCAATTGAGCACGCGGCTGGCGCGCGTATATTTACGCAGGGCCGCACGCTTGTCGCGCTGGTCGAGAAAGAAGCCCGTCTTCTGCCCCCGCCAGGGATCGACAATGAAGCGGATGCCATGCTCGCGGATCGTTACCTGTCCCGGCACCGCGCCGGCGGCAAGCACTGGCTCCTCGATTGCCAGGCCCTCGCGCCGGCGCGACTGGCTATCGTTGCGCAGCAGCAGCCCATGCGCACCCGTCTCCTGCATGAGCGCGTCGATGAGCAGGGGCCGCAGATGCTCCATGCCGGCGGTATGAATCTGCGCCACCAGGATATCGGCATAGCAGTCTACAACCAGTCCCGGCAGTCCATCGCCCTCTGCATGGATCAGGCGATAGGCGTCGGTCTCGGCGGGATCAAATACGCTCCGCAGTTTCATAGCCCGGCCAATACGCCGCCGCAGGAAATCCACGTCTATCGCCTCCTCTGGATCATGCGTCAGAATGCGGATGGCGATGTCGGTCTGTGGATTATAATAGCCACGCGCAACAAACTGGCCGGTGGCCGATTTAACATCGACCAGTTCACCCATGCCTACCCAATGCGGAGCCTGTTGCAGCGCGCCGGAAAAGATCCAGAGGTGGCCGCAGCGCAGGCTCTCTTCACGATGGGGTTTGAGGCTCGCCGTTGGATAGTTCATTACCGTTTGTGCAATCTGATAGCCGCGACCACCGGATCGGTATGGTGCTCAGACATACGAATCTCGGCCTTGCGCAGATTGTGCGCGCTATTGATGAGCGCGATATGCGTGAAAGCCTGCGGATAGTTGCCCAGCGCCATGCGATTCTGCGAATCGATCTCTTCCGCGAAAAGGCCCAGACGCCCGGCATAGCTCAGGACACGCTCAAACAGGGAGCGCGCCTCCGCCACGCGACCCTGCATCGCCAGGTTGTCGACCAGCCAGAAGGTGCACATAGTGAAAGCCCCCTCTGAACCTGTGAGACCATCATCCGTGCTCTCCACACTGTAACGGTAGACAAAGCCGCGCTCATCCGTCAGACGCTCCATGATGCGATCTACCGTCGAGCGCATGCGCGGATCGTTTGGCGCGATAAATCCGACCAGCGGCAGCAGCAGGTTCACGGCATCCAGCGTTGTATCGCCATAGGACTGTGTAAATGCGCCCACACTTGTATTATAGCCATGCGCCAGCACATCGGCGCGGATCTGGTCGCGAACGTAGAGCCAGCGCGGGAGGTCGGCCTCGAGGTGAAGCTGCTGCGCTGCCCTGATACCACGGTCAAGCGCTACCCAGCACATCACCTTGGAGTAGACGAAGTGACGGTTCTTGCCGCGCACCTCCCAGATGCCACTGTCGGGTTCTTGCCAGTGAGCGCAGACGTGCTCCACCAGCATACGCATCATGGCCCACAATGGCCCTTCCAGGCTCTCACCGTAGCGCTCGAAGCAGCCCTGGCGCCGGTAGAGATGGATGCAATCCAGCACTTCGCCGAAGACATCCAGTTGCTTTTGCTTCGCCGCCCCATTGCCAATGCGCACCGGGCGCGAGTCGCAGTAGCCGCTCAGGTGCGGCAGTTCCATCTCTGGCAGCTCACGCTCGCCACGAATGCCGTACATGATTTGCAGATCTTCGCCGTTGGCATACGAGAGGCGGCGCAGCCAGTAGGTGAAGGCCCTGGCCTCCTCGGTAAAGCCGAGCACATTCAGCGCGTACAGGGTAAATGTGGCGTCGCGCAGCCAGGTAAAGCGATAATCCCAGTTGCGTATACCCCCGATTTCTTCCGGCAGGGACGCGGTAGGAGCGGCCACGATAGCCCCGGTAGGAGCGTAGGTCATCATCTTGAGCACAAGAGCGCTCCTCTGTACCATCTCGATGTATGGCCCCTGGTATGTGCATCCCGCGATCCACCGGCGCCAGCAATGCAAGGTATGCGCCAGTTCTGCGTCAAAGTTACGCTGGTGCAGCTCGCTCTCGACCAGCCTGCGCGCCGCCTGGGCGCTGCGCCCCATACCAAGCGCAAAGAGTAGTCGTTCGCCTTCGTGCAACGTGACCTGAGCAATAACGGACTGGTGCCACTCTTCGGCATCCTGCGTAACCGTCATTGTAAACGATGGCAGCAGGTCGGCTCCGACAATTGCCAGCGCTACGTGCTGCTTGCCACCGGAGACCAGCACTCCCTTGCTGCCTACCAGCGAGATCTCGCCTGGCGCCATCGCATAGTTCGGGCTGACCTTGAGAGTCATTGTCACCGGCATTGCGCCATGCGTACATTCCACAATGCGCACCAGGCAGTGGCATGAGCCATCTTCGCGCGTCCAGGTATTATTATTCATTGCCTGATAAGGCCACGCGCTCAATGTCTCTACTGGCATAAAATCGGTGAGGACGATCTCTCCCGCGACACTGGCAAATCTCGTTTGCAGAACGTTGGTATCCTTCAGGTAGCGCTGAGAGCCTGGGATTGTCCCTTCTGTGGGCGCGATCTGGAAGTACCCACCACGCTCAGCGTCGAGCAGGCGGCAGAAGATGGCAGGGCTATCGAAGTCTGGCAAACATCCCCAGTCCACAGATCCATCCGGTGATATCAATACGCTCGAATGACAATCACCAATGACTCCGTACTCATTAATTGGTTGATAAGTGCGTTTGTTTTTGTTCAACCCAACCATAGCGGAACAATTCTCTCTTTGAACTGATTTTACAATTTCCCAGGGAACCTTAAAAGTTCCTTAGAAACCTTAGGAACCTTTAAGATGTGCCTTATACCAGAGAAGAACGCAAGAAGCAGGGCATTAGTAACAGATTATTGGCGGTAATTTTGACCATTTTTTTCGCGATTCGTATCACATTATTTCTAAATTTTATGCCTCCCCCCTTACCGCTCTCCTACATCGTTAACAACGAATTTGCTCCTGCTATTCTCAAATCGGATGGAGTCAATTCGGGATCCTTTAGTATAATCGACACATCCTTTGAAATATATAGACAGAATTTTATGCCGCTTTCTGACAAAAAAAGAAGGGGTCTGATTTTCGACGCCGCAGATTGCTCGCGCCTGCGGCGCTCGCGGGAACGAAGAAGTGGTTGAGGGAAAAATGCGCTGCGCGCATTTTTCCCTCAACCACTTCTTCGTTCCCTGGCGCGGCGGAGCCGTGTGAAGGTGCGGAACGCAGTTATTCTTTGAGCCACTGCGCCACATCTGGCGCGAAGTAGGTAATAATCATATCGGCGCCGGCGCGCCTGATCCCCGTCAACACCTCCATCGTGACGCGGCGCTCATCGATCCAGCCATTGCGGGCGGCGGCCTTAATCATGGAGAACTCGCCGCTGACGTTATAGGCTGCCAGCGGCAGGTTGCAGTGATCGCGCACGCGGCGGATCAGATCCAGATAGGCCAGGGCCGGCTTGACCATGACAATATCGGCGCCCTCCGCGATATCCAGATCGATCTCACGCAGCGCCTCACGCGCGTTCGCCGGATCCATCTGGTATGAGCGGCGGTCCCCGAATTTAGGGGCCGATTCGGCGGCTTCACGGAACGGACCGTAGAAGCCGGACGCGAACTTGGCGGAGTAGGCCATTATCGGCGTCTGACTGAACCCATGTTCATCGAGCACCTGGCGAATCGCGCCCACGCGTCCATCCATCATATCCGACGGAGCAACCATATCCGCTCCCGCCTCGACATGCGAGAGCGCCATACTGGCTAGCAATTTCAGCGACTCATCGTTCTGCACGTCGCCATTGTGAATGACGCCGCAGTGCCCGTGACTGGTATATTCGCACAGGCAAACATCGGTAATTACCAGTGTATCGGGCGTAGCGGCCTTGAAGCGGCGGATCGCCTGCTGGATAATGCCCTGCTCGGCATACGCCTGCGATCCAACCTCATCCTTCTCGGTGGGAATGCCGAAGAGCAGCACCGCCGGAATGCCCAGGTTGGCGATGCGCTCCGCTTCGCGCGCAAGGTACTCCAGAGGCCACTGCACGACGCCCGGCATAGAAGAGATCTCGCGCGGTTCGTCTATGCCCTCGGCGATAAACAGGGGATAGATAAGCTGCTCAACGTTCAGATGCGTTTCGCGCACGAGGCCGCGCAGCTTCTCGTTCTGCCGCGTGCGGCGCAGACGCACCGTCGGGAAAGTGCTCATAGTTCGCCTCCTTAAAGTCCGCGCAGGACGATTTCGACGGCCTTCACCGTCTCCGCGATCATCTCATCTTCCAGCGCCAGCGAGATGAAGCAGGCTTCAAACTGCGATGGCGGCAGGTAGACTCCTCGCGCTAACATCTCATGGAAGTAACGCGCGAAACGAACTGTATCAGCGCGCTTCGCACCTGCGTAATCAGTAACCGGATCAGCGGTAAAGTAGAGGCAGAACATAGCGCCGATGCGCTGGATCCGGGCCGGGGTTTTTGTGTCATGGATGGCCCTGGCAATGCCTTCGCCCAGCAATTGACTCTTCCGCTCCAGCTTCTCATACTGCCCGGGCTTACGCAGTTCGGTCAACGTGGCGATGCCGGCAGCCATCGCCAGGGGATTGCCGGAAAGCGTACCCGCCTGGTACATAGGGCCAACCGGAGCGACCATTTGCATGATATCACGGCGCCCGCCGTAGGCCCCAACGGGCAGCCCGCCGCCGATAATCTTCCCAAAACAGCTCAGGTCGGGCGTAATGCCCACTCGCCCCTGCATCCCCGCCAGCGCAACGCGGAAGCCCGTCATGACCTCATCGAAGATCAGCAGCGCCCCGTCACGCTGCGTGAGTTCACGCAGCTTTTCCAGAAACCCCGGTTCTGGCAGTACCAGCCCCATATTCGCGGCCACCGGCTCAACAATGACCGCCGCGATCTGGCCGGCATAATCGCGGAAGAGTTGCTCAACGGCGGCGCTATCGTTGTAGGCAGCCACCAGAGTGTGCACCGTTGTCTCCGCCGGCACGCCGGGACTATCGGGCAGGCCCATTGTGGCTACGCCGGAGCCGGCCTGCACCAGCAGCATATCGGCATGCCCATGATAGCAGCCGCTAAACTTGACGATCTTGTCGCGCCGCGTATAGGCGCGCGCCAGGCGCAGGGCGCTCATCGTCGCCTCCGTGCCAGAGTTGACGAAGCGGATCATCTCAACCGAGGGCACGCACTCGATTACCAGCTTCGCCAGTTCGCTCTCGGCCTGTGTCGGCGCGCCAAAGCTGAAGCCGCGCTGGCTCGCCCGCACCACGGCTTCGACCACCGCTGGATGCGCATGCCCCAGAATCATCGGCCCCCAGGACTGCACGTAATCAAGATAACGGTTGCCGTCCACATCGTAGAGATACGGCCCGGCGGCATGATCGATAAAGACCGGGGCGCCGCCTACGGCCCGAAAAGCGCGCACAGGACTATCGACGCCGCCCGGCAGCAACTCTTGCGCCTCCTGGAATAGCGCCTGCGAACGCGCCAGTTTGAGCGCGCTTCCCCTATCAGTTAGATTACTCATCGCTTTATCGTCTTTCTCGATATTTCCAATCAGGCGATATAGAATTCACTTCTATGCGTAACTGCGCGACGTATCGCGCAGTTACGCATGGGCGGCTCCTGAAAAGAAGCTTCAAGCCCCGATTGCTTCCAGGATGTCATCTAACGACTGCGCGACGCAGGTAAACATCGGCGTATCGCGCAGCGTATACTGGCTCGCTTCGCTCTCGCGCAGCTCCTGCACCAGATCCAGGAAATCGGCGATGCTATCCGACTCGAAGGCGACCACGAACTCCTGGTCGTCCAGGCCGAAGGAGTAGGTGGTATTGATCTTTATGTTGGGATACTTCACCCCGATGCGGATATGCTCGTTCATCATACGCTTGCGCTCTTCCAGTGGTAAAACGTACCAGGGCCGCGTCTTCACAAATGGGTAGACAAAGAGATACGGCTTGTCCTCAAGGGTAATCACCAGGCGCGGATCATGGGCGCCGCGCGCGTTTTTGCCGACATAGACGGAGCGCTTGGTCATCGACAAAAATGAGCGCACTTCCTGTAAGTAGGGACCGATTGCGCTGCGCCGGATCTGGCTGCTGAATGCGCGCAGGTCCTCAACATCGTAAGTGGCCTGCCAGAGCATGAAGTCGCAATCGGAGCGCAGCCCATAGAGGCCATAGCTGCGGATGAGCGCCTGCCTGGCGAATGCCTCGTAGCTCTGCTTGAGCTGCTCCTTGCCCTGCTCACGGACCTCATGCGGCAGGCGCTGCCACTGTGGATCGAGTTTGTAGAAGGTGAAGCGCACTATCTGGCGCGGCTGCTTGCGCTTCGGCTGCTCAGGAGCTGGCGCCGCTGCGGCTTCTACTTTATCGGTATCAGATGGAGCCACTGTTATTTGCTCAGTCATGCCTGTCCTCGTATGCTTGAACGATGGCCTGCACAAGACCATCTATCGTGAACTCCCGCGCCTCAATCGTCACCGCCAGGCCGAGTTCGCGCGCCGTTCGCGCCGTCACCGGTCCAATACAGGCGATGGCGATAGACGACAGCGCGGCCATAAGATCGGCTCCCGATCCCTGCTGGCTGCTTCTGAGCCAGGCGACGAAATTACGCACGGTGGAAGAACTGGTAAAGGTCAAAATATCGAGCTGCCGGCACTGCAATAAGCGCAGCAATTCGCGCCCCTGCTCATCATCAGATGCCGCTGGCAGGGTGGAGTAGGCTGCTACCTCGTCTACCAGCGCGCCGGCCTGTCGCAGCAGATCAACGAGCACTTTGCGCGCCTCCGCAGCGCGAGCGAGAAGGATGCGCTGCCCGGCAATCGGGCTGCCGCGCTGCCGCTCATGCTCGATCAGCGCGGCGGCGATGCCTTCAGCGATATACTCTTCGGGGACGAGATCGGCGCTCACCCCATAATGCTCCAGCGCGGCGGCAGTAGCCGGGCCAATCGCCGCCACGCGCACGGGGCGCAGCGCTCGGGGATCGCAGCCGAGCGAATTTAGCCGCTGCATGCAGATGTGAACGCCGTTGGCGCTGGTCAGTACCAGCCAGTCGTAGCGCTCTGCTTCGGGAGTACCGGCTGCATACAACCGTCGCAGCGCGGCATCCAGCGCGCTCCAGTCC
>DATGLE010000143.1:0-44482 GCA_035294325.1 Ktedonobacteraceae bacterium | reverse complement strand
AAGAAATCGCCTGGCGCGAAAATAGAACTCGCCGGTTTGCCCTCCGTGATCGGGGCTGGTAGGGGATGACCGTCAGGTTCCCCTCACCGCAAGAGGCCGGCGCAGCGCTGCGCTGGCGAATGAAGGTGGTACCACGAGAGCAGAACGTCGCTCTTCGTCCTTCGCCCATGAAGGATGAAGAGCGTTTTTGTTTATCTTTCGTATAGCGGGGTTGTCAGGGGCAGCAGGCCCCTGACCTGGGGTTGCGGGGCCGCGCCCCGCTCCCCCCTTTCCACATAAGGAGGAGAATAGAGAAAATGGCACATTGTCCTGAATGCGATGCCGAAGTCGCCGTGGAGGGCCTCATGGTCGGCGAAATCATCTTTTGTCCCGATTGTAACGCGGAACTGGAAGTTCTGAATCTGGAGCAGCCAGAAGTGGCCCTCGCGCCGCAGGTCGAGGAAGATTGGGGAGAATAAAGCGATGCGCCTGGCTATCCTTACATCGCGCGTCCGCGTAGAAGAGAAACTGCTGGTCGAGGCGTTGCAGCGCCGCGCCATCGAGTTCGAGATCATCGACGATGGCGGCCTGCTGCTCGACCTGGAGCGGCCCGACGAGCGCTGGCGCGACTACGATGCTGTGCTGTGCCGCAGCGTCAGCCAATCGCGCGGGCTGGCCGTGCTGCATGTGCTGGAGCACTGGGGCATCCCCGTCTTCAACGCGCCGGCGGTGACGGCAGTCTGCAACGATAAGCTGCTCACCACGCTGGCGCTGCTGCGCGCCGGCATTCCCGTGCCGCGCACGCTGCTCGCCTTTGAAGAGCAGACCGCCGTCCAGGGTATCGAGCGCCTGGGCTATCCCGCCGTGCTCAAGCCGATCACCGGATCGTGGGGGCGCTTGCTAGCGCGCGTCAATGATCGCGATGCCGCCGAAGCGGTGCTGGAACATCAGGAGACGCTCGGCTCGTATCAGCACCACATTCACTATATTCAAGAACATATTGCCAAGCCGCAGCGCGACATTCGCGCCTTCGTCGTCGGCAATCGCACTATCTGCGCCATCTATCGCACCAGCGCGCACTGGGTAACGAATACGGCACGCGGGGCCGTCGCCAGCAATTGCCCCGTCACGCCCGAACTGGATAGCCTGTGTGTGCGTGCGGCTCAGGCCGTCGGCGGCGGCATCCTCGCGGTTGACCTGCTGGAAGACGAGGAGCGCGGCCTGCTGGTCAACGAGATCAACGCCACGATGGAGTTTCGTAACAGCATCGCCCCTACCGGCGTCGATATTCCCAACGCCATGCTCGATTACGTCCTCAGCCACATTCGTGAGGAGGTTGCACGATGAATCAGCGATTGCGCGCCGCCATTGTTGGCGGCTCTGGCTATGCCGGGGGAGAACTGGCGCGGCTCCTGCTATTTCATCCGCAGGTCGAGCTGGCGCAGGTAGCCTCCAGCAGCCGCGCGGGCCACTATCTGCACAGCGCCCATCCCAATCTGCGCAAGCTAAGCGGGCTGCGTTTCTGTCATCCTGACGATTTGTCATCCTGCGATATTCTCTTTCTCTGCCTGCCGCACGGTTCATCGGCTCGGGAGATCGAGCGCTACCGGCAACTCGCGCCGCGCGTGATCGATCTTGCCGCCGATTTTCGCCTGCGCTCCGCCGCGCTCTACGAGCGCTGGTACGGCGCCGCGCATCCCGCTCCGCACCTCCTGAGCGCTGCTGTCTACGGCCTGCCCGAACTGCACCGCGAGGAGCTTGCGGGGGCGCAACTGGTGAGCGGCACGGGCTGCATGGCAACCGCCGCTATTCTGGGCCTGGCCCCGCTCTACCGTGCGGGGCTGGTGGACGACGCACTGCCGCTGGTCGTGGAGGCCAAAGTTGGCTCATCGGCAGCGGGAGCGGCGCCGGGCAGCGGCAGCCATCATCCTGATCGCAGCGGCGCCGTGCGCTCATTCCAGCCCACCGGGCATCGTCACAGCGCCGAACTCTTTCAAGAGCTGGGGCGCATCGCTGGCAGGGAACTGCGCCAGCCCATCGCCTTCTCCGCTACTGCGGTTGAACTGGTGCGCGGCGTGCTCATCACGGCGCATGTTTTTGTCAATGAAGCGATAGACGAACGCGTATTGTGGCGTATCTATCGCGACGCCTACCAGCACGAGCCGTTTATTCGCCTGGTCAAAGAGCGCAGTGGCGTCTATCGCTATCCCGAACCAAAGATTTTAGCGGGCAGCAACTATTGCGATATCGGATTTGAGCTTGACGCCTCCCAGCGCCGCGTCGTCGTGATGGCCGCCCTGGACAATCTGATGAAGGGAGCCGCCGGCAACGCAGTGCAGGCACTCAATTGTATGTGTGGCTGGGATGAGACGCTGGGCCTGACCTTCCCCGGCCTGCATCCTATCTAATAATGCAGGGGTGCGGGAGACGGCGGTCCCCAGAAAAATTTCGCTTTTGTGCTGAACAATTGCGCGGCGAAGCCGCGCCAGAAAGCGAGCGCCGCAGGCGCGAGCAAGCAACAGTCTCGGAAACCAGATAAATTTTGAACGAAAAGGAAAGGAACCTTGCTATGACGCTTGTGGTCAAGATTGGCGGCGGCGCTGGCATCGCCACGGAGAATATTGTGCGTGAGGTTGCCCACTGCGTCGCGGAAGGGCAGCGCGTGGTTCTGCTGCACGGCGGATCCGATCTCACCAGCACGCTCTCGCAGCGCCTGGGACACGAAATCCGCATGATTACCTCGCCGAGCGGCATGAGCAGCCGCTATACCGATAGCGAAACCCTGCGCATCTTCGCGATGGCCGTCGCCGGGGAGATCAATACCGGACTGGTGGCGCTCTTGCAGCGGCAAGGCGTCAACGCGCTGGGTCTGTCTGGAGTCGATGGCCGGCTGCTGCTCGCGCGGCGTAAGGCGGTAGTGCGCTCGGTGACGCCGCAGGGCCGCGTGCAGATCCTGCGCGACGATTATACCGGGCAGATCGAGCAGGTCAATAGTGCGCTGCTGGAGCAACTGCTCGCCGCTGGCTATACGCCCGTCATCGCGCCGCTGGCCCTGAGCCACGAGGGCGAACGGCTCAACGTCGATGGAGATCGCGCCGCCGCTGCTGTCGCCGCCGCCCTGCATGCACATGAACTGGTAATTATGACCAACGTCCCCGGCCTGCTGGCCGATCCGGCGGACCAGAGCACGCTGATCCGCCATATCGCCGCCGATCAGCTTGAAAATACCTTACAGTTCGCGCAAGGACGAATGCGCAAAAAAATGCTTGGAGCGCAGGAAGCTCTGCGAGGAGGGGTGCAGCGTGTCTGTATTGGCAGCGGCTCCCTCCAGGCGGTCCTCAATGGAGCGGGAACAACGATTGAAAGGGACTGTATTCCAATTCCAGTAGGAGGAAATCGCGCATGACAACGATCATCGATCTGGAAAGTACCTATACCAGCGGCGTCTATAGCAAGCGTCCCGTGGCGATTGTGCGGGGCAGTGGCGCGCTGCTGTGGGACGACGCGGGCCGCGAGTATATCGATTGCACCGCCGGACATGGCGTCGCCAGTATCGGCCACGGGCGACCAGAGATCGCCGCCGCCCTCGCCGCGCAGGCGCAGCGGCTCATCACCTGCTCCGAAATCGTTTATAACGATGTGCGCGCGCGCCTGCTTGAGCGCCTGGCGCGAATCACGCCGCAGGGACTCGACCATATCTTTCTTTGCAACAGCGGGACGGAGGCCGTGGAAGGCGCCTTCAAGTTCGCGCGCCTGGCGACGAAGCGCACAGGGATCGTCGCGGCGCTGCGCGGTTTTCATGGCCGCAGCATGGGGGCGCTGGCCGCGACCTGGGAGCCGCACTATCGCGAGCCGTTCGCGCCGCTCATGCCCGGCGTCACGCATGTGCGCTACAACGATCTCGCCGCGGCGGACGCTGCCATCAATGAGCAGACGGCAGCGGTCATCGTCGAACTGGTGCAGGGCGAGGGCGGCGTGCATGTCGCCAGCGCCGAATATGTGGCCGGGCTGGCCGCCCTCTGCCGCGAGCGTGGCGCGCTGCTGATCGTCGACGAGGTGCAGACAGGCTTTGGCCGCACAGGGCGGCTCTTCGCCTGCGAGCATTACGATCTCCAGCCCGATATCCTCTGCCTGGCGAAAGCGCTGGGCGGCGGTGTGCCGGTGGGCGCGATCTGCCTGGGGCCGCGCGTGATCGAGAGCGGGCGTATCACGAAGGGCGCGCACGGCAGCACCTTTGGCGGCAATCCCCTGGCCTGTGCCGCCGCCCTGGCTGCGCTCGATATCCTTGAGCGCGAAAATCTGGCCGGGCGCGCCGCCCGGCTCGGCGACTATGCCCTGGAGTATCTGCGTGGCCTGCGCTCACCGCTCATTCGCGAGGTGCGCGGCAAGGGGCTGCTGCTCGGCATCGAACTCACTCGCCGCGTGCAGCCGTATCTTGAGGCGCTGTGCGAGCGTGGAATCCTGGCGCTGCCCGCAGGACCGAATGTGCTGCGCCTGCTGCCGCCGCTGGTAATCACGGAGCAGCAGCTTGAGCGCGCGCTGGCAACGGTGGCCGAAGTGCTTGGCGCGCAATCACGGGAGGCCACGCGGCTTCCCGATATGGAGTTGCAATCTGGCGATAGCGCACCGGATGAAGTCGCGCTGCTGAGCAACATGCTCACTATCCCCAGCTACTCGCGCCAGGAGCGAGCGCTGGCACATTACCTGGTCGCGGAAGCGCAGCGTATGGGCCTGTATTCTTATGTAGATGACGCCGGAAATTTCATCGCCAGCACGCACGAGAATATAGAGAGCGCTCAGGACGTGATGCAGCCCGTTATCCTGCTCGGACATATGGATACTGTGCGCGGCGAGATCCCTGTCAGGATAGAGGACGGCGTGCTGTATGGGCGCGGCGCCGTCGACGCGAAGGGGCCACTGGCCGCATTTCTCTGCGCGGCGGCGCGCGTAGCCCGGTCCGGCTCGTCGCGGCGCCCGGTGGTCGTCATCGGCGCGGTAGAAGAGGAGGCCGCCACTTCGAGCGGCGCACATGCCGTCGTCGAGCGCTATCGTCCCGCCGCCTGTATCATTGGCGAGCCGAGTGGCAGCCGCGCCATCACCATCGGCTACAAGGGGCGCCTGCTGGTCGAAGGCCATGTAGCGCGGCCGCTCAGCCACAGTGCGGGACCGCTGCAATCCAGCAGCGAGGTCGCGGCAGCCTTCTGGGAATACGTGCGAAGCCATGCCGCTGATTGGAATCGAGAGCACGCGGGTGACTCCGCCTTCGCCGCGCTGCTGCCTTCGCTGCGCAGTATCAGCAGCGAGCAGGATGGCCTGGAAGAACGCACACACTTCGTCATCGGCTACCGCCTGCCCCCCGGCTATGATCTCGCTGGCCTGCGCGAGCAGTTGGAGCGCCGCGCGTCAGAGGATGACATCCAGCTCAGTTTCGCGGGCGCGGAGGAAGCTTTTCAGACGACGCGCAGCACGCCGGTAGCGCGAGCCTTCGTCGCCGCGCTGCGTGCCACCGGCGTCCAGCCCACCTTCAAATACAAAACCGGCACCTCGGATATGAACGTCGTCGGGCCGGTCTGGGGACCGAACATCGTGGCATACGGGCCGGGCGACTCGCGGCTCGATCACACACCCCGGGAATGCATCGCCCTCGACGAATACCGGCACGCCATCGCCGTCCTCGAACTTGCGCTCAAAGAACTCGCCGGGGTGCCTGTAAGCGGGGGTGCCGGGGGGAGCGGCCCCCTGGCGGGGAACGGGGTGTCCCCAGAAAAAAATCTCTCTTCTTCTCATCAACAAGAAGCAAGGGAGGAGAGTAGATTATGACCTCCCTTACGATTCTCGACTCGACACTGCGCGAAGGCGAACAGTTCGCCGGCGCCTACTTCACCCTTGAGCAGCGCCTCACCATCGCGCGCATGCTCGACGCCATCGGCATAGGCTTTATCGAAGTGCCGTCGCCGGTAGCCTCGCCGGAGACGCGCGCCGCCATCGAAGCCCTATGCCGGCTCGCTCTGCGCGCGCGCATCATCGCGCATGTGCGCTGTGTCGAGGCCGATGTACAGGCCGCGCTGGAGACGCCCATTTTCGGCCTCAATCTCTTCTATGGCACCTCAAACGAACTGCGTTCTTATAGTCATGGAAGGCGCATAGAGCAGATGATCGCCGATGCGGTCCCGCTCATCCGGCGTGCGCGGGCTGCTGGCCGCTACGTGCGCTTCTCTGCGGAGGATGCCTTTCGCAGCGATCTCGTTGACCTGCTCACCGTCTTCGATGCCGTCGTCGAAGCAGGCGCGCAGCGCATCGGCCTGCCTGATACCGTCGGCATCGCTACTCCGCGTATGGTCGAACGACTGGTGCGGCTCTGTGCCGAACGCTACCCCGGCGTCGGCATCGAATTTCATGGGCACAACGATACCGGCTGCGCCATCGCCAACACGATTGCCGCCCTGGAGGCCGGCGCGGACTGCCTTGATGTCACCGTGCTTGGCATCGGCGAGCGCAACGGTATCGCCTCGCTCAGCGGCCTCATCGCGCAGCTGTACATTCATCATCCCGAACTGCTGGCGCAGCTCGACCTGACGCAACTGCCCGCGCTGGATCGTTTCGTCGCGCGCTGCCTCGACCTGCCCATCCCCTTTAACAATCCGATCACAGCGCCGGGAGCATTCACGCACCGCGCTGGCGTGCATACGAAGGCCGTGCTGCGCAATCCGCGCGCCTACGAAGTCCTCAACCCGGAGGATTTCGGGCTGGAGCGGCACATCGATGTCGGCTCGCGTTTCACGGGCCGCTACGCCGTCGGGCATCGCGCCGCTGTTCTGGGTATCCAGTTGGACGCCGACGAGATTATGCGTCTTACGCAGGATCTCAAAAGGCGGGCGGAAGATGGTCCATTAAGTTCTGAAGAAGTTGACGCATTTATTCAAGCATGGATTCAGGAGAAAGGAAATCTAGTGTGGGAACGCTGACCGAAGAGATTTTTAGCTACAAACTGGGCCGCACCGTGCATCAGGGCGAGACGGTGGTTGTGGAGGTCGATCATGTGATGAGCCACGACACGACGACGCCGCTGGCGATCCAGGCATTTCGCAAGCTGACACAGCAGAACGGCGGGCGCGTCTTCGATGCCCAGCGCTCGCATATCGTCTTCGACCATATTGTGCCCGCCGCGACGATTGCCGCCGCAACCTTGCAGCGCGATATTCGCAGCTTCGCGCGCGAGCAGGGCATCGGCATCTTGCAGCAGGGCATCTGCCACCAGGTGATGCCGGAGTGCGGTTTCGTGACGCCTGGCTCGATCATCGTAGGCGCTGATAGCCATACCTGCACCTATGGCGCGCTCGGCGCCTTCGCGACAGGCATGGGTTCAACCGATATCGGTGTGGCCTATGCCACCGGGCGCACATGGTTCCGCGTGCCTGCGACGATCAACATTCGCCTGACGGGCAGCCTGCCTTTCGGCGTCTATGCCAAAGATGTGACGCTGGAAATGGTACGCCGCGTTGGCGTCGATGGGGCCAACTATCGCGCTATCGAATATACCGGCGACCTCGTTGAGCGCTTCTCGGTCAGCGAGCGCTTCACGTTCTGCAACATGGCTATCGAGATGGGCGGCAAAGCCGGGCTGGTCGCTCCCGATGAAACCACGCGAGAATGGCTGCGCGGGCGCACTGATCGCGAGTATCCGATGCTGGCGCCGCGCAACCCCGAGTATGAGCGCGTGATCGAGATTGATGCCTCCGCGCTGGAGCCGCTGATCGCCTGCCCGCCCGATGTGAACAACGTCGTACCGGTCTCCGAGGTCGAGGATGTGCAGATCGATCAGGTCTTCCTGGGCACCTGTACCAATGGCCGCCTCGACGATCTCGCCATCGCCGCCAGCATTCTGCGTGGCAGAACGATCCATCCCGCGACGCGCATGGTCGTCGTACCTGCTTCGCGCGAGGTCTATCTTGAGGCCATGCGGCTCGGCTACCTGGAAACATTTGTGCAGGCCGGCGCCTCGGTCGGTACCCCCGGCTGTGGTCCCTGCATCGGGCGCCATTATGGTGTGCTGGCACCAGGCGAGCGCGCGCTGACAACGATGAACCGCAACTTTACGGGCCGCATGGGCGATCCCACCGCCGAAATTTATCTCGGCAGCCCCGCAACTGTCGCCGCTACCGCACTGACCGGGCATATCACCGATCCACGCAATTTTCTACAGGGTATGGGGGCGATAGGATGATCTATGTAGACGACGGGAGCAAGGCGAAGTCAGAAAATGTAGAGACGACCCTTGTGGTCGTCTGATGTGCCAGGCAGGGCATCCATCGCCAGAAAATGTAGAGACGACCCTTGTGGTCGTCTGGTGTGCCCCATCTGAAAGGAGAAAACGATTATGGGACGTATCTGGATGCTGGGCGATAACGTCAATACCGATGTCATCATTCCGGGTCGCTATAATGTAACCACCGACCGCGCCGAACTGGCGCGCCACTGCCTCTGCGAAGTGCTGCCGGAGTTCGCGCGGCAGGTGCAGCCGGGCGATGTAATCATGGCCGGGCACAACTTCGGCTGTGGCTCCTCGCGCGAGCATGCACCCTCCGCTATCCTGGGCTGCGGCGTGAAGGTGGTCATCGCGCGCAGCTTCGCACGTATCTTCTATCGCAATGCTGTCAATATCGGCCTCCCGGTGCTGATCTGCGAGGAGGCTGTGCTGGCGAGCGCCGATGGGCAGCAGATCGAGGTCGATCTGAGCGCGGGCCATATTCATAATCTGACCACCGGGGAGACGTTCCAGGCCGAGCCGCTCGATCCCTTCGTGGCGCGTATCGTGGCGGCGGGAGGCATCATCGAATATATTCGCCAGGAGGGAACCCTGCGATGATAAGGCGCCGCGCTCTACACTCCCCACCGGCGGTCTGCGTCATCCCCGGCGACGATGCCGCGCCGGAGGTAATGCGCCCCACGGTCCAGATCCTGAGCCTGCTGGCGCCCGACATCAACTTCTATGAAGCGCTGAGTGGGCGCGCGGCGCAGGAGCGCTACGGTAATGCGTTTCCCGATCAGACGCGCTCGGCAATCGACAGCGCCGACTGTACGTTATTCGGTGCCAGCGGGGGACCGAGCAGGCCCGTATTGTGGTATTTGCGCTGGGGCAAGGAGACGTATGTCAATATCCGGCCGGTGCGCTGGTATCCCGGCTATCACAGCCCTATGCTCCATCCCGAGCGCATCGACTATGTGATTGTGCGCGACAATCTGGAGGGCATGTACCCCCCGCGTGAGGGCGATGTCGCGGAACTGGCGGCCCTGCCCTCCAGCGCTTCCTGGTGGCAGGCGCCCCCGCAGCATACAAGCGGCGCCTATGCCCTGCGCGTCGTCACCGATGAGCAGATGCGGCGCGTGGCGCTTGCCGCCTGCGAACTGGCGCTGCAACGCCAGCAGCAGGGCTATCCTGGCCGCGTGACGCTCGGAGCCAAGTATTCGATCCTGCCCCGCACCGATGGCCGTTTTCGTGAACTGGTACGCGAGGCGGTGAGGGGATATGCCACCCTGAGCTACCAGGAGTTTCTGATCGACGACCTGGCGCGGCGTATGATTGCGGCCCCGGAGACACTGGACGTGGTGGTGCTCTCCAATGAGCATGGCGATATTCTCGCTGACGCCGCTGCCGGCGCTATCGGCGGCCTCGGGCTTGCGCCGAGTGCCTGCCTGGGCGAAGGTTACGCTTACTTCGAGCCGGTGCACGGATCCGCGCCAGATCTTGCCGGCAAGAATGCCATCAACCCCACTGCGATGCTCCTTTCGGGCGCGCTCATGCTTGAATATTGCGGCTACAGCGAGCAGGCCCGCCGGCTTGAGCAGGCCGTAGCGCAGGTCTATCGCGAAGGCCGGACGCTGACCGTCGACCAGGGCGGCGGCGCCAGCACAACCGGGTTCGCGGAGGAGGTGTGCCGGCACCTGGAGAACCAGGCGTAGGTCGGTGCAGGTCGATAATGAATCCAGCGTGCCGGGTGAGTGTGCCTGGGCCGCCCTGGTGGCGGCCCACGAGAATATACCCTTTCTCATCGTGCTATGAACGCACATCAGCGGAACGCGATCAATCACACGGCTGCGCGTCGCTCACACCGGCTCGTTCGCCTCTCTGTATTGCCGCATGCGTTCCTCGACCATTTCGAGGGTTGGGATGCCGCGGATGGCCTCCTTCTCGACTGAGAACGAGGCGACGCAGTTGGCGAAATCGACGGCGCGCTCGGGATCGCCATGCCGGTGCAGGTGGATCAGGAAGGCGGCTGCGAACACATCTCCGGCTCCGGTGGGATCAACCTCGGTGGCCGGGTAAGCGTGGAAGCGCCGGGCCACGCCGCGCCGGAAGAGCGTAGCCCCGTAGCGCCCGTCAGTGGCGATGAGCAGCGGAACGTGGGCGCTCCATTGCGCCAGGATCGCATCGGCCTCGCCACGATTGCCGTTAGCGAAAGGGAGCAGATCATCGTGGCTGAGAATGAGCGCGTCGAGCAGGGGCAGGACTTTCTCGGCATCATGCCAGGGGGCAGGCCAGACGCGGCCATCGTCGTCCCAGCGCCGCAGCCAGCCCTGGGGCGTAGCGGCAATGATCGTGCCCGGCTGGCGTGGGAAGAGCGTCACGAATTCCGGCGAGAGTTCCTGAGCAAGAGGGCCGAGCAGGACAATAGGAGCGCTATGCCAGGCAGCGGGCACATCGGCAAAATCCAATGAATCGCCCCGGGCATAGAGGTATTGCGTGCGAAATCCCTCATGGTAGTAGTTAGCGAATGTTGTTGTCCTCTCAGATGGACGCACATGCAGGGCAATGTCAGGAAGTCGTTCCGATAACACACCGATGAGTTCGGGATCCGCGCAGGTGATGATACCCGCTGCTAATCCCAGGTGATAGGCGGTCAGGGCAGCAAAAGTCACGGTGCCGCCGAGCGAAAAAGAACCATCAGGATGTATGTCTCGTGTGACATGCCCGATAGATAAAAACTGGGGGACCTGTAGCACGGGCGGGATGCTCCTTTTTCAGTTGTCAGACGATTATCAAGGGGTGTGAAGGATGGGCGATCCCTCCTTTCGCCCATCCTGTGCTATCGTGCAGGTCGTTTCAAAGAGATCACCACGCGCCGTTCATCGCCTTCGCCGATACTTTCCGTGCTGATATCTTTACTATCGGATAGGGCAATGTGTACGATGCGTCGTTCATGAGGAGGCATAGCCTCCAGCGCGATAGAGCGGCGATAGTTGCGCACCTGCTGCGCCACGCGCAAAGCCAGGGAGCGTAGATTTTCCTCGCGGCGTGCGCGATAATTCTCAGCGTCCACGATAATGCGCATGCGGTGCTTCGTGCGGTGGCTTACGATCAGGTTAACGAGCAGTTGGAGAGCGGCCAGCGTCTCGCCACGGCGTCCGATCAGCAGGCCGAGGTTCTCATTGATGCCGTGGATATTGAGCGTCAGAGGGTTGGTTGAGCGTACCTGGACGGCGGCCTGGATATTCATGTTGCGCAGAATATGCTGGAGCACATCTACAGTAATCTCGATATCCTCACGAGAAGGAACTTCGACATCCTGAACTTCACCCTGCGCCGCTTCCACTTCGCTCTCATCCGTACCAGTGTGGGGGAATAAATCGGTGGAGGCAATAAATGGCGCCGCTTCCTCCTCTAGCTCCTCATCTTCCTCTTCATCTTCGAACTCTTCATCTTCGAACTCTTCGTCCTCCTCCTCCATCTCCTCGTCCTCAGCGAAGCCCTCTTCGTTGTCCTCGAAGTCCTCATCTTCGTACAATTCTTCTTCGTCTTCGGGGAGAGCAACCTCGGGACCATCGGGACCGAGGATAGCATCGGCCATTTCCGGTGTAATGACCGCACCGGCGCTGCCGGGGCGCACGGTGACACGCACACGGGCGTCTCTGCTGCCCAGGCCAAAAGCGCCACGGCCAGCCTCTTGCAGAACGACGACCTCTACCTCATCGCGGCGCTTTCCCAGACGCGCCAGAGCCTGTGTGACTGCCTCATCAACACTTTTGCCACTAGCCTCTATGCTTTCCACAGTTTCCTTGCCTCCCTTTTGTATAGTGAAATTGCGCCCGCGAAGGAGCGCAAATCCCAATCAGGTTTAGCTACGCGAGCGTTGCGTGCTGCCGCGCCGGCGTGCCGATGCGCTGCTGCCGCGCCGGCGGCGGGTGTATGCGGAACCGCCTCCCGACGAGCGCGAGCCGGTAGGGGGGCGCGGCTTGTTCATCGAAGGGCCGGTATTCTCCTCAGAAATTGGCTCTGTGCCGTTGGCCTGTTCTAATACTGCGCGTTCTCTGCGCTGGTCGCCCATATAGCTCCTTGAGCCAGTCTCCCTCTCCCTGGATTCGCCCTCCCGGTTCCCATCACGATGCAGGAAGTCAGGTGTAATCAGCAGTGAACCCCAGCCAGTCACAAAGTACTGCTGGATCGCCTGGAAGATGGATGAGACCGTCCAGTAGAGCGCCAGGCCGGCGGCGAACGTCCATGCGAAGAAGACCGTAATCAGAGGCATCACGTATTGCATCATCTTCATCGATTGCGCCGTTGGATCGCTGGCTCCGCTGGTAGCAGTGGTTTTAGGCTGCGACATGCGCAACTGGATAAAGGTCGCTAAACCGGCGATGATCGGCAAGATATGCGTGGGATCGGGCTTAGCCAGCGAGAATTGCAGGACCGGGCTGATAAAGGTCAGCCAGGTCAGGTTCAGATCTGGCATCACGGCGAAATGCGGGATGAACGGATAAAGCAGGTTATTAAGGGCCTGCACGTTGGGGATCTTGATTAAGTCTTCTATACCATAAAAGAGGCCGTAAAGCACAGGCAACTGGATCAGCATTGGCAGACAGCCAGCCGCCGGATTGATGCCATACTCTTTATAGAGCGCCTGGGTTGCCACGAGCTGCGCCTGCTGGTCCTTCGCGTACTTCTTCTTGATCTCCGCCAGGCGTGGTTGTAGTGCCTGTGTTGCCTTCATCGACTTCAACTGTTTCAGGGTCAATGGAAACAGTATCAGCCTGATAATCAGTGTCAGCACGACGATGGAAAGGCCAAAATCACCAAAAAGGTGATATAATAACATTAAAGCGTTAAAAATGGGAAATGTGAAGATAAGATTGAAAATGTAACCTATCTCACCGAACACGAGCACCCTCCTGCCTTCCTCGCCCCGGCCTCGGCTCTAATCTTTCTGGAACCGGGTCGTAGAGGTCGCCGTGATAAAAGGGATGACAGCGCCCGATGCGCTTGATCGTCATCCAGCCGCCACGGAAGAATCCAAAACGTTCAATAGCCTCATATCCATACTGGGAACATGAGGGGACAAAGCGGCACGATGAAGGCAGGACCACCGACAGCGTGCGTTGATATAACCGGATCAAGCCAAGTGCAATGTATTTCACTGTTGTGACCTTTGCGTGTATTCAGCTACTCGTCCCAGATCTCTGAGAGCAATCGAGTAGTCGCGCCTTATGTAATAGAGTAGCAACATCCTGTTTAAGTATACGGAGATCCACACCGATAAGTTGATTTCGCGCACTCACTATTATATCCCATCCTGCGGGAAGATCTGCCAGGAAAGGACGAATTGCTTCACTCAATAGCCGTTTTATGTAATTGCGTTCAACGGCATGTTTCGAGATGCGTTTACTAATTACAAAGCCGATTCGCAGACGTGCTACATCATTAGGCGCCCACGCGAGGATAAGCAGCCGGGAAGCGATACTGCGTCCCTGCTGCCTCACCCGTCGAAAATCGCTTCCTTTACGTAAGCGTAATGCCCGTGAAAGTGCCAACTTCAATCCTCAGCAGCCTTTAGTGAACTGCTGCTGCTCAGACCGTTAAGGACCAGCGTCCTTTCGCGCGGCGGGCTTTGAGCACGCGCCTGCCGTTGCGCGTGGACATGCGCTTCAAGAAGCCGTGCTCGCGTTTGCGCGGAATACGCTTGGGTTGCCAGGTACGTTTCATAAAACCCTCTCTTTATATCCTCCCCTCAGGGTATCGCGTAAATTATAGCGACTATACCTATCTCTGTCAATGAGAGGGGGCCTGATTCACCCGGGTCTGGCGTAGCGAAGCCGCGCCGGGATTGGATGGTACGCGGTGAACCAGGCGCTTCGCGCCTGGTTCACCGCGTACCATCCAGAAAACGAGCGTCGCAGGCGCGCGCGTGATGAGCTTCGAGATCAGGTTCCCCTCTTAAGGGATCGAAGTCATGGCCGCAGCTAGGGCGTCTTAAAGCGCAGCAGCACGCGTCCGAGGCGGATTTCGTCGTTGTCGTGCAGCGGCGTCGGTGTCTGGGCGGCGAGGCGCTGGCGGTTAAGGAACGTGAAGTTCGTGCTATTCTCATCTTCCAGCATATACTGGCCGTTCTCTACGAAGATGCGTGCATGCATACGTGAGACGCCGCCTTCTTCGCCGCCATGTGGCGTCAGGTCGACATCGGGATAGATGTTGCTGACGGCATCCTCGCGCCCCAGCGTGATATTATCTTTGCCGCTCAGATCGAACTCCTGATTATCGGCCTCAACGATGAGCCTGGCCCGCAACGCGCTGGGAGCGGCGGTGGGAGCAGGCGCGGGGGCCGCCACTTCAACCGGCTCGGGTTGTGGAGTCGCGGGCTGTGGCGCTGCCGTGGCCGGAGCAGCGGCCGGTGCACCGAGCAGGCTTACGCCGCAGTTAGAGCAGAAAGCCTCGCCCACCGGGTTCGTCGCGCCGCAGGAGGGGCATATCTGCGTCCCGGCGGCGGCCGGAGCCGCCGGCGCTGCGGTCTGTACCTGGGGCGCGGCGCTCGCGTCCGGCGTCGTCCCGGTCAGGGGTTCGCCGCACTCATCGCAGAAAGCCGAGCCGTCAGGATTTTCATGTCCTAGAGAACACCTTACTGTCATCTCAATATATCCTTCCTCTAATTATCCTTCCTCTACAGGAAGAGTATTCACAACTTGTTTGGTAACTACTCAAAAGCTCCCCTTTCCGCCTTCGGCGGCTTGTTTGTGAGTGGTGTTTGCCGGGGCGAACTCCGTCCGCTCAAGCAAACACCACTCACAGGTGCGAAGCACCGCCGGTGCTTCGCAATCAGGGCAGCATATCGTCCAGGCGCTGAGTGAGCTTGCGGGTTTTGTTCCCGATAGATTTGACCTGTTCTTGCGAAATCTGTTGTCCCTGGCTGATCTGTTCGAGGGCCGCCTGCGTCTCCTGGTCGAGGACGCGCGTCACATTTGGCGCCAGGCGAATCGTCGCCTTGCCGGTGCGTTTATATTCATCCAGCACACGCGTAACCAGACGATTCGCGTTGGCCTTCTCCGCGAAGTTCATGACCAGCGCATTCACCTGCGCCGCCTCGTTGGGATCTGTCGTGAATGTGACCTTGATATCATCGCGGATGCGTTCCCCGATGAGGTTCGCAATCGGCACATCATAGGTCAATTCGGCCTGTGCGATGCGGAACAGCCCGGCGGGCCGGGGATCGATCATCAGTTCGACCAGCACAGATTGCGGAGTATCCTTCTCCAGATCACCCAGCGGGATGACAACCTGCCGGTCAGAGAGCGCCGACTGATCGATATCGCGAATAATAGGGAGAACCTTGACGGCCTTCCTGGGTGAGACGCCGGCCGGGAGTCGGAGCGTCAGGACTGCATTGCGCACCGCAACCGCGACCGCGCTCTGCACCTGCTGCTCAAAGATGCTCATCGCGTCGGCCGGCGTTCTGATGAACTCGGCGGGCATACCGCCGCTGAGCTGGCCGATATCATCGAGTAAATTTTCGTCCCAGTCGGCGCCAATGCCCAGCGGATAAATTGAGATGCCCGCTGCGGCGGCGTCCCTGGCAAGCTGGCGGCAGCGGTCGGTATCGCCGTAGGTCACGCCGTCCGTCAGCAGGATCATGCGGCTCACGGCGTTGGGGATATTCCAGCGGCGCAACTCGCCCAGCCCCTGAATCATACCAAGCGACATGGTTGTGCCACCGGCGTCCATAATGCGGTCAATCGCCGCTTTCATGCCCGGCCTATCGTTAGCGGGCATAGAAGGAATGATGACCTGAGCTGTATCATCGAAAATGACCACCGAGATATAGTCGCTCGGCTCCAGCCGGTCAATGACCATCTTGACGGCTTCTTTGACATTTCTGAGCTTTGCTCCCTTCATGGAGCCAGAATGGTCAATCACCAGGGCAAAGTTCAAAGGCATGCGCACCTGCGCCATCAGTTCCGTTGGTTTAGCTTCTATTAAGGCGTATGCGACCTGACTTCCACCGGTTACTGGCATGAAGTCTTTTCCTAGCTGGTGTGCCAGTGTTACCTCTCCAGGCATATTCTCGTAGCTCCTTTCGCATTCGGCTGGCCCTAGTATATCATAATCGCGGTAATTTCAACGCACATAGACAATTACGACACTTATATTGTCCTCTCCGCCATTGGCGTTGGCCGCTTCGATCAAGCGCGTACATGCCGTTTGAGGATCGGGTGCGTTGACAAGGATCTCGGTAATCTGAGGATCGCGTACCATCTCCCACAGGCCATCGCAGCAACTCAACAGGATGTCGCCGGGATGGATCTGCTGCTTGAAGATGTCGATCTGCACGTTTAATTTGTCGCCAAGACTGCGATAAATCTGACTGCGCTGCGGGTGCGTGTACACCTCATCCGGCTCGATCAGCCCGCTGGCGACCAGTTGCCCGACGAGCGAGTGATCGTTGGTCAGTTGATAGAGCTTGCTATCACGCAGCATGTAGGTTCGGCTATCCCCTACATTAAGGATATACGCGTGATCGCCTACCACCATAAAACCGGTAATGGTCGATCCCATATCCGACTTCTCGCGCTGGTTCATCTGGCAAAGGGCAGTGTTAGCGTCTTCGATAGCTCCTTGCAGCAGCGCGACCAGGCTATCTTCATCCATAGCTGGCGGAGTCTCGCCCGCCTTTTCGGCGCTCAGCGGAGCGGCCAGCAGTTCGCGCACCATGCGTTCGGCAATGATATTAATCGTCATACGGCTGGCGCCCTGGCCGTTTTCGTGGCCGCCCATACCGTCGGCGACGATAAAGATGCCCGACGGCGTAGCCAGCGATTCGTGGATGCGTTGCAGTTGCAGGACGAGCGTGCTGTCCTCGTTCGGATCACTGCGCCGCACGTTGCCGGCATCGGAGTCGCTGGCGGCGAGCAGATGGACGCCGGTAGGAAAGGCCGACTGCGTGGCCTGCGGCTGCTCGATCACATAGGTGCGCCCCTGATCCATGAAGGTGTTCATGATATTGCCTTGCAGGACGTGCGCCTCGCTATCTTTGCTCGCGGTAGTGGCGTACTCATGCATGGTATACGAAGCATTGAGCAGCTCTGCGCCGCAGTCGATGCAGAACTCGTCGCCCTCGGCGTTCTGTTCCGAGCCACAGTTCCAGCAGCGCTGGTAGCCCTGGTGATCCGTGACCAGGTAAACGTGCTCGTCCTCTTCCTGACCGATCACCTGCACGACTTCATAGCGTTCGGCCACGACCGTTCCCACTGCCAGCACTGGAAAATCTTCCGCTGCCGCCTGGGATTCGGGCCGGGGCTGGTTTATCTGCTCCTCGTTGCTTTGATCTCCTGTCGATGGTGGTATTTGCTCCATTATATCCTCTTCCGGGGCGGAGGCGGAGGCAGGCGCTTCCTCCCCACTACCCTGACTATTGGTATCTGCTGCGTCCGTCGTGGAAGGCGGAGATGCTGTGCCCGCCTCCGCTTTTGCCGCATCTTCTGTGGCAGTTGGCGACGCCGGCTCAGCCGGCTGCCCGGTTGTAGTGGATGGCGCCTCTTCTGGAGCCTTCGCGCTGAGTTCTCCCGGCGTCATGGCAATGGTCGGTTGTTCGGCGATGTCCCGCTGCTGGGCCGGGGACATCTGCTGTGCTGCTCCGCTGCCCGGCGGTGTAAATAGCAGCGTGGGAAGCTCGGCGATCTCGGCGCGCCGCTGCTGCTCGTCGACGGATTGCCGCTGCTGCTCCTGCTCCAGTTCTCGCTGCCAGCGCCGTGTGTGATACTCTATCATCTGCTGCGGCGTAAGGATCTGCGTTGGCGCGAGGCTCGGATCATCGAAATCGCCGCCACCACTCTGCGCCGGCGCCGCAGCCTGCACCTCCGCCCGCCCGCTCTCCGGCTGAGATTGTCCCTGAACATTTCCCTGCGCAGTGGGGCTGGCAAGAGGTGCTCCTACGGTCTCGGCAGTGAATGATTGTCCACAACCCTTGCAGAATTTGGCGTTATCGCGATTGAGTGTATGACATGTTGGACAGAGCATCGCTGCCCTCCTTTAGAGTTGTTTTTGTAGTCGGATAGCTTCGGCATTGTTGGGATCGCGTTGCAATGTCTCCTTCACCATCTGCCGGGCCTCAATTTTTTTGTTCATCTTGAGATAACACGCCGCCATAGCGCTGTAGACTTCGGGAGCATATGGACCGACCTGGCGTGCCTGTTCTAATGCGCTGAGCGCCAGCTTCCATTCTCTGGCCTTCATGTGGGCGCGGCCCAGCTCGTACCAGCCTTCCCACAGGGCCGGATCGCGCTGCGTCGCCTGGCGCAGTGTGCTGATGGCCGAGGGAATCTGCCTGGTCTCGCTATAGAGACGGCCAAGCGCTATTAAAATTAACGCATGGTCGGGATTGATGCGTAATCCGTCCAGGAAGTACGCCTCCGCCTCACGGTTGTAGCCCTGCTGCGCCGCGATCATACCAAGCTGGTAGTAGATCGCCGGGTCCTGTGGCGCGAGGGCGAGTGCCTTCTTGAAGGTCTCTGTAGCCCTGGGGTACAGCTCCAGATCGCGATAACACATACCGAGCTGGAAGAAAGCGTCGAGCGCATCGGGTTTCTGCTGCGTGGCCTCCTCAAAGTGTTCGGCGGCCAGCTTCAAGTTCTCGGTAAATTGCTTCTTATTCGTTTCTCTGAGCGATTGTCCATATTGCCGGTAGGCGCGGCCCAGGTTGTAGAGCACGTCGTAACGCGATCCGTTCTGGCTCTGCGCCAGTTTGAACTGCTTGATCGCTTCGGCGTAGTTCTTATTGGTCAACTGCTGGAGTCCCAGGCGATAGGGATCGTTGGTTACGGGCGCGCCCGTTGTGGCCGGTCTGGCCTGGATCGGCTGCGCGGGTCTGGCCTGGATCGGCTGCGCGGGGCGCGCGCGGATGGGTGCCCGCGCCGCCTGGGCGCGTGCCTGGGGTGGCGCGATGGCTACCCCCTGCACCAGTGGGTGCCCGTCGCGCTTGCAGAACTTGGCGCCGGGGCGATTTTGAAAACCACACTTGGGGCAGCGTAGACCTGCGCTGCCCGTGATGGGCGACGGTACAATGATGGTCGCATTTGGCGAGATCGCCGGGATCTGTACCGTGGAAGGGGCCGCGTTGTTGGGCAGGCATTGTTGCAGCGCGACGCGCATGGCCTCGGCGCTCTGAAAGCGATGCGCCGGATCCTGCTGCATCGCCTTGATAATCACCTGCTCAACCGGGCAGACGGTCCTGCCTCCTACCTGAATGGTACGCAGGCGGGGATTCCTGGCATGGATACTCCCCGGCGCTGGCGTCTGGATGGGATCAGGCTCGTAGTTGGTCAGCAGGTGATACATGGTCGCGCCGAGCGAATAGATGTCGGAGCGAGCATCGGTCTGCACCAGTTTGCCGGGATTCTGCGCCGAGCGGCGCTGCCCCGGCGCCGTAATCGATCCCAGGTGCTCGGGTGAGGCATAAGAGATCGTCCCCAGGTTCTCGGTGTTGGTTCGCTTGTTGGGATCAAATTTGCGCGCGATGCCGAAATCGATCAATTGCACCTCGTTATCGGGCGTAATCATAATATTGCCAGGTTTCAGATCGCGCAGGATAATCGGTGGATTGCGTGTATGTATATAGGTCAGCGCTTCGCAGACCTGCATCATCCACTTGATCGTCTGCTCCTCTGGCAGCGGCCCCTTGCTATCCTCCAGGATCTTTTCCAGGCTGCGGCCAGGAACGAACTCCATCACGAAGTAGTAGTTTCCGCGCTCCTGGAAGGGGAGCGTCAGCGCCGCGATGTGGGGGTGCTTGAGGCCGCGCAGCAGCGTGATCTCCTTGTTGAAGCGTTCGATAGCGGCTTTGCGGTCTTCTTCGCTGGTATTAGGATTAATGAGCAATTCTTTGACGGCATAATAGTAAGGCGGTGTTGTGCCCAGTTGCTCTACTTTATAGACAGTGCCCATACCACCTTCGCCGAGGATCTGTACAATCTTGAATTTGCCATCAAGAATAGTGCCTATTGGGAGAGCCATACTCCTGTTATCTCCAAATGCGCTCGCTGGTATCAGTGGGCGTTAACGTGGACCACGACGGCGCTGATGTTATCTTCGCCCCCGCCCTCGTTCGCCAGGTCAATCAAAGTATCGCACGTTTTCTGCGGACTGCTCTGCTCGCTGAGCGCCTTGAGCAGATCTTGAGGCCGCACCATCTCCCACAACCCATCGGAACAGAGCAGGAAGATATCGCCGGGGCGCACAACCTCATGGAAAATGTCTACCTCGATACTTTTATGACCGGCGCCCAGGGAACGATAAATCAGGTTACGCTGGGGGTGGGTATAGATATCTTCCGGGGCAATCTGGTTCGACTCTACGAGCCGCGCCACAAGGGAATGATCGCGCGTTAATGGTATCAGCTTATGATCGCGTAAGAGATACGTCCGGCTATCGCCAACATTGGCAATATACGCCTGGTCATTCTGAATCAACGCCACCGTGACGGTGCTGCCGAGTCCACGAGCGGATGATTGCTGCTCGCCATAGCGTAAAATGGCCTTGTTAGCCTGCTGAATGGCTGCCCGCAACTGATCCTCTATATTCATTGTTGCGGGCGTCTCCGCCAGCTTACGGGTTTTGTTCTTGGTTGTCTGCTGCGCCGGCGAAGACGCGCTGGCGGACTGTTGCAGGTCCGAAGGTTTCAGTTTGATGGTTGGCTGTTCCGGCAGAGGCTTGAAGAAGCTATCCAGTCCTTTGCTAATTGTTTCTACGGCCATTCTGCTCGCAACTTCTCCTGCCCTGTATCCACCCATGCCGTCGGCGACGATAAAGAGGCCACGATCCCCTTCCTCGGATGACTCGATACGCTTATACACGTAGTCTTCGTTTTGTTCTCGTTGTTTCCCAACGTCGGTTTTATCAGCGGCGATGAGTTTCAGATGCATTGGTACGTACCTCACAAAAATGGGATTTTCCCACGTTTATTCATGCTCACTATAACATATAGCAGTATTCATGACAATCGAAACGTCCTTAATAGCATTAATATACGGCTATAGCATTTATATTTTGTGCGCCCCGGCTATAATACATAGTATATACGGGGCGTGTAGCATGTCGGTTGTGGAAATTACGCTCGCTCGCCACTACAACTCTACTTTAAATTCCGGTCCTCGCTGCGAGATCGCGCCCTGAAATGGAGACGAATGGCGGTGCCTTTGAAACTGAAAGCCTCGCGCAGTCGATTTTCCAGGTAACGCTCGTAGGAAAAATGCACTGCCTGTGGATCGTTGACGAAAAAGACAAACGTTGGCGGGTTGACGCGCGTCTGCGTGGCGTAATAGAGCTTCAACTGTTTCGCGCGCACGATGCCGGGGTGCATGCGCCTCACCGCCTCCTGGACCACTTCATTGAGGCGCGAGGTGGGAATGCGCAGGTAGCGCATCTCGGCGATCTTGAGGGCCGTCTCAAGGATCGACTTCACATGATAGCCCGTCTTTGCCGAGGCGAAGATGATGGGCGCGTAGGGAATGAACTTCAACCCCTCGGCAACGATGCGGCGATAGGCTTCGGCGGTCTCGATCTCATCATCGGGACGCGGCGGCCGCCCCTCGCGTTCGGCGCGGCGCTGCTCCTGTGCCAGATCCCACTTGTTCACGACAATGATGACGCCTTTTGTATACTCATCAATAACGCCGGCGATATGGGTATCCTGAGCCGCCAGTCCTTCGCTTGCATCGATCAATAGCAGGGCGATGTCGCAGCGCTCGATGGCCCTGGTAGAGCGCAGCACACTGTATTTTTCGATGCCCGGCCCGATGCGCCCGCGCCGGCGGATACCGGCGGTGTCGATCAGCTTGATCCTGTGCCCCTCGTACTCAAAGTCGGTATCGATACTATCGCGCGTCGTGCCGGGAACCTCGCTCACAATCGAGCGCTGCGTTCCCAGGATCACGTTAAGCAGCGACGATTTGCCGACATTGGGGCGCCCGACAATCGCGATGCGCGTGACATCCTCCTCCGATTCCTCCTCTTCCTCCTCAGCCGGCGGCAACGCCTCGACGATCCTATCGAGCAGATCGCCGGTGCCGATGCCCTGAATAGAGGAGATGTCGATAGGATCGCCCAGTCCCAGCGCATAAAACTCGACGGCATCCTGCCGACGTGTTGCGTTATCCGCTTTGTTGGCCGCGACAATAACCGGCTTATTGGTGCGGCGCAGCAGGTCGGCGACCTCTTCATCGGCGGCAGTAATGCCGGAGCGCGCATCTACCATGAAGACGATCACATCGGCCTCTTCGATAGCCAGTTGCGCCTGCGCTTTGACATGCTGCATCAGATCGCCTGGCTGGCCGTTCAGCCCGATCTGGCCGGCAGGGATGCCGGGGCCGAGTTCAAGGCCGCCGGTATCGATAAGGGTAAATTCTCGCCCGTTCCAATCTGTATCTCCATAGAGGCGATCACGCGTCGTGCCTTCCAGGTCTTCGACGATGGCGACGCGCTCACCGATCATACGATTAAAAAATGTGGATTTGCCGACGTTGGGCCGGCCCACGATAGCGACAAGTGGCTTCATAATGAATGTGCCCCTCCACCCTCTTTATTATTTAAGAATGTATCTGATTTCCAGCACCCTGCGTCCTCGCTCCTGCGGCGCTCGCCGGATCTCAGGGATGGTGTGAGCAAATGCGCGCAGCACATTTGCTCACACCATCCCTGAGATCCCTGGTGCGGCGGAGACGCACGAACGCCGGCGAGAATACTGAGCATCGGACGCACTTTCTTTAAAAGAAATCCGGTAGATGCTCGCTGGAAATATAGCTGGTGGCTATTATAGCATATTGTGACCCCTGCCAGGAGTGCCGGGATTCCTGCATACGTAGCGGCGCGATAATGAGGAGAACGAACAAGACCGGGAATCCTTATGCTGTATAGCAGCGCGATGAGGAACGGGAACAGGCAGAGCCGGTCCAGTCATCCTCCCGGTCATGCCTACCCCTCTTCCCGCGCTTGTTCGTTCCACTTCATCATCATGCCGCTGCCCCGAAAAGTGGACTTTAGGAAATCCTGCTTACCTGAAGAGTTCGCTCACCGAGCGGCCATCGTGAATCCTGCTGATGGCATCCGCGAAGAAGGCGGCCACCGAGATCACGGTCATGTTGGGCAGGAGCTTCTCCGGCGCGTGCGGAATAGAATCGGTGATGACGATTTCCGTGATCGGCGCTTTACGCAGGCGCTCGATGGCCGAGCCTGAGAAGATGGCGTGCGTGGCGCAGCAATAGATGTTGCGCGCGCCGCGTTCATGCACGACGCGTACTGCCTGCGTCAGTGAGCCGGCGGTATCGATCTCGTCGTCGACGATGAGCGCGTTACAGCTATTCACATTGCCGATGAGGCCCATCGCTTCCGTAGCGCCGTTGTTCCCCAGGCGGCGCTTCTCAACGATAGCCAGCGGCGCGTTGAGACGGTCCGCGAGCCGGCGCGCTTTCTTGGCGAAGCCCTCGTCGGCGGCAACAATCGTGAGATCGTCCAGCTCTTTCTCCGCGAAATAACGTGCCTGGAGCACCTGCGCCGTCAACTCGTCTACGGGGATGTTGAAGAACCCCTGGATCTGTCCGGCGTGCATATCCATCGTCAGGACGCGATGGGCGCCGGCGACGGTAATGCAGTCCGCGATCAGACGCGCAGTGATGGGCACGCGTGGCTGATCCTTTTTGTCGGTGCGCCCATAGGCATAATAAGGAATGACGGCGGTGATACGCGCCGCCGACGCTCGTTTGAGGGCGTCGATCATAATGAGCAATTCCATGATGGAGCGGTTGACGGGTGTGCTGAAAGGCTGGACGACAAAGACATCATGTCCACGCACATTTTCATTGATTTTTACGAAAATATTCTCGTTGCTGAACTGAAAAACGTCGGCATTGCCGAGCGGAATATGGAGATGTTTGCTGATAGCTATGGCTAGCTGGCGGTTGGCGTTGCCACTAAAGATACTCAAGTCGTCCAAAGCGCACCTCCTGGCGCTCAATATTATATCATAAATTGAGCGTGGGGCGCTAAGAAGGTGCCTGGTTCCCGGCACCGGTGCTTGCTCGCGCCTGTGGCGTTCGCCTGAGCTTTGATGTGGTGCGGCAGGTGCGTGCTGCGCGCACCTGCCGCACCACATCAAAGCTCCTGGGCGCGGCTGGGCCGCGCAAACGGCCGGCCAGGGAGAATTCAGAATGTCCCAACTCTGGGGGGACAGGTGTTAGCCCGCTGCTTCCTCCGGGCCAGAGATGAGGATCCGCAGGAAACGCGTAATGGCCCATAGGATCAGGTAGTAGATGCCCATGGCGATAAGCGTTGACCACTCGAAGACCTGAAACGAGTGGCTGGATGCCGGATTATGGACAATCGTGCTAAATGGAAAAAGAATAATATCGGTAAGGGCGAAGAGAAAGCCGGCGAACAGGTTGGTTGGATCGGCGCCGATTAACTTCAGCAGAAAACGAAGCGCCAGCGTGACTTCCAGTACGGCGATGAACCAGCGCAGGAAATCATTGAGCTTGCCGATGGCATACCTGACGGTGCGGGCCTCTTCCTGGCGTTCGACACTCTCAATCTCCGAAGCGCGCTCAGACGCCGGTACTGGCGGCGGAGGCGAAGTCGGCCTCGGTTGTAGATCCTCCATAGGAGGCAGCGGGTTAGCCGGCTGTGGCCTCGTTGTTTCGTCTGGAAAAGGGTTATTGCGCATCCTGCATTCCTCCATACAACACTAGTCACTGGTACCTGAGCAACGAGCGATATCAAATGGCATTCAGAGATGCCATTTGATATGAATCGATAGGCCATTCAGAAACGCCGCTGCCGCGGCTAGCCTTCGGCTCATCTGAATGCAAGGTAGTATATTTCTGATCCGATTATAACATGAGGTGCCCGTTCTACGCTACGGCCTGCGGACTGAAATTATCACGGCAATTTAAAACTCTTCTTTTTAAAAAGGTATCCGATGCCAGCGTTCTCGCCCTCGCGCACAGCTCCGCCGCTCAGAGGATACCAGGTATGTGACAACTCCTCACGGCTGAAGCCGGGGGCTTCTCAGGAAACGCATCAGCCACCGCTGTACGTTGGCCCCTGTAGTGTGGGGAAAATGCGCGCAGCGCATTTTCCCCACACTGCAAACTCTATCCGGTGAGCGCCGCAGGTGCTCGCAAGTCATGGGCTGCGGCGCACGAGCAGAATGACGCCCTCGGCCTGCGCCAGAATGCGATACTGCTTCGAGTTGTAGAGCTGGTTCAGCATATTGGCCGTTCTCACCTTATCCTCGGGGAAAACCGCGTCGAGATCGACGATAATATACTGGACCATAACGGGCGTGTTCTTCCCTGGCAGCGAGATGGTGAGCGTGGGAAAGATCGTCACATACTGCCGCTCGGTGAGATGTGGATTGAGGTTCGTCCCGGCGGATACCGAGGCGCCGGGCGGGATCATCGCCAGAAGCTGCTCGATATGTTGTTCGCGACTGCCGGGCGTATGGTTGGCCCAGAAGACGTTGAGCTGGGGCGTCATCACAGAAAAATTAAGGGCGCTCATCGCCATGAGCCAGAGGCAGAACAGCCATTGCAAGAGCGGAAGGGATATGTCCCTGGCGAGAGGGATCATGCGCTCGCTGAAGCGCTGCCAGTGGCTGGCTCCCGTCTCCGCGATGGAGGTGAGGCGTGGGCGAATGAAGGCCGAGGAGCGAGCGAGCACCGGCCGGGCGGCCACTGCGTAGCCGGCGCTGGCATATCTTAGTACACCGGCACTCCAGGCGAACGCCGGCTGTGGCGCTATGGCGCGCCGTGGATTCTCGCCTGGTGTGGTGCGCGCGGGCAGGCGCAGCACATCGGCGTAAAAATCCTCGGAGGGCTGGCCGCGCCAGTGCCGCCAGAGCATGACCAGACGCCAGCTCCCATGAATCGCAGCCATCATGATGAAAGGGACGATGGGGGCGTTGTACTGGTATACGCCGGTGTAGAGCAGGCTATCGTTGCTGAGCAGGTTGACGGCAAGGTTAAAAAGTGCCGGCAGGAGCCATTCGGGTGCGAGCAGGGCCAGGAAGCCTGTGCTGCGGAAGAGGTTCACCAGATAATAGAAGCGATTCAGCGAGAAAAAAGGGAGCAGGATCCAGGGATGCAGCAGGATATTAATCACCGCCCGGCCCGGAGTACTGCCCAGATACGAGTAACGGTACCAGAAATTATTATGCTGGCCCCCGGGATAGAAATGGGGGATGATGACCGCGAAGGCAAGGATGCCCCAGAGCATGCCGCCGATAAAGAGCAGCGTCCCCAGGCGCGGCGCGCGGTATTTCCAGATCGCCAGCAGGCCGAACACGGCGACAACGAAGGGGATATCTTCTTTCGTGGCGGCCGCCAGAATGCAGGTAATCACCACCCAGGTGTATCTTCGATACGTGAGGGCAAGCAGGGCGAATAAGAGGAGCGGCGTCGCCAGGCTGACGGGATGGAAGTCAAAGATATTGATGCCGAGCAGCGCCGGAGTGGCGAGGTAGGCTCCGGCCATCGCCACCGCCAGCAGCGGCCAGGCCGGGAGGTACCTGCGTGTAATCAGGAAGACTGGCAGCGCCCCCACCGCCAGCACCAGCGTCTGGAAAACGAGCAGAATGCGCGGATCGGCATGGAAGACGTAGAGCAGCGAAAGCGGTAAGATAATCGGCTCGAAATGGATAGCGAGGCGCGTTGGCGGCCCATACCAGTTATCACCCTGATTGGTAAACTGAAAGAGGCGCCCATGAAGCGTATTCCAGAGCACCTGGTCCAGATTGCCCAGGTCGAACGCCGTGGCTTTAAAAGTATCGTAGCGCAGCACCGATTCGTAGCTCATCACGAGAGCATAGATCAACATGGCGAGTGCCAGCAATATCCATGCGATCTGCACCGGTGAAAGCCGCAGTGCAGCGCGGCGTAGCGTGGAAAGTTTCATTTTAAATCACGATAATGGATTGCCATATAGCGATGCCGACCACAATCATAAAGGACCAGACGATGACAAATTCTCGCCATGATCCGGTGCGGAAGCGCCAGTGAGGGTTGGCCGGGAAGCCGTAGCGTTTGCGATTGGGCCAGAGCAGCGGCACACCCCCGAGCGTAAGCGCATCGGCGGCTATATGCATCACACAGCCAAATAATACTCCCAGGAAAACCAGATGTGAAGTCTTCACCAGTTGTTCTGGCAGAATCAATCCGCGCTGGCTCAGCAGATAGATAACCGCCTGTTCCAGCCCGAAGGCCAGCAGCGAACCCAGGACGAGACCGAGCAGGCTGTGAAACAATTCCCGGTGGCCCGCCAGGCGTTGAATTTCTTTACTGATGGGGCCAAACTTATGCCCTATGCTGCTGCGCGCGTTATCGATGTCGGGCAGCAGCGAACCAAAGCCAACCGCAAAGTAGTAGACGCCCTTATTTACCAGCAGCGAGAGAGGAACGACGCTCGCCATCGTCAAAGGCGGGCCGGTGAGATGTACCAGGCTATCGAGAACAATCCCCGCCGTCAGCCCGACCAGCAGGTGGGATCGACCTTCCATAAAACTCCGCTTCCTCCCGCTTCATGTGCGGTAATGTATGCGCCATTGTAGGGCGTGAACCAGAGAAAGTCAATATCAGATACCAGCCTCTTTCTTTTTATGTCGTAATACGATATAATTTTAGGGATGGCTCTAGCTACAAAAGGAGGAAGCGAACTTGTTTGCTGCTGTTTGGCGAAAGATCATTCTGGCTTTACGCCGGCTTGGCCCCGATGAGGCATCGGGGAGGCTGGGCGACTTCACTACCACACCGCGCGTTATCCAGATATCTTTGATCGCGATTTTTGTCGGTGTGTTGAGCGCCTTTGTCGCCCTGGCGCTGCTCAGATTGATCGGACTATTCACCAGCCTCTTTTTCTTTCAACGCTGGGGTTTTACGCTCTACCCGACGCACAATCATCTCGGCATCTTCGTGATCTTTGTGCCGATCATTGGCGGCCTCATTGTCGGCTTGATGGCGCGCTATGGCTCTGAGCGAATACGCGGTCATGGCATTCCAGAAGCGATTGAAGCTATTTTGATTAATGGTAGCCGCATAGCGCCTCGCGTGGCGATCTTGAAGCCTGTCTCCTCGGCTATTTCGATAGGCACCGGCGGACCGTTTGGTGCCGAGGGGCCGATCATCATGACCGGTGGGGCCTTTGGCTCCATGATCGCGCAATTTATGAAACTCTCAAGTGCCGAACGCAAGACGCTGCTGGTTGCTGGCGCTGCGGGCGGTATGTCCGCCACCTTCTTCTCTCCGGTGGCCGCTGTCCTGCTCTCCGTCGAGTTGTTGCTGTTCGAATGGAAGCCGCGCAGCCTCATTCCTGTCGCTCTGGCGAGCGCGACAGCAGCGGTTGTGCGCTTCTATATTATCGGCCCTGGCCCGCTGTTTCCCGTGCCCCCCCACGCGGCCTTCATCGGGCCTGTAGGCTTCCTCGGCTGTGTACTGGTTGGCATACTCGGCGGTCTGCTCTCGTCGATCCTGACCTTTCTGGTCTACGCGTTCGAGGACGCCTTCCGTAAGCTGCCCATTCACTGGATGTGGTGGCCGGCTATCGGCGGCCTGGTTATTGGCATCGGTGGCTTTATCTTCCCGCAGGCGCTCGGTGTGGGCTACGACACCATCGCCGCGCTGTTGCAGGGCAAGGATGCTGTGCTGGGAATACTCGCCGGCATTCTGATCGTGAAGTCGCTAATCTGGTCCTGCTCGCTTGGCTCGGGCACGTCCGGCGGCGTGCTGGCGCCGTTGCTGATGATGGGTGGGGCGCTCGGCGCAATGCTGGGCATGTTTCTGCCTTACGAGGGTGCGGGCTTCTGGGTACTGATTAGCATGAGCGCCATTCTGGGCGGTACGATGCGCTCGCCGTTCACGGGTGTAATCTTCGCGCTGGAGCTGACACACGACTTCAATGCCCTGCTGCCGATGCTGGTAGCCGGCGTCATTGCGCACGGCTTTACCGTTCTGGTGATGCGCCGCTCGATCCTGACCGAGAAGGTGGCCCGCCGTGGATATCATCTGAGCCGCGAGTACTCCACAGATCCGCTGGAGATCCTGTTTGTGCGCGAGGTGATGCGCACGAACATTGTGGTGCTGCCAGCCTCTATCTCGTATAAGGAACTGGCGCAGTTGCTCAACAGCAACAAGGCGCCGCGCGGCCAGCGCCTCTACCCCATCCTGGGCGATGATGACCTGCTGGTGGGCGTGGTGACGCGCAATGATCTCCAGCAACTGCTGGCCGATGGCGAGAACGTTAACGGGAGCAGAGCGCTGTCGGAGCACATCAAGACCGGCCCGGTGGTCGCCTATCCAGACGAGAACCTGCGCACCGTCGTCTATAGGATGGCCGAGACGGGCTTTACGCGCTTCCCCGTCGTCGAGCGGCAAAATCCGCGCAAGCTGGTGGGCATTGTCTCGCTCACCGATCTGCTCAAGGCGCGCGCGCATAATCTGGCCGAAGATCGCCAGCGCGAGCGTGTGCTGCGCATCCGTATGCTCTTCCCACCGCTGTACCCGCGCCGCCAGCAGAAGACGATAGAGCAGAGCGTTATGCGGGAGAAGGATATCGATGCCCCGGGCAAGGAGCGTGTAGAGATGGTACAGTTAAAGAGTGATAATGATGCGCAGAACGGGAGCGTGCGGGATCAGGGAGAGGAGGGCACGACGAAGGAGTCGCAGATGGCACCCTGAGGATGTAGGGACGCGGGCAGGGATGTAGGGACGCGGGTAGGGATGTAGAGACGTGGGCAGGGATGTAGGGACGCGGGCAGACCAGACGACCGCAAGGGTCGTCTCTACATGTAGAGACGACCCTTGCGGTCGTCTTATTCATGTATTCATTCGGGTGTGCCAGGCGTGGGCGAGGTCGTCTTATTCTTCCTCTTCGGGGAGGCCGAGCAGGACAGCCTCCCCTTCTATTTTTATGGGGTAGGTCATCAGGTCCTGGCGCGCGGGTCCACGCAGAACTTTGCCGGTGCGCACGTCGAACTGCGCACCATGCCAGGGGCAGGTGAGGATATGGCCGTCGAGTTCGCCCTGGTGAAGCGGGCCGCTGATGTGGGTACAGTTGTCGGTGAAGGCGCAGATGGAGCCGTCGATTCTGGTGAGGCAGATGGGTTCGCCGTCTACCTCGATAGGGAAAAGGTCGCCTTCTTCGATCTCATCCTGTTCCGCTACTTTGATATATTCCACCATCCATTTCCTCTCCGAATCACACATCGCGACTTCGTCGCTCACATTGGGAGATGATAGCTGGCAGGTGCCTGGCGCAGCCAGGCACCTGCCAGCTATCATCTCCCATCGTATACGGCTCGCTTGTGAGCCGTATACGATGGCTCCCGTCCTGCTAGGCGCGGACGGGCAGGATGACGCCGTTGACGCCATCGCTGGCCGATGATACCAGGAAAATAGCGACCTCCGCCAGCTTATCGAGGCTCACCCACTTTGTCTGCAAATCGTGGGGCGATGGCTTCATGCTCTCAAGGTTGGATTGCGTGATGAGCAGGCCGGGGCCAATGGCATTGACGTAAATGCCGAGCTGCTTGCCCTCCTGCGCGAAAGTGCGCGTCAGTGCGTCAACGCCTGCCTTCGCGCAATTGTACGCAACCATCTTCGGCCCCGAACCCTCGACTCCGCCGGCGCGGCTGAAATTGAGGATCTTGCCGCTGCCCTGATTTCTCATGATGGGCCAGACGGCGCGTGTGCAGAGAAATGCGGTGCGCAGGTTGTTATTTAGCTCGCTTTCCCAGTCGGCCAGGCTCAGCTCGTCGGATGGACCATACCTGGTCAGGCCGCCGGCGAGATTGACGAGGATGTCGATGCGGCCATAGGTCTCTACGGTTCGCTGGATCAGCGCGTTCGCCCCCTCCTCGGTAGTGAGGTCGGCGGCGATGGCGATGACCGCGGCCCCTTCGGCCTGTAGCCCCTGAGCGAGCTCATTGAGGCGCTGCGCGTTGCGAGCGCAGATGGCAAGGCGTGCACCTTCGCGGGCGAATGCCTGGGCAAGCGCGTAACCCGCCTGGCCGGCGTGGCTGACACCGGTAATAATCGCTATTTTCCCCTCCAGACGCATTTAATCTCCCTCTTCCGTTTCTGGCTTCTCAAGGCCGGCGAGCGCGAGGCTGCGATGCAGCACGCGCAGCGAGAGAAATGCGCACTTCATACGCGCCGGGCTGATGGGAATGCCCAGGGCATCCAGGATGTCATCCTTACCCAGCTTGACGACCTCCGCGACGGGCTGTCCCTCGATCATCTCGGAAAGCATCGAGGCCGCCGCCTGGCTGATGGCACAGCCGCGCCCCTGGAAACGTACCGCTGTAACGCGATCACCCTCGACCAGGAGGTCAATCGCGAGCTGGTCCCCGCATAGCGGATTCGAGTCCTCGGCGTGTGTCGAAGGATTTTCGAGCTTCCCATAGTTGCGGGGATTGCGATAGTGATCCAGGATATATTCACGATAATCCATTGACATCAGACATGCTCCTCACCGGCTCCAGGGCTTCCACTGTCATCCTGAGCGGCAGCGAAGGATTGACATGTGGGCCTTACAGACTAAAGATTTCCAGCGCCTTATGCAATCCCTGGACCAGTACATCAATTTCTTCTTTGATGGTATAGATGTAGAAGCTGGCACGGGCCGTTGCTGTAACTCCCAGACACTGGTGCAGTGGTTGGGCGCAGTGATGACCGGCGCGCACCGCGACTCCGACCTCCTGATCGAGAATAGAGGCGAGGTCGTGGGGGTGGATATCGGCCAGTGTAAAGGCGATCACGCCGCCGCGCTGCTGCGCATCCGGTCCATAGATCTTGAGCCGGGGTACAGATTGCAACTGCTGCATTGCGTAGCTCGTAATTTCACGCTCGTGTCGCGCCACCTCATCCATACCCAGCGCGCTCAGATAATCGACTGCCGCGCCAAGCCCGATGCTCTCGCCTATCGCTGGCGTGCCGGCCTCAAACTTCCAGGGGAGATCGTTCCAGGTGGATTCGCGCAGGCCAACCCTGCGGATCATCTCGCCTCCTCCCATGAAAGGCGGCATCTCCTCAAGCAGTTCGCGCCTGCCATACAGGACGCCAATGCCCGTCGGGCCGAGCATCTTGTGGCCGCTGAAGCAGAGGAAGTCGACATCGAGCGACTGCACATCTACCGGCAGATGCGGCACGCTCTGGGCTGCATCTATCAGGACGATGGCGCCAGCGGCGTGTGCCTGCGCTACCATCTGCTGCGCGGGATTGATGGTCCCCAGCACGTTAGACATATGCGTGAAGGCGACGAGCTTCGGCTGCTGCTGGAGAAGCTGCTCGTAGATGTCGAGGCGCAGCAGCCCGTTGTCGGTAATGGGCACGAACTCCAGGCGAGCGCCGGTGCGCTGCGCAAGCAATTGCCAGGGGATCAGGTTGCTATGATGTTCCATCTCGGTCAGCACGATCAGGTCTCCGGCATGGATGTTGGCCCAGCCCCAGCTATAGGCGACGAGGTTGATACCCTCGCTGGTGTTGCGTGTGAAGATAATCTGTTTGCTCTGGCGGGCGTTGATAAAGCGCGCGATCTTGCGCCGCGCCTGCTCCATCGCCTCCGTCGCCTCTTCACTGATCTGGTAGACGCCGCGATGCACGTTCGCGTTATAGGTGCGGTAGTACGTGTTCAGCGTCTCGATTACGCTCTGCGGCTTCTGCGAACTGGCGGTACTGTCGAGATAGACGAGCGGCTTGCCGTGGACCTGACGCGCCAGGATGGGGAAGTCGTTGCGCAGGGCGGCGCCAGTCCGTGCGCCCTTCGATACATTATCGGATGTTATCATCACTATTTCCCTGAAGCTTGAATAATTTTCCAGACAGTCAGAGGCTCCGCCTCTGACTGTCTGGAAAATTATTAATATTCTGTAAGCTTGATCTCTTCTTCATCCTGCGGGTTGCCATCCAGGTGAACGGCGCCCTCGTCAACGCCCTCGATCTCCCAGCGCTCCTGGGCGTCAATCCAGCTATCGGCCTCGGTTTCGTAGCCGCCACTCATGCGGCGCACGATACTGCGGCGCAGGCGGGCACGCAGGTTCTCCAGAGGAATGCGCTGGAGCACCGGTTCAAAGAAGCCCTGCACGATGATACGTTCGGCCTCCGGGCGAGGAATGCCACGCACCATCAGATAGAAGAGCTGCTCTTCGTCGATCTGTCCGGTGGTGGCGCCATGGCTGGCGCTGACCTCGTTGGCCGCGATCTCCAGGCCGGGGATCAGCTCGGCCCGCGCCTGCTTGCTGAGCAGCAGGCCATGTGCCGATAGGAACGAGGCCGTCTGCTGCGCGTTTGGTCGCACGCGGATCATGCCATCGAACTCGACGCGCGACTGATCGGTGAGTACGCCCTTGACCATCGTCTCGGCATTGGTCGAAAGCCCGATGTGGTCCGAGAGGCTATTGATGGCGTAGCGCTGGTCGTGGTCGGTGAAGAAGACGCCGACCAGTTCGCCGGCGCTGCCGTTCCCCTGGAGTCCGGCGCCGATGCTGGCAAGGCTCACTTTGCTGCCCAGTTCCGCCATCACAAACGTCACGCTGCTATCCTTGTCGTAGATCGCGTTCTTGCTGGTGATGTTCCAGACGTTCTGACCGAGATCTTGCAGCGTGCTGAACTCGACCTGCGCTTCACCGCCGGCGTAGACCTCGATGGCATCGCTCAGCAGCGTTGGGCCGGCACCCTCGACACCCGATGTATATTCCTCGACGAAGCGCACGCTGCTCTGCGCGCCGGCGATAATCAGGGCGTGCGAAAACGCCGCCGCGCCGGACGCATCGAGCCAGACCTGGGCCAGTATAGGAGCCTCAATCTCAACTCCGTCGGGAACGTAGAGGAAGAAGCCGCCGCTCCACAGGGCCGCGTGCAGCGCCGTATACTTGCTGCTGCCGGCGGGCACGCATTCGGTCATAAAGTACTTCTGCACCAGTTCGGGATGCTCGCGCACGGCGCTATCGAGATCGGTAAGGATAACGCCCTGCTCCTTGAGTTCTTCGCTTAGTTCGGCGTGCACAACCGAGGAATTGTGCTGCACGATCAGGCCGGAGCGCTCGTTGACCAGCGCCTCCTCCAATGATTGCTGAATGGCGGCGGGCAGCGCCCCCTCCTGTCCAGGTACGAACGGGCGCAACTGCTGGAACTTGAAGTTCGCCAGCGTCTTCAACGTGCCCAGGTCGCCGCGCCGGCCCAGCGGTGCGGGCGTCTTCTCATAGACATCCCAGGCGTGCAGGCGGAATTGCCGCATCCATTCAGGCTCTCCCTTCTGGCGCGACAGTTCCTCTACGGCGTCGCGCGAGAGGCCCGGGGCCAGAGCATTAAGCATCGGCAGTCACCTCGGTTTCTTCGCCTTCGGGCCGCAGCCACTCGTAGCCCTTCTCTTCAAGCTCCTGCGCCAGTTCTTTGCCGCCCGATCTGACGATGCGCCCATTGTACATCACATGCACAAAGTCGGGAGTAATATAGTTCAGGATGCGCTGGTAGTGCGTGATGAGCAGGATGCCCAGGTTGGGGCCTTTCACGGCGTTGACGCTATCGGATATGATTCTCAGTGCATCGATATCCAGGCCGGAATCGGTCTCGTCCATCAGGGCAATCTCCGGCTCCAGCAGCGCCATCTGGAGGATCTCAGCTCGCTTCCTCTCACCGCCGGAGAAGCCATCGTTGATCGAGCGGTTGATGAAGCTGTTATCGACTTTGAGCAGGCGCATCTTCTCTTGCAGCAGCTTGCGGAACTCGCCGGGAGGAATCGTCTTGCGCCTGGTCATTCTGCCGCTGGGGTTCTCGCCCTCTTCCAGCGGCCTGTTCCCTTCGCGTACCGCCTCCAGCGAGCGGCGCAGGAAGTTGGCGACGCTCACACCCGGGATAGACATGGGATACTGGAAGGCCAGGAAGAGGCGCATGCGTGCCCGCCTGTCCGGCGTATATTCCAGAATATTCTCGCCTTTAAACCAGATCTCTCCGTCGGTCACTTCATATTTGGGATTGCCCATAATGACGTTCGCCAGCGTACTTTTGCCGGAGCCATTCGGTCCCATCAATGCGTGGACCTCACCCTGCCGGACGATGAGATCCACGCCGCGTAAAATTGGCTTGCCTTCGATATTAGCATGAAGGTTTTTAATTACAAGTTCTGATCCCATTCTTGAGAAGCACCTTCCTTATTATGATAAGAGGCGAAAGAATGCTCCGCCCTCTAATATTAGCATCTGCTCCTGATTATGGTGCCGCACGAATCGGCTCCGCGCGGCGTTGCCAGGCGACAGAAGAATTAGCTACCCAGCGGCGTTTCCGTGGGCCGGTTCAGTGCCATGCCGGCCTGATTGATACCAACATGGATATCCGAGAGCGCGATGAAACGCCCCCCGCTCTGCTCACGCGCCGATTCGGCCACCAGGTCGGCCAGCGTGATCGAGTCGAGGGTTTGCGCGACGGCATCGCGCACCCTGGCCCACAGGTATTTGGTCTTGCATGAATCGAGCAGGCCGCAGATCTGCGTCATCTCGCCTTCGGTTGCGCAGATCATGGGCGCGATAGGCCCTTCGAGTACGCGCACCACTTCTCCCATCGTGATCGCCGCTGGGGGCCGGCTCAACCGGTAGCCGCCGTGCGCGCCGCGTGTACTGATGACGAGCGGGGGATCGGCCTCGCGTAAAAGCTTTATCAGTTGCTCCAGGTAAGCCAGGGGCAGCATTTCCGCTTGCGAAATATCGCTGAGCGAGCGGGGACGATCACCATAGTGACGGGCCAGATCGACCATAATTCGCACGCCATATTCGCCTTTTGTAGATACTCGTAACATCATGGCCTCTCCCTTCTCTGCGTATCCGCTCGGTGATACATCCTGTGCTATAATAGATACCCTGATTAATCCGACCTATTCACTAGGATATATTCTAGCACCTGGGAAGCCAGTGAGTCAACTATCGCGTTCTTAACGCAGGGCTATGTAATTCTCCCCACCCCACGCCCGAAAGGAAGAGTCTGGGCGGGGACACCCCGCGCCCCGCAAGGGGGCGGCCTCCCCCTTGACCCCCGCTTCCGGCGAGCATTCAATAGCCCTGTCTTAACGTTCGGATGAAAGGCGCTGGGAGGATGATTTCCCTGGCAGGGCGACCCCTGCGGTCGCCCAATTGCTACGCGCGTTTACGCCCGACGACGATCTGGCGCGTGCCCCTTCCAAACGGCTGCCAGTTGTAATCGCCATAGATGGCCTCAATGCTAAAGCCTGCCGCCAGGAAAAGCAATTGCAGTTCGCGTGGAAAGAAAATGTGCATATCGAGTCTGGTGAGGTAGCGCTCGTTCTCGCCCGTGGGGAAAAACTTCTCGTGTGTCCAGGCAATATGCTGCAATTGCTCGAAGGGATCGTATCTGCGGCTGGTATAGATCAACATGGTGAATTCGTCGTCGGGGGCGTCGATCTCATCTTCCATGTAGACGTTTGAGGGCCGGTTGAGGGCATTGCTCAGATAGTCGATATCGGGCAGGAAGGTGTCTACGACGAAGCGGCCACCGGGCGCGAGATGATCGTAGGTGTTAGCAAAAGCCGCGAGTTGTTGTTCGATCTCATAGAGATGGCAGATCGAATTGAAGGGGAGAAAGATGAGGTCGAACTCGCCCTTATGCGCCAGCTCGTAACTGCACATGTCGCCCTCGTGCAGCGTCACGCGCTCCTGTACCGCTGCCGGTTCCCGCTCAAGCTTGCGCCGGTAGGCCGCGAGCATCTCTGGCGCGATATCCAGCCCCTCCAGTTGAAAAGCGCCGGGGCCATGCAATAATTCAAGACCGATGCGCCCGCTGCCGCAGGCCAGTTCCAGCACGCGCTGCGGTGTGTAGCGCATCACCAGTTCACACCAGAAGGGCACATCAAGCTCTGACTGACTCTGATATTCCAGATCGTAGTCGCTGGCCCGCTCGTAAAACTCTCCCATAGCGTAACGCATAAGAGATTCCCTCAAGAATAAATAGTGAATGTAGGAAAAAGAGGCGGCATCAAACGGAGGGTGCCGGGGATTGGCTCCTGCTGAGCATATCCACCGTAGAGCTTAGCACAAAAGGGCAGGGGAATGCAATAAGAAAACAACCATTTAACCATTAACCATTGCTCATCAGAAAAGCAGACCCACGCCGTATGGGTCTGCTTTTTTGATGAGCAATGGTTGTCTGGCTCTAAACAAGCATCGTTGCCGTTACGGAGTAGATGGGTGGCAGGAAGTCCGCAATCAACTGCCAGTTGTCGCCGCAGTCCCGGCTGGCGAAGAGTTGCCCCGTATTGGTGCCGACGTAAACGCCGCATGGATCCAGCCTGTCAGTACAGAGTCCGTGGCGCAGCACGCCGAGCCGCACGCCCGGACCCGCCGGAAGCCCCTGCGTCAGCGGCTCCCACTGCTCGCCGGCGTTCCGGGTGCGATACACCGTGAAATGGTCGCCGATGTTATGGCGCCCCATGCCCTCCACTATCACGAAAAGCGTCTCGGGATGATGCACATCGAGGGCGATGGGAAAGCCGAAATCGGAAGGCAGGTTGTTCTGAATATCGATCCACTCGTCGCCGGCATTGAAGGTTTTGTAGATGCCGCAGTGGTTTTGCTGATACAGCGTATCCGGCTGCGTCGGATGCTGGACCATGCGATGGAGGCACTGGCCGAACTCGGGATATTTGTCGGGCTGGAAATCGGCGCGCGTATTCCTGTTGGCGAAAACCCAGGTCTTGCCGCCATCATCGCTGCGCACGCAGCCGACTGCGGAGATACCAACCCACATCCGCTCAGGGCGCGTCGGATCGGCGATGATCGTATGCAGGCAGAGTCCGCCGGCCCCTGGCCCCCACTGGCTGCGCGTCGGATGCGAGAGCAGGCCATCGTTAACTTCCCAGGTCTCGCCGTGATCGTGGCTGATCCAGAGCGCTGCGGGATCGGTGCCCACGTAGAGCGTCCCTGGCTCGTTGGGCCGGCCCGGCTCGATCACCCAGATATTGACCAGCTTCTGGTTGCTCTCCGGCGGAAACTGAATGCCCCGGCGTGGTTCCTGCCACGTCTCGCCGAAGTCATCGCTGTAGCGTAAGAAGGTGCCGAAGAAATCGCCGTTATCAGTGGCAAAGAGCCGGCAGCCGCTGCGCTGATCGAAAGCGGCGTAGAAGACGCGGGTGCCGTTCAATGCCGTTGGCGTCACCTGCCATTTCTCGCGGTCTTGCGAGGATAGCAAGAACAATCCGCGTTTGGTGCCAACCGCCAGCACAACCGTGCCTTGCGGATATGATCGATGGTAGCTCATAATCTCCCTCCTTATGATGTGCCAGGCCGGGCGGGCATGCATACGCTCTCGCCGGCGAGAGCGTTAGCCGCCGGCAACCGATTGTAGAATGTGTATCCTTGCGCCGGGCAAAATCGGGGTATCCAGGCCCCGCAGGTAGCGAATGTTGTCGCTATTCAGAAAGATGTTCACATAGGGGCGCAACTCGCCGTTCTCATAACACAGGTTGAAGCGCAGACCGGGGAAATCGTGTTCAAGCGCGTCAATAACCTCGCGGACCGTGCTCCCGCTCACCGTCACCGACGAACGATTGCCGGCGCGGGAGCGCAGCGCGTTGGGCAGAGAAACCGTAATCATGGGCATCTGCGACCTTCTCCTTGCTCGATACCGGATGAACTGGAACAAGTATACTAAGCCGGAGGCAAATTTTACAAGCGTTTCTGGGGCCTCACCCGAGATTGCGCAAGATTCGAGAAGTTTCTATCCTTGCAGGGAGAGCGAAGGCCGGCTCAAAAAGATCTGCCCCTGGAGATTCTGATTTGAGAGTTGCAGCAGCACGCGTCCATCGGAACTGATATAGTTAGCCGTGTTCCTCGTCGTCAGCACTCCATAATTCAGGCTGAAAGGGTCCCAGTTCGCGGTTTGCCAGTTGTAGAGTCGCGCCTGTACATAGCTGGCCCCTTCCGGCAAAGCCGTCCTGTTCATCGCATTCGGCGCGGTAATCGTCAGTCCGGTGGGCGAGGCATCCAGTATATCGGGCAGATCGAACTCAAAGCTTATACTGGCAGTTGACATGCTATAGACGCCGGGCTGAATCATGGCAACGTTGCCGCCGGAGATGCCCTGTGCATTGATTACCTGTCCGGTGATAAAGTCCGGCGGCGTATTCATCGGCGAAGAGAGATTGATGTTGAGCGGCATCTGTATGAAGTTCTCATGGAAACCATGCGGGGTTGTGCCATTAATGGTGATCGCGTTCATGGCGTCCAATGGCTGATCCGCCCAGCCGATCAGCGTGGCCGGCGCGCCACTCACGAGCAAGGGGTCGACGTTAGCACTCAGGGGAATGGATGGCGCGCCGGGATTGAGCGTCGTGATTGTCTGCTTGCTGGTGTTGGTGATAGCGTGCGTGATGCAGGAACCGCTACAGGGCAGGAACGAGAACCCGGCGCCATTGAGGGCCGAGAGCAGCGCGATATGGCGCTCTGCCTCCGTTCGCGGCTGCTCCCCCTTATCATATGGGTAGTAGCCTGCCGGTAAACCCTTGCTGGCGGCAATCTGATCGGCCAGGGTGGCACCGGCGGGCGCCGCTGAACTGCTCTGCAATGGCTGGTTGACCTGTATCGATGCGCCGGCGGCGATGTTCCCGATAGCGATGAAGTTATGGGGGATCAGGATATAGACATCGCTCAGAGGAGTACGCAGTGTATTCGTAATGATGCCCACGATCCTGTTGCCCTGTAACGTCAGGTGCGTCGATACCGTCCCGTGAAGCTGGCGATCCTGTTCGGCGACAAGTGGGTGGAAGGTCCATTGCCCGCTATTAAGCAGGTTCACGCTTGTCTGGCGCAGTCCGTAGAGAATGGGAGTAGAGGCGTTACCTGTGGTCACGAGGGAGCCGCTCGGCTCCAGTGGTGTAGGTACTGCCTGTGGCAGATCGCTGTTCGGGAACTGGACGCTGAAATTGCCCTGATTGGGGACGAACACGCCCATATAGGTTGTGATATGCGCCTCTGAACCGCTCTGATTTATCTGTACGATAGAAATGCTATTATCGGTCAGCGCTCTCCCTTTCTGGTAGAAAGCGATACCATAGGCCAGCAGGGAGAAGATGAGAATGCTGCTAATCGCGAAGCGCCAGTTCCAGTAGGGCCGCCGCCTGCGCCTGATAATCAGGAGACGCACAGGCCCCAGCAGGACGACATAGCCAGCGAGCAGCCCGACAATAAACCATGCGGCAATCCAGATATTGGGCTGCAAAATGGGAAGGATGCCGCCCCTGGTCAGCAGAGCGCCTGGCCCACTCATGTATCTGGGGGCAAGGGCCGAAATGAGGACTTGATCGCCGAGCGTGTGCAGCAGCAGGTGCTGCCAGAGCTGGCTCATGCCCGACCACGTAGAGAGGGGATAGAGCGAAGGATCGAAGGCGAGATAGCAGATGATGCCCTGCCCCTCATGGGCCTGCACGATTAGCGGGGTCGCACCATAGGACGAAACGATCTGGCTGCTGATGCTCGATCCCGGTCCCGTGTCGCCCGGACTGCCCGGCGAGGCGACGCTAATCATCGTCGATTCCGGTAAAACCTCGCTCTGCTGCGCCATACCTTGATTAGCCAGTTGGACGGGCACGCTATCGGTAGGGAGCAGCGGAGTTCCGGCGGGCGCTTCGTCTATGCCAGTTACAGTTACTGGCAGCAGCGCGGGGGGAAGCGTTCCCAGAGTTTGCTGCCAGTTCGGGCCGCCGACCTCGATCAACGCCCCGCCCCGGTTCACCCACGTTTGCAGCGCCGCCAGTTGCGCCGGTTGCAGGGTATTGACGCTAAAGTCGTCAAGGATAATCACCTCGAAGTTTTCGAGCACCGTTGAATTTGTCGGCAGCGTGTCAGCGTCGAGCGGAGTGGTACTTACCGAGATGGCCTGATTGGGAAGCGCAACGCTTTTGAGCGCGCCAAAGTTGGCGAACTGATCCGAGAGAATGCCAATAGAGATATCGCCCGGGCCGAGCGTATAGACGGGCTGCGTCTTCGTAAGCAAGATCCTGCCGTGAGTATCGACCAGTTCCGCCAGGATGCCGCGCGGATTGAAATAACTCACATCAAAAGGGATGGAGATTGTGATCTGCTGCTGTGTGTGGCGCGACAGCGTGATGGGCGCCTCGAAGCGCTGATCCGAGGCAATGCCCGGATCAGAGAGGCGCATGGAGCCACTGAATGTTCGCACCACAATTGTTCCCTGAAAGCTCGTGTCGCCGTTATTACCTGCTGTAATATGCACCGGGAGCCAGTATCCCACTCTCGTTACGCTGAAATCCGTATCCACCTGGAGCGTAAGATTGCTGCTGGCCGAGGCAGTCGTATGCGCCGAAGCTATAGCCACGAAGCAGAGCGAGGAGAGCAGGAGTGCCAGGCCCAGTGCTCCCACAATTTTGAACATGGACTCGGATCGCCACCAGAAAGAAGCGCTGCTCTGCATATCTCGGAGTCTTCCCTTATTTTGAGCGTGTTGCCGTCATCTACGAAGGACAGGATTTAAGAGGTGATCCATGCTCATCCACAATCCCCGGCTGTGATGATAGAAGAGGATGGGAAGCAGGAAAGGAGCAGGAGCACCCCATATCAGGAGCTGCGTCAATGGTATTGTCGCCGCCAGCGGAACGGTAAAAGCAGCGATGAGCAGCTCGCTGATTATCAGGTTGATCGCCATTGCGCTGCTAAAGTAGCCCTCCTCCCGCTCATAAACGAAGCCACAATGCGGGCAGCGCTCGTACATTCTGAACGGGGAGCGAAACAACTTCCCCTTGCCGCATATGGGACAGCGCAGGAGCAATCCTCGCGTTAATAATACAAAAAATCTATGCATAAACCTGTTACGCTATCTTTCCCTGGATTGGTTTTATGCTGCCCATTGGGAAAGACATAGCTAGCTATAGAGCGATGTTCGCTAGTATTATATCATAGAAGAAGCAAGGAGCCACGCAGTGACATAGCCTGATTGGCGTTCGTCTATGCTAATTAGAGAGATAAGGTTCGTCATCTTCTAGAACTGGAGAGGAGAAAGCGCGTATGGCTCGATCAGAGGCTCACGCTATCGAGGCTGTTCACCCTGGCTTGTCGGGGCAGGCTGACCGGGGAGAGCGCCGGCTGCGCCGTATCGGGGCATGGCTCGCGCTCTTCTTCCTGGTGCAAGGAGAGCTTGGCGCCGTGTGGGATAGAGAGTGGCATGCCTTCGTCGGACGCGACCAGTTCTGGACACCGCCGCACACCTTGATATACTCCTGCATTGCCGGAGCCGGGCTGGTGGCGCTTACCGTCGTGCTGCTGGATACCGCGCGCTATCGCCGGGGTATGGCGGGGGTGGATGATTCCTCGACTGTCCCCGTCTTTGGCCTGTTTCATGCTCCCCTGGGCTTTGTCGTTGCCGGATTTGGCGGTCTCCTCGTCCTGATTGCGGCCCCGCTTGATAACTACTGGCACGAGTTGTATGGTATCGACGTTGCGCTGTGGGCGCCCTTCCATGTAATGGATATCATCGGGGGAGTTGTTGGAAGCCTGGGTATGGTGCAGGCATTTGCTTCCGAGGCCACAATTGATCGCGAAAGGGGGCGCGCTGGCTGGAACTTTCTGGGTTTCAGCGCGCTTGAACTGGGCGTGCTCACCACCCTGGCCGGGTTGCTCAATTTTGCGCTGACAGGATTTTTGCAATTCCCCATTGCCACCTTTGGTCCCCTGGATGTCTCTACCTATCCGCTGCCGCTGGCCGCTGGTGGCGCTTTCTGCTTTATTGGCGCTCTGCGCTTCACCTGCAAGCCGCGCGCGGCAACGTTCCTGGTCGGGCTGCTCCTGCTGCACACGCTGGCTACGGAACTCTTCGTGCCCTGGGCTGTGCGTACAGCAGTCGCGCAGCAGGGGATGGTCTACCGCGTTCCCGGACATGTGCCGTATTTCCGCTGGGACTACACGCTGCTTCCCCTGCTCTTTCTGGTCTCGGCATTGATAGTGGACGGCTTCTACTTCTGGAAGATGCGGCGAGGCAGCAAGCCGGAGCATGTGCTGCGGGGCTGGCGTGCTGTAGGGCTGATGGGCGTCATTATTACCCCACCGGCGCTGCTGACTGCACCCTGCATACTGCGCACGTATTCGTCCTACGCGCCGGTCTTCCTGCCACAGCCGGGTCTCCCGGTGCCGGCCGAGCTATGGATAGAGGTTGTCCTGTTCTCGGTCCTCGTTGCGCTGCTCTTTGGGGCAGGCGGGGCCATCATGGGCGCGGAATTCGGCGATATCTGGCGCTGGGGTACGCGCTAGATGGGAAGGAGGAAGGGATGCCCGGGCATATTGGAGATCTTCTGAAAGGGGTCTGCGCGCTGCTGGCGCTTGTGGCCTGTGTGCTGCTGGCCCCGGGAGAGGTCCTGGCGGTGGGCATGCCGGCGCGCGTGGTCACGCTGGCGGTAGGAGCCTATGTTGTGGATGTCGATCTCGACCAGGCCCAGCCCTACGCTGAGCGCCCGCTCACTCTGACGGTTGTGCCGCATGACAGCACCCTGCGCCTGCATGGCCGCATCATCGCCGAGCCGGGACTGGGGACCGATGCCACGAAGCTCTATGCGAAGCTAACCTTGCAGGGCCATTCCGCCGTTCTGGTGGGAACGATTAGCATGCCGGTGCGCGGCGCCTGGAATCTGGTGATCGAACTGACGGGACCACAGGGGCAGGCGCGGGCCGGCTTCCCGGTGACGGTTGCGGCGCCAGGAGCAATGCCGTTCTGGATGGGCTGGGTAATCGCGCTTACGCCGCTGGTCGCCATTGCCTGGTGGCTGCTGTGGCTGCATCGTTACCGCCGCTCCCTCGCCGGCCGGCAGCGCGGCTAAGATCGTATCGCCGCAATCGGGCAGCCCCACCTCTTTTCGTCGCCCTGCAAATAGAAGTCTGCCCTATTCCCCGGTTCGCTGAGAGCCAATAACAGCGATCATTTTTGTGAGTGTACCCACGATGCGATCTTCCAGCCCGGCAAAATTGCTCTCCATCTTTGCTTCCATTGTCGCCATCCCCGCCGCCAGAGTGCCTATCTTCTCCTCCATCTTTGCTTCCATTGTCGCCATCCCCGCCGCCAGGGTGCCTATCTTCTCCTCCATCCCTGCCGCCAGTCTGGCGAGGTCCTCCTTCGTTGCCATCCTCGACTCCATCGCCCCTATCTTCGCCTCTATAAGAACCATCTCCTTTTCTAACCCGTTCATCCTGATCTCGATACCGTC
>DATGLE010000142.1:0-78732 GCA_035294325.1 Ktedonobacteraceae bacterium | reverse complement strand
ACGAGGGCAGCTATGGCGGCGAAGCTCTTATTCAGATGCTTGAGTGCCACAGGCAGCGCCAGGAAGACGATCATGGCGAAGACGCCTGGCGTTAGCCATAGGAATTGCTCAAGCATGTAAATCAGCCGGTGTGCGGCGATGTATTGAAGCGCAGCCTCCCCGCCAGAGACCGGGGCCGGCGGCATGGTAAATTCGAGCACAATGGCGACGATGATGAGCGCGACGAAGAGAAAGGCGGAAACCCCTCCTGCGCGATAGAGACCTCCCCATGACAGGTCTATAGCTGCCTCATGCTCTGCCGATGATCTTCCTGCATGCCCTACGTTCATGTATTTCCTCTCTCCTTCTTCGCTCACAACGCGTCCTTCCTCAGAAGATGGTTCCGCGTCTTCAAACTCGCGCTTAGAGCGCCGCAGGCTGGAACAGCGCGGCCAGCTCGCTCGCCCAGGTGCGAATGACCGTCCAGTCCCGCGCATCGCTGGCAGGCATGTTTTTGAGACCTGGTATCAGACTGTAGGGGAAGGCGAGCTTCTGCGGATCGAACTTGCCGCCGAAGATAGCAACCGTTTTCGGGGTCAGCCAGGGGAACTTCGCCAGCTCTTTATCGAGTTGCTTACGTACCTCCTGAAATTCCTTCTCCTCCGAATGAAATGGACCGAGTGCGAAAACGGCCACGGGCCGGGTCGTCAAGGCGGAGCGATGCCGTGTCAGGAAATGGAGCGCGTCTTTGTGCCAGCGGAACATGTAAAGTGGCGCGCCCAGCACCACCGCACTGTATTGATCGAGGTCCTGCACCTCTCGCATGGGCGTAAGATCAGCCGTAAGCCCATGTTCGCGCAGCGTTGCCGCTATAGCCTCGGCTATTTCCTGAGTGGATCCATATCGTGTAGCATAGGTAACAAGAATCGAAACTGACATCGTGGGATACCTCCTTATTATTGTGATGCAAAGCCGGCTGTGTAGTGCCAGATCCGGTGAGGCCCGGCCGTTTCTCCGGGGAGAGTCCTCAGAGAAACGAGTATGTCGTCATTATTCCACCCCTGGAGGCATACCTGCGCTTCTTGTCCGCATGGCATTCCTGGCAGGCGCGCTATGCGCTCCCAGGTCAAGCAGGAAGGCCAGGACAACCCACAGCCAGTTCCAACCGGCCACACCACCGGCGATGGCGTAGACCAGCACATAGGTCAGGGCGGTCAACGGCAGGAAGAGTATCCCTAGCAGAGGCAGGATCCAGTCCCCGTGAAACGCGCGGTTTACCAATGGCGTTGCTATCCAGACGACAAGCAATGCCACACGGGCTAGAAGTGCAATAAACCAATCCATGAGAGATACCTCCTGATACTATCTGATGATATTCCATCATGATGATAGCGCACCGCCCTCTCTAGCCCGTCACATTACAGCGACCTGCGCTCTCGGTGGACTCACAACTTGCGCCGGTAGGGCTGCACCTTAAGACCTCGCACCAGGCAAGAGGAGTTGCCTTGCGCGGTTCCCTGGCGCGCAGAGGCGGGCGCCTGCTTACTCCTCGCGCCAGTCCAGTTGCAGGAAGCGCTCCAGCAGCCGCGTGCGCCACAGCAGCTGTACCAGCCCCGCCCACGCTACGGCAACCAGGCCGATCAGCAGATAGCCCCGGAGACTGAGCAGGTCCAATTCAAAGAAGGCCCGCAGAGGGGCGATAGCGAGCAGGACACCGTAGCCCGCCAGCAGCCCCAGAGCCAGCAGCGAGGGCCGCCAGTCGTTCCCCAGGCGACTGCCGCCGGCCAGGAACTTGATTGGCGGCTCGACGAAAGGCAGCAGCAGCAGGCCACAGAGGATAGTGAACGTGGTGAGCGCGCTCTGGGCGGTAGCCAGGCGACCTGCGGGCACAAAAATCGCCAGGTAGATGCCCAGCGCAGCTATACTCAGCGTTGTCGCTGCCGGAAGTACAAAATGGAGCAGCCCGGATACCGTGCGTCGTGGATCGAGAGGGCGCGGCTGCGCCCAGGAGGCCAGTGCCAGGGCTGGAATACCCTCGGTGATGAGGGTGAGAATGGCGTTTTGTCTGGGAACAAAGGGGAAGCCATCGACAATCATAATCGCGACCAGCAGGCAGATCATATAGACCACCCGTGTCAGAAAGAGCTTCAAAATACTGTGCATGCCATTGCGGATACGCTGGCCTTCGCGGAAGATCCGGGGAAGTGCCGCAAAGGAATTGTTGAGCAGGACAATATCGGCGACGCCGCGCGTGGCTGCACTGCCGCTTTGCAGCGCGATGCCCAGGTTGGACTGCTTGAGAGAGAGCACATCGTTCACTCCATCGCCGATCATCGCTACGGTATGCCCTCTCTTTCGCAGCGCTTGAACCAGTTGGGCCTTCTGTTGCGGTGTGATGCGCCCGAAAATGGTATGCTCTTCGGCAGCTTGCGCCATCTGTGCGTCGTCCAGGCCGGCCAGGGTATTCCCGGAGATGGCGCCCCTGTTTTCTTGAAGGCCCGCCTGTTTCGCCAGGGCCGCCACCGTCTCCGGGTGGTCGCCGGAAATTACCTTGAGATGGATGCCGGCCTGGGCGAATGCGGCCAGCGTGCTATGAGCCTCGGGACGCAGTTGATCGCGCAGGCTGATGATGCCCAGGGGGATCAGGTCCGATGGCAGCACAGGCTCCGCGTGGTCGTCGTACAGAGAGATGCCCGCAGCATGATAGGCGAAGAGCAGAACGCGCAGCCCGCGCTTTGCCAGCGCCGCGATCAGGGATTCGAAGTCCTGCCCACGGCGGAGCGCAGACCGCAGTATCTCCGGTGCGCCCAGCACATAGATGCCAGGCATATCTGCGTCGTCAAAGGCCAGAGCGCTCCACTTGCGCTCCGAAGAGAAGATCACCTCCTCGCGCACCGGGCGGCGCACTCCTGCCCGGGCCGTCCCAATCGCAGCGCTCGTCGCTGTACCAGTGGAGACGCTCGCGGCGTAGTCGCCTAGCAACTGGCGCAGCCGGGGTGCGGAGATCTGCAATGGGTGAATATCTTCGAGCGCCAGGATATTGGTCGTAATCGTTCCCGTCTTGTCGAGGCACAGGACATCAACGCCGCTGAGGGCTTCAATGGCGTTGGCCTGCTGCACCAGGATTCCCGCGCCTACCATGCGCACAGCGCCCAGTGCGTAGGCCACGCTGGTCGCCAGCAGCAGCCCCTTGGGTACGATGCCGAGAATAACCACCGCCATCCTGACGCCCTCTACCAGTGAGAGACGATCAATGTACATGGCGAGTCCGAGCATGACCTCGAAGTAGAGCGCGACCAGCAACATCACCTGCATGACGACATTGATCTGGCGCTGGAGCGGTGTATACACACGGCGGAAAGCGCGTGCACTTGTGGTAAGCTGGCTGGCAAGGCTTTGCCCCCCAACTTTTTCCGCCCGGTAATAGCCGCTGCCGCTCGTGCAGAAGCTGCCGGAATACAGCCAGTCGCCCTTTCGTTTGGATACTGGCTCCGACTCTCCTGACAGCAATGCCTCATCGACCTCGATACGTTCATCGCTGACCAGCGGTCCATCGACGACAATTTGATCACCAGAACCAAGCGGCAGCAGATCCCCTACGACCAGTTCGCCCGGATCAACGCTCCGCTCATGACCAGAACGCAGGACCCTCACATGCGGGCGTGTGAGCAGCGCAATGCGGTCGAGGACGCGCCTGGCGCGGATCTCCTGCACGGTTCCTACCAGTACGTTAAAGAACGCTACTCCGACCGAGATCAGGGCATCGGAGACCTGTCCCAGCAGGATCAACGCCAACCCCAGCACGAACATGAGTATGTTGACGGGCACGAAGACGTTTTCGCTGATGATGAGCGCATAGGATCGGCTGGTGCGTAAGGCGGTTGTATTGCCCAGGCCACGAGCCTGACGCTCCAGGACTTCGGCTTCTGAAAGACCACATAGATCGGTCTGGCGCCCTGGCGTCAGATTCGTCTGGACGAGTTGTCCATCTCCCATAAACGTTTCCTGCCTCAATCGCTACTGCGTCAAATTATTCACTGCTTCCAGGATACAGTCCCGCCGTCACGTTTGCGTCACAAACAGGAGATAGCCGACACAAACTGGTCTCAGATAGAACGGTTATCATCTTGAGACCAGCCTGTGCTACCCGAGGAAGGATCTGAGATCGATTTGTAATGACGATATTTTAAGCCAGTGCTGAAAGGACAAAATATGGTGCCTTGTGTTTGCGAAGGCAGGAAAAGCTATGCTCTCAGAGCAGATGCCCTGCACGCCGTCCATCAGAAAAACGGTGATTGTAATGTGATCTCTCTGGCCGGGCCTGTGATGGCATAGTGAGATCCTCACCGTACACTCAGGAAAGAGCATTGGCTGCGGCAGAGATCCTCCCGGGAGAAACTGGAGAGCAAGCGGGAGCGGGCTGCCTCAACGAACGACCAATCTCAACGCTCTGTGTAGAACAATTCACAACGGAGATATTCCTGTAAATAAAATGGAAACAAGCAGAGTTGAAAGGATCAAGCATATTATGCAGGCAAAAAGCACATCCTCGTCATCAGGCAAGAGCGTCACCCCGAGCACCGTTTTTCGCTACAAGCAGCGCTATCCCCTCAATGCCATCTTCGAGCCGAAGAGCGTGGCCGTGATTGGAGCTACCGAGAAGCCGGGCAGCGTTGGACGCACGGTGCTCTCAAACCTGATGAGCCATCCTTTCGGGGGGACGGTGTTTCCCGTCAATCCAAAGCACGAGAGTGTTCTGGGCCTCAAAGCCTATCCACGCATCGCAGATCTGCCCGGCAAAGTTGATCTTGCTGTGATTGCGACGCCAGCCCGGACGGTACCTGATCTGATCGGTGAATGCGTCGCGGCTGATGTCAAGGGGGCGATCATCCTCTCGGCTGGCTTCAAGGAAACCGGGGCCGAGGGCGCGGAGCTTGAGCGGCAGATTCATACGCTCGCTATGCAAGGAAAACTGCGGGTCATTGGTCCCAACTGCCTCGGGGTGATGAACCCACGGAGGGGCCTTAATGCGACCTTTGCCAGTGCGCTGGCTCGCCCCGGCCACGTGGCCTTTCTCAGCCAGAGCGGGGCCTTATGTACGGCAGTGCTGGATTGGAGCCTGGAGGAGCAGGTGGGCTTCAGCGCCTTCGTCTCGATCGGATCGATGGTGGATGTGGGATGGGGCGATCTCATTGACTACCTGAGCAGTGATCCACAGACGACAAGCATTGTGATCTATATGGAGACCATCGGCGATGCCCGCTCGTTTCTTTCGGCGGCCCGCTCTGTCTCCCGCAGCAAGCCGATCATCATCCTCAAAGCGGGCCGCACTCAGGCTGCGGCGCAGGCGGCCACCTCGCATACCGGCGCTCTAACTGGCAGCCAGGAAGCCTTCGAGGCGGCTTGCCGTCGCAGCGGAGTACTCACTGTCACTCGCATCGACGAGCTGTTCTCCATGGCCGAGGCGCTGGAGAGGCAGCCCCGCCCGCGCGGACCGCACCTGACCATCCTGACAAATGCAGGCGGTCCGGGAGTCCTGGCTACCGACGCTTTGATAGGCGCGGGGGGCCAGCTCTCGGCGCTCTCGCCGGAGACGCTCTCAGCGCTTGACCAGGCGCTTCCGGCACACTGGAGCCACGGCAACCCGGTGGATGTGCTGGGAGATGCCGATCCTGAACGCTACGGCAGGGCGCTCCAGATCGCTGCGAACGATCCTGGGAGCGACGGGCTGCTCGTCATCCTGACTCCGCAGGCGATGACCGACCCCACGCTCACTGCCGAGCAGGTGAAGCGCGTCGCTCGCCTGGATGGCAAACCGATTCTGGCAAGCTGGATGGGTGGAGCAGAGGTCGCCACAGGCCGGACCATTTTGCAGCAGGCCGGGATCCCGACGTTTGCCTATCCAGACACGGCTGCCTGGGTCTTTGATGCCATGTGGCGCTATACATCCAACCTGCGCAGCATCTACGAAACGCCGCTCCTGTATGTAGCGCCAGGGGAGCCGGAACCGGACCGGACCGGGGCCGCGCAGATCATAGCTCAGGCGCAGCATGCCGGTCGAACGTTGCTCACTGAACTTGAGTCAAAACAGATACTGAGCGCTTATGGGGTTCCCACGGTTGAGACGCGAGTGGCTACCAACGAAGCCGAAGCGGTCAGGTGTGCGGAGGAGATCGGCTATCCAGTCGTGCTCAAGCTCTTCTCACAAACGCTGACCCACAAGACCGATGTGGGCGGCGTCCAGTTACGACTCTGCGACGCGGAGGCGGTGCGCCACGCGTACCAGACTATTGCAGAAGCGGTGCGGGAGCGGGCCGGAGCCGAACATTTTCAGGGAGTCACGGTTGAGCCGATGATCGCAGGGGATGGCTACGAACTGATCCTGGGCAGCAGCCTGGATCCGCAGTTTGGCCCGGTGATGCTCTTTGGCTCCGGGGGCCAACTGGTGGAGGTCTATCGCGACCACACGCTGGCCCTTCCCCCGCTAACGACCACACTCGCTCGCCGGCTCATGGAGCGGACCCGGATCTTTAGCGCCCTCCAGGGAACGCGGGGACGACCTCCAGTGGATCTCAGCGCGCTTGAGCGTCTGCTGGTCCGTTTCAGCTATCTGATTGTCGAGCAGCGCCAGATCAAAGAGATCGACGTGAACCCGCTGTTCGCCTCCTCTGATCACCTGCTGGCCCTGGATGCGCGCATCGTCCTGCACGAGCCGGGAGTGCGCGAGGAGGATTTGCCCAGACCTGCCATCCGTCCCTATCCGTTGCAGTATGTAACTCCCTGGACGCTCAAGGATGGCACGCCGGTCACACTGCGTCCCATTCGCCCGGAAGACGAGCCGCTTATGGTCAAGCTGCACGAAACGCTGTCGGAGCGCACGGTCTACTTTCGCTGGCTGCACATGCTCAAGCTGAGCCAGCGCACAGCTCACGAACGGTTGATCGGCATCTGTTTTATCGACTATGATCGGGAAATGGCGCTGGTCGCGCAATACCACAACCCACAAACCGGGCAGGACGAGATCATCGGTGTAGGGCGTGTCATCAAGCTGCGGGGAGCCAATGAGGCCGAGTTTGCGGTGCTGGTCGCAGATCGGTTCCAGAGAAAGGGGCTGGGAACGGAATTCCTGCGCCGCCTTATCGGGTTTGCCCGCGATGAAAAGCTGGAACGCCTGGTCGGGGATATCCACCCCGAAAATCTGGAAATGCAGGCGCTCTGTAAGAAACTGGGCTTCCACCTCCAGTATTCATGGGAGGATGAGTTGATTAAAGCTGAACTCAACCTGTGAGATTACATCCGTTAGTCTGCCAGGCAGGATGATGTATCAGGCGTGCTGATCCAGAGGCCGATGGTCAGGTTCGGGCTGTGGCATTACGATGGTCAGACCTCTTGCGCTCCAGAACTTCTTCCCTTATACTATGGGAAAGGATAAACAGGTACATCCGGCGAAAGGAAAATGTACTGATGGGAGAGCCACGAGATGCAACCAGTGATGGTAGGGAGAACACGTATCTCCTGGATCCCGAAAGCCCGGTGGAACTGGCACGGCTCATCAATCTGGATCGCCTGGCGACCAAAGCGATGGGAGGCCCGCTCGCCGGTCTCACCGAGGAGGAGATTGCAGGGCTGCACAACGTGTTAGACCTGGCCTGTGGGCCTGGAGGGTGGGTGCTCGATGTCGCCTTCGCCCTTCCCGATGTCGAGGTGGCCGGCGTCGATATCAGCCGGGCGATGATCGACTATGCCAATGCGCGCGCCCGCTCACAGGGTCTGACCAACGCTTCCTTTGGCGTCATGGATATCACCAGACCGCTTGATTTCGCCGATGGGGCCTTTGATCTGGTCAACGCACGCCTGCTGGTCGCAGTCCTGCGACGAGAAGCCTGGGCGCCTTTCATTGCCGAGGCAACGCGCATCCTGCGCCCCGGCGGCATCCTGCGTCTCTCCGAAGCGGTCGACGCGGGAACCAGTAACAGTCCGGCGCTCCAACGCCTCGGCGCGCTTGGCTCTCAGGTGCTGTTACGTAACGGATATGGTTTCAGCGTGGACGAAAGTTCCCTCGACATGACCTTTGTGCTGCCACATCTTCTGCGGACTGCCGGCTACCAGGATGTTCACTATCAGGCGAACGCGCTGGAGTTTTCGTATGGAACGGAAGCCTGGGCTGACTTTTATCGCAATAGCGAAATCGTCTATCTGCTGGCTCAGCCGATGTTCGTCAAGCTCGGCTTGATCTCGCAAGAAGAGGGAGAACAGCTCCACCAGCAGATGCTCCAGGAGATGCAAGCATCAGACTTTTGTGGCATGTCACATGGTGTCACTGTCTGGGGAAAAAAGCCTGCTTCGCCTCACACTCCATCTCCTGAATAATCCTGAATAATAAAGAACACAAAGATTACCGACACCAGTGGATGGGCTGATTGAGGACAGGGCCATGTTCTACGACCAGGCGCGAAGGCAAAAGAGTTCGCGGCTTGCGCGTACTTCCGGCAGGTTGGTCTCTATACCAGGTGGACCTTGAAGGAGAGCAGAAAGAACAGAGCGCCCGCCTGTGGCGGCGCTCTGTTCTTTCCATTCTTCCATCGCTGGTAAAGGGACCAACGCTGGCCGTATCTGGAACGCAGAATGTTATGGGACTCTTACTTCATGCAGGATGTCTCTCGACCTGGCTGCCTCGTTCAAATTCAGTATTCCTGTCCGCATACTCCAGCGTATTTTGCCCTTGTCTGTTCGTTCAGAGGCGAACCTCCTTTCAAAGCTTGACGTAACCTTCTTTCCACCCCACGTTTTGAGTATAGAGCACACATCTCACCACACGATCACGAATCGGCCTGTTTATATCACGACGGCATCACAATCGGCTCGGCAGGACCCCGCCCAACAGCGGCCCAGTCTCCCAGCAGTTCCACATCGAGCTGTAAATCGATGCCAAAGCGCGCGAGCACGCGGCGATGCGCCTCTTCAATGAGGTGCGCCATGTCTATGGCCCGTGCCCCGCCCAGGTTGACCAGGTAGTTTGCGTTATCCAGCGCGATTTGCGCCTGTCCCTCTCTCATTCCCAGCAGATCAGCCTGCGCCAGGAGCCGACTCACCAATCCATCGGAGGGATCTTTGAAGATGGTGCCGCGCTCCTGATGGGATGGCTCGCTGCGACTCCGTTCTTGCTTATAGCGTGCCAGTGTCTGTTGGAGTTGATCTGGAGGCGCCCGATGCAGGCGCAGACCCAGTTGCAGCACGATCTCTGCCGGCTCGATCATATGACGCGGGGGTGCAATGAGGTGGCCCTGCTCATCGTAGTGCACCTGCCGCGCCATGCGGAAACGGCTCTGGCGATACGAAAGAGCCAGCTCGTCATGTTGATAGCGGCGCAGCAGGGGATAGGAATACTCCTCGCCCTCGCTATTGGCTCCGCGTGCATCCAGCACCTCGATCCACTCCACGACCTCACCAATCTCGCGATTGTGGGCACCGGCATTTGAGAAGATCGCGCCCCCAAGCGATCCCGGGATGCCGACGCCAAACTCCAGGCCCCCCCAGCCCTGCCGGGCAAGCTCGTGCACGAGGTGCGGCCAGTTCGCCCCGGCATCGGCCACGAGCGTCGCTTGCTCGGGTGCCCTCTCCTCCAGAGTATAGGAGGAGAGGGCCATGCGCGCCACAATGCCGCGCACCCCGGCATCGGAGAAGAGCGTGTTAGAGCCGTTCCCGACGATGAGCAGCGGCCAGTGTTTCTCGGCGCACAGATTCACCAGGCCCAGCGCCTCGCTTCTGGTCTCCAGCGAGACCCACACATCCGCCGGGCCGCCCACCCCGAAGGCGCTATGGCGGGCCAGCGGCTCGTTGTGCTTCACCCGCGCAGCGAAATGTGGCAGCAATTCCTGATACGCTTTCGTACTCTCAAATGTCATGGCCCAGATCCTTTATTGACCGGCGCCCGCTACCGGCTCTTTGCTGGTTGGTGGCGCAGCCGGGGTAGACATGCGCCCTCCCATGCTCCGGCTGGCGGCCATCCAGGTACGCACAAACATCCACCCAACCACTACGATCACGCCGAGGAGCGCAATCCACATCAGGATCAGCGCGATTCCCGGATTGGTATTGCTCGTGAAAGCCTGCGCGAAGCCGGCCAGATAGGGCTGGCTGGCTGCCTCCACCGCGAAGACCTGCGGGCCGTAGTAGAGTGTCGCACCCAGCACCAGCGCCGCCGTAGAGAGGCGGTAGGCATTTTTGTCGTCGTCAACTCTGCGTGAGAGCTTGATCGCCAGGGCTATGAGCAGGCAGAGCGCCGAGAGCGATCCGGTAATGGGCAGAGCCGCACTGCTCACAATTTTGGGTAGAAAGAAGACCCAGCTCAGAGCAAAGGTGGCGACCAGGAGCGCGTCGCGCAGAATGAGATAGGACATCCACCAGATATCGGCGCCCAGCCGCAGGCCGCAGCGGCGCAGCGTGCGCAGAACGTAGGGCCGCCCCAGATGCAAGATCAGCGTCATGGTCCAGAGCACCGGCAAAAATGCCACAATCGTACTCACTAACCACTGTGCCCCTCCCTGCACCAGAGCCTGTGTAATGGCAGTTGCAATATCATCAGGTTTCATCGTCTTTTCCTCTCTCTGACTCCTCCATCGTAGCTCAGATGGAGCCAGCTTGTTTCCATTACCGCTGCCAGCTTTCCGTAACAGCCTCTTCCTCTTCTGGTCGTCCCCCGGTGCGCAGCGTATACCAGGCGGCGATGGCGCCCATAATGGCGAGTAAGGCCACCGAGACATAGGCCAGCCCTACAGCCAACCCCGGATTGGTATTCGTCACCAGCGCGGGACTGAATGGGAAGCTGCCCATGACTCCCAGCAGGTAGGGGACGAAGTAGCAGAGCGCGCCAATGAAGAGCAGCACGCTGGTCAGGCGGAACGCGAAAAGCTCATGGTCGGGATCGCCCATCAGTTTGACCAGCAGCACTCCGAAGAGCGCCGCAGCGGCCAGCCCTCCGGTCACAGGCAGAGCATCGGTGACGACGACATCCGGGAAGAAGAACATGAAGCTCATCACTACCCCGGAGACAATGAGCAGATCACGCAGGGCAACGTAGACCAGCCAGAGCAGGTCGGCGCCCAGCCGCAGCGTAAAGCGATCTATCATGGTCAGAATATAGGGACGCCCCAGATGTAGCCCGATGATAGCCAGCCAGAGCATCGGCAGCACCGCCGCCAGCGTTCCCTCCAGAAATTGCTCCCCGCCGGCATTGATACCGGCAACGATCGCGTTGGTGAGATCCTGGACAGACATAAGAGTACCTCCTTGAAGAAAGCGCAGACCATTTGCTGCGCCAGACGATTAACGAGCGGCCTGCGTTTCGGGGATTGCCTGACGCAGATGGACAGTTGGACACAGGTAGGCCAGATCGCAGCGCAGGCAGCGACTCGCCTCGCGCCGCGCCTGCTCTTCGGAGAAACCCGCGGCAAATTCGACTGCGCGGTCTCGTGCGGCCTCCCCCGCACGCAGCGGCATCACCTCGCGCGGTGACTTGCGCACATCCAATTGGATGATCCCTCCCGGTGGCAGCGTAGAGATCTTTTCGTCGCTATCCTCTGGCATGTCAGTGACCGCCGCGAGCGGGAGCCTGCGCAGGTAGGCATGGATCGAGCGGGCGGCCCTCCTGCCATGCGCAGCGGCGTGGATAATCGTTTTGGGACCATAGGTGACATCTCCGGCGGCGAAGACACCTGGTGCTCCGGTGGTGAGCGTTTCTTTATGGACGAGCAGTCCGCCCCAGGGTGCGACTTCAATGCTGGTGCCTCGGGGCAAGAAGGACGGATCGGGTGCCTCCCCAATCGCGACCAGCACGACATCGGCGCGCATCTCGAAGATCGCGCCAGGAACAGGTACCGGGCGGCGGCGTCCCCGCTCATCTGGCTCTCCCAGCATCATGCGCTGGCAGCGCACGCCATACACGCTGGCATCTTCGGTCCCCAGTAAGCCGACGGGCGTGACCAGTTCGTGCAGTTCGATCCCCTCGGCCAACGCAGCGCGGACCTCTTCGGCCTGGGCGGGCATCTCGGAACGGGTGCGGCGATAGAGCACCCGCACCGACTCGGCCCCGGCGCGAAGAGCCGAACGGGCCGCATCCATCGCTGTGCTGCCTCCGCCAACGACCACCACCTGCCCATGCAGGCGCGTCTGGGGATCGAGGTTAAACTGCTTGAGGAACAGCGTCGCGGGCATCACGCCATCCAAGAGGCCCTCACCTGCGATCTCCAGGCGCTGGCTGCGCTGAGCACCAACGGCTAATAATACCGCAGCGAAGGAGCTTTGTAGCTCGTCGAGGGTAATATCGCGTCCAATCGCGGTATTGAGGCGGATCTCAACGCCCAGAGCGCGAATGGCGTCAATATCCCGATTCAACTCGGTGCGTGGCAGGCGATAGTCGGGAATACCGAGAGCCATCATACCACCGGCAACGGGCATGGCATCATAGACCGTCACCGGATAGCCCCGCCGGGCCAGGTAATAGGCGGCGCTGAGGCCGGTGGGACCTGCGCCGACAATGGCGACCCGCTCGGTATACCTGTGGGAAGGTTTCGGCAGCGTCCGCTTGATAGAGCCACCGTGATCGGTGGCAAAGCGCTTGAGATCGCGAATGGCGATGGGAGCATCGAACTCAGCCCGCCGGCAGACATCTTCGCAGGGAGCGGTGCAGACGCGGCCACAGATACAGGGGAAAGGATTGGGTTCGGCTGCTACCTCTAAGGCTTCTGCGTAGCGTCCCTGAGCAATCAGACCAACGTACAGCCCGGCGTTGGTTCCGACGGGACAGGCGGCCTGGCAGGGGGCGCGCAGGTCTTCTTTGCGCTCACCCAGCCAGCTTCTCCAGCTCTGCCAGGGGGCGTGGCGCTCAGCGACATGCCAGGCATGATCTTCGCCCCACGGCGTCTCGCCTGGCACTTCGGGGGTGGCGCGGGTATAGGCATCCAGTGGTTGCCACCCGCTATCGGCGGGCAGATAGGTGATGAAGCCCCGGTGCGCATACACGGGAGACTCCACACTGCTTTCTATCGTAATCGCATTGGTGGGACATTCCTGGGCACAGACCTGGCAGCCGATGCAGGGGGCGACCTGCACCGGGGTAAGCATCATCCAGGAGCGCGTTGCCTGCTCACCGGGAATGGGACTCTGGCGCTCGCGCTCGCCCCCTGGTTCGCCTTCACCGGAAGGGCGCGTCATATCCAGGCAGCGTACCGGGCACAGGTCCATACAGATGCCACAATTAATGCAGGAGACCTCCTGCACATGAAAACGATAGGCCATGCACTCCTCCTCACAGGGATTCCCTGCTCGTTCATATCGTCGAAAGCCACCCGGCTATGACGATGACGACTTCGTGTTATACACAGCTTCTCTTGCTAGCTGTGGCTCGCCGGCTGCCGCTCCTTATCAGCTTCGAGACGCTCTCGCATCTGCTCAAAGGTCGTTGTATCGATCTCCCCACGAGCATAGCGCTGGCGAAGGATCTCTACTGCCGAGGGCTGATCTGCCGGAGAGCGAGGACGAGTGGCGGCGGCGTGGGCTATCCAGCGGATGAGCAGCCAGATCCCTACAGCCAGAAGCCCCAGCCAGACAAGGTTCCATATGACCATGCCAATCATCGGCCAGGCGTAGCCATATCCCCATAACATCATGATGATTTCTTCCTTTCTGAACACAGTCGTGCGTCTCACGACCTTCACCGATCCGATGTGTTCAGTATCGTCTATACGTCTCACAAACACGTTACGGCGACGAGCACAAGTCTCACAGAGGAATCACAAACAGTGAGCGCGGGGTATTGATAGGCATAGAAGTGAGAGCAGTATCATACTTTCTCATCTGTTTCTCATAAAGTTCCTCTATACTGAGAGGTCGGAAACGGATGTGTGATTTAATGAAGAGGAGGAGCTGGCATGCGGATCTTGCTGGCAGAAGATGACCCGGCTCTAGGTGAGAGCATGAAGCGGGGGTTGCAAAGGAATCGGTACGCGGTTGACCTGGTTACGGATGGGCAGGAAGCGCTTGATCTGGCGAGAATGGTTCCTTATGATCTGATCATTCTCGATATCTTGCTGCCACACCTGGACGGCTTTGAGGTGTGCAAGCAACTCCGCCATCAGGCGGTGCAGGTGCCAGTGCTCTTTTTGACCGCCCTGGGAGATCTCAAACACCGGGTCGATGGGCTGAACCTGGGCGCCGACGACTATCTGACCAAGCCCTTCGCCTTCGCTGAACTGGAAGCGCGGGTGCGTGCCCTGCTCAGACGAGCGAGTCCAGTGAGAGGCCCGATCTTACAGTTTCTCGATATTACCCTGAATACGCTCACCCACGAAGTACGCAGGGGGGAGCGTTACATTCCTCTGACGGCCAAAGAGTATTCGCTGCTGGAATTTCTGCTGTGTCATCCCTCCCACGTCCTGAGCCGGGAGATGATCGCGGAGCACCTGTGGAACATCGAGTCCGAAAACTTCTCGAATGTGATTGATGTCTATATCGCCTACCTGCGCCGCAAGCTGTGTGAGCAGGGGGAGCCGGATGTCATCCATACGGTGCGGGGGGCGGGCTATCAACTCAAGGAGCCATAGCATGATACAGCGGGTATCGCGCATGTGGCCGCCGGGAGTAAGTGTTCAGCTTACCCTCTGGTATGGCAGCATCTTTACTGCACTGTTTCTGCTGTGCGGGATGGTCTTTTATATAAATTTGAGGAATTCGCTGACCGCGAACTTTGATACCACGCTGCGCCTGCGTATGAATCAGATCGAAGCCTCGGTAAGCCAGCAGAACAATGTTGTCACGCTTCATGATAAGACTGGCGAGCTGGCCGGACTGATCACAGGCGATGCCCTTGACCAGACCGAGGCGCATGCAACCAGAAGGGGAAGCTACGAAGATCCCAACTTCGATGTCGATCTGGACACGCTGGTGCGTATCATGGACCATGACGGAAAGGTCCTCTACACCACGCCCTCTTTTCGAGCGATTACCGTTCCTGCCAGCAGCGTGAGCCAGCCATTGCACGATCAAACCTGGATCGGGACCGTTCGGGCGCATAACGGCCAGGAAGTCCGCCTCTACAGCGCGCCTTTGCAGGATGATGGCCGGGTCTATGGCGTGGCCCAGGTTGCGGCTTCGCTGACCTCCCTCAAGCATACGCTGCGCAGCGTGGTCCTGGAGATGCTGATGATCGCGCCGCTGGCCCTTCTGCTGAGTATGGCGGGCAGCTACTGGTTAGCCAGACGGGCCTTTCTGCCCATCGAGCGCCTCTCGCGCACCGCCGCGACGATCAAAGCGGGCGATCTGCGCCAGCGCGTACCTGTGCCCAGAGCCAGCGATGAGGTGCAGCACCTGGCCCTGACCTTTAACGAGATGATCGATGCTCTGGAGAAGACGTTTATTCGGCAGCGCCGTTTCACCGCCGATGCTTCCCACGAACTGCGCACGCCGGTGGCTGCGATCCGCAGTATGACTGATGTCGCAGTAGCGCAGGACGGCACAAAGGATGAATGCCTTGCGGTCCTGCGCGGGGTCAATCTCCAGGCCCAACGACTCACTCATCTCATTCACGATCTGTTCACGCTGGCGCAGGCCGATGAGGGTGAGATCTGCTTCGAGCAAGAGCCGGTGTGCCTGGATCGACTCGCACAAGATGTGGCGACGGTAATGGAGCCGCTGGCAACCGAGCGCGAGATCGCTCTGGAAGTAGAGACGTGCGAGGCTGTGCAGGTGGTGGGAGACGAAGCGCGCCTCATCCAGCTCTTGATGAATCTGCTCTCGAATGCGCTGACCTACACAGGCGCGGGAGGGAAGGTGACGCTCAGGGTTACAGCCACAGGGTCGGATGCACAGCTTACGGTCTCCGATACCGGCATCGGCATCGCCCCGGAGCACATCGCGCATATCTTCGAGCGGTTCTATCGCGTTGATACCGCTCGTTCGCGCGCGACAGGCGGGACAGGGCTTGGTCTCTCTATCGCGGAGTGGGTCGTGCGCATGCATCACGGTACAATCCACGTCGAGAGCCAGCCGGGCCAGGGATCGACGTTCATTGTCCAGCTTCCACTCGACAAGGCGCCAGGATCTTAAACAATCTTGATCCATTTTTTTCAAAATCTTCATCCTGCTCCAATCCAGACTCCCTATACTGACAGAAAACACCGCCAGGTGCTCTTCCTGTTTTGCTGTATGTAGATAACACGATGTGCATGTTTGGGTGCGCCGCAGGCGCACCCGGGAGGAAAACTTGCACACGACGTTAGATAGTTAATTTAGAGAGATTTTCAGGAATATATGAGACGCACACATAATCCATCAGGTTCATATCCTTCGGCTCCTCCAGCGCCCATAACATCTCCCATAAAGAGAGAGAGCAGCGCTGCTGCATTCTCTTTTGCTAACACCAATGGCCTTCCCGGGTGGGTCTTGCTCCCGCTGCGCCTCTTTCTGGGAATTACCTTTGTGTACGCAGGCGTGCAGAAGTTGACCGATCCCCAGTTCTTCAATCGCGCGGCCCCGGGCTATATTGGCAGGCAGATCATCTCCTTCGCCAATGGCTCGCCGCTCCATAATGTACTGATGCAGATAGCCCTGCCACATGCTCACCTCTTCGGGCTGCTGATCGCCTGTGGCGAAATCGCCATTGGGATCGGGACACTCGCCGGATTGCTCTTCCGCCCGGCGGCCTTCTTCGGCATGGTGCTCAGCATCATTTTCTTCCTGACGGCAAGCTGGCATGTCTATCCCTACTTTTATGGCTCGGATATCGTCTTCACCTTCTGCTGGTTGACGCTGCTGCTCTGTGGCCCGCTGGGCACGGGGCTGCCTGCACTCGACAGCAAGCTGGCAGCAGCCTTCCTCGAAGGGGTACCTGCTGAGCAATACACATGGCTCGTTCCTCTGCTAAGCCTGTTGCTTGGCGTTCCGAGGAAGGAAAAGCCGGTGTCTGGAGAAACGCAGGCACCGGCGTTCAGATCGAACCCTGCGACCACGCGGGGAGTGCACCAGCGAAGACTAAGTTATGCGCAAAGGGCCAGAGAGACGCGACGCGCTTTCCTGCTCGGTCTGGTCAGCGGAGGAGGCAGCGTGCTGGCCGTGGCGGCTGCCGGACTGCTATTACGCCGCCTGGGAACGACTCACGAAGGCGGCACTGGCGTCGTGCATCATGCCGATGATGACTCCAATGTGGCCGGTGCGCTCTCGTCTTCTCCTTCCACAGCCACCGCTTCCCCGCCAGCCAGCGGGACGACAAGCGCATCAACAGGAGGAACGACCATCGCACAGGTGGCCGCAGTGCCGAAGAATAGTGCAGTGAATTTTACGATTCCTTCGAACGGTGATCCCGGTGTGCTGGTCCATCTCTCGAACGACCAGTTCGTGGCCTATGATGCGACCTGTACCCACGCCGGCTGCCCGGTAAGTTATGACCAGGGCAGCGGACTGCTGATCTGCCCCTGTCATGGAGCCGAGTTCGATCCCGCCCAGAACGCGGCAGTGGTGCAGGGGCCAGCGCCCACCCCCCTGACTCCAGTCACAATTCATGTGGATAGCGCAACCGGGGCGATTACCTTATAGATAGCAACCAGGCGGCCTCTGCGGCCGCCTCTCCATTGCGTTTGCGCCTGTCGCCCGGATGGAGAGATGACCGCAAGTGTCATCTCTCCACCGCTCAAGCAGGCCAGCCTTGATCGTGTTTCATGCTTTCCCAGATCTTCCCGCTTCACAGGAATCAGCGCAGCCATGTTTGATAAGGATGCGATGAAGAAGTTAAGCCTATCTGTGATGGCTTTGTGAGAATGGCCGCCCCGTTGTGACGGAACGGTGAGTGCCAGGAACGATACTGTCCTTGTGGAAGATGACGAGCACACTGATTTCTCATCTGGCTTAAGGAGAAGCATATGAATACACTGATCGTCTACGATTCGCAATATGGAAACACCGAGCGCATTGCCCAGACCGTCGCTGACACGCTGCGTGGCTTCGGGGAGGTGCAGGCTGTCCGCGTCGACGTGCCCCGCGTGATCTCGCTCCGGGGAGTGGATCTGCTTATATTGGGGTCTCCAACCCAGGGATTTCGACCAACGCCGGCGATGCAATCCTGGCTGGAGAACATCGCGCCTCAGATGCCGAAGGGCCTGGCCGTCGCCTGCTTTGATACCCGCTTTCGCGGATTCATCTGGAAGCGCTCAGCGGCTCCACATATGGTCGCTGAGCTTCGTGCTCTGGGAGTGGAGCAGGTCGTCTCCCCGGAGAGCTTCTTCGTGAAGGCCATGAAGAAGGAAGGTCCCCTGCTGCCAGGAGAAGTGGAGCGAGCGGCCACCTGGACCCGGATGCTGTTTAACAGGGCGGAGGCATTCCAGTCTGCTCCGTCACGATAGGAGAAGAGGAAACATCACTATGGCGAGCAGGAGCGATATCGAGCGTTACCGCATGAATATGCAGGCCGAACGGGAGAGCGCTTTGTTGTATGAGGAGTTGAGCAAGGCGGAGCGTGATCCCCGCCTGGCTGAACTGTACAGGCGGATGTCGGGCACCGAACAGCGCCATGCTGACATCTGGGCCGAGCGCCTGCGCAGTGCGGGCCAGGCTGTTCCAACATATACTCCAGGCTGGCGGCTGCGCGTGCTGATCTGGCTCGCGAAACGCTTCGGGGTCAGTTCTGTTCTCCCCATAATCTCCACCATGGAACGGGGTGCAGGTCATGACTATGAGCGCCAGCCGGAGGCGCGCGCGGCTGGCATGCCGGGCGACGAACGTTCGCATGCGCGGCTCTTTCGCGCAGTCCAACGCTCCACAGGCGGAGGGATTGCAGGACCAATCCTGGCCCAGTTCGAGGGGCGTCACCGCAGCACTGGCGGTAACGCCCTGCGAGCGGCTGTTCTGGGAGCCAGCGATGGACTGACCACTAATCTCAGCCTGGTTATGGGGGTGGCCGGGGCCAGCCTGCCGGGTCATACCGTGCTGTTCACCGGCCTGGCTGGCATGCTCGCCGGTGCGCTCTCGATGTCGATCGGGGAGTGGCTCTCGGTGCAGAGCGCGCGTGAACTGTATACCCACCAGATCGAGGTCGAGCGAGAGGAACTGGCGGAAGTCCCGGAAGAGGAGCAGGAGGAACTGGCGCTCATTTACCAGGCGAAAGGGATCGATCAGGAGACGGCTCAGAAGATGGCCGCAGGGTTGATGGCGCGCAATGAAGAGGATGGGAAGTCGGAGGCCGCGCTCGATACGCTGGCGCGAGAGGAACTGGGAATCGATCCCGAAGAACTGGGTGGCTCGGCCTGGCAAGCCGCGATCACCTCGTTCCTGCTCTTTGCAGTCGGTGCGATTATCCCGGTCCTTCCTTTTGCCTTCGGCAGCGGATGGATTGCGGTGCTGGTCAGCTTGCTGCTCGGTATGCTGGGGCTGTTTGTGGTTGGCGCCGGGATTACGCTGACTACTGGCGCTTCCCTGCTCAAATCAGCCGGGCGTCAGGTATTGCTCGGCGTGCTGGCTTCCGCTATCACCTTCGGTCTGGGCTGGCTCGTCGGGGGGCGGCTGGGGTAATGTTCACGTCCCTGTCTTTGCATGCAGGTAGAGAATTTCTGACCTCTTTTCGTCAGAGAGGCCAGTGGCGCACACCTGGCGCACTATCTCATAGACAAGCGGGATCCGCCGCGTAATGATGGGAGAGAGCTGCTCGCCGATGCTAAAATTCGCGCCGGTCATGCTGACTATCACCACCGGAGGACAGTGACCGTAGATGGCTTCTGTCAGTGCCGTAAGCTCCTCAGGTTTTGTATCGTGCGTGCCCGCTGCCCCCGGTTGTGTCGAGGGAGAGACAGGACGAACACACACCGTGCCTGGCTCTCCTTCGCGGCTGGCATCAACCATGATCACCAGCTTTGTCTCCGCTATCCACTGCGCCAGTTCTGGTGTCAACTGGTGCACCGTGTGAATGGCGCAGTTCTCTCCACCATCATCGGCAAGCCTCTGGGCCACAGCCCACCCCAGGCCGTCATCGCTGCGTAACGGGTTGCCGATCCCGATAATCAGTGTGGGCTTCCTAGCGGATGCGTTCATCGATTAACGCTCCAGCGGCATCGAAAAGCTGCACATGCAGCGGCATCTCACCGAGGGCATGTGTAGAACAGCTCAAGCATGGATCGAACGCGCGAATTACCGCCTCAAGGCGATTGAGTATGCCATCCGTAATATGCGCATTTCTGATAAAATGTTGCGCCACTTGCAGCACACCGCGATTCATCGCCAGATTGTTATGGCCGGTGGCAATAACCAGATTCGCCGAACGGATCAGGCCATGCTCGTCAATCGTATAGTGATGGATGAGCGTGCCACGCGGCGCTTCGGCTACGCCGATGCCCTCAGGCTGGTTCGGTTCGGCGTGCGCCCGCACGCGTGGATTCAGGATCTCCGGGTCGTGCAACAGTGCTTCCATGCGCTCACATGCATACAGGATCTCGATGAGCCGCGCGTAATGATAGAAGAACGAACTGGTGCGCACCTCGCCATATGTCGCCAGGAACTCTTCCCGCTCCCGATCCGCCTCCGGTGTGCCGTAGCCTGCGCTCAGCAGCAGGCGCGCCAGTGGTCCAACACGATACATCCCCTCGCGCTCGCCTGATGGTTTGTAATAGGGCGCTTTCAGGTAGGTCCAATCCTCGATCTTCTCATCAATGAATGCCTGGTACTGGAGCGGATCGAGCCGGTCTGCGATAACGCGCCCATCTGAGGCTACGAGACGTAAGGCGCCATCATAGGTCTCCACCTGCCCGGCATCGTTGACCAGCCCCATGAATAAAGAGGGAAAGTTCGCGAAGCTGGCGATTTCTTCCTCATATTGTGCCAGGGTTCCTTTGAGCCAGGCCAGGGTGCGCAGAGTGATCTCTTTCGCCTCAGGGAGCATCGCCAGCATGCGCTCGCGCTTTTCCGCCGATAGTGGCTCGCTCACTCCGCCTGGGACAACCCAGGCCGGATGAATACGCTTGCCCCCCAGCGTCTCGATAATTTGCTGCCCCGTGGAACGCAGGCGGATGCCGTCGCGCGCCATCTGCGGGTTCTGCGCCAGAATGCCAAAGATATTGCGCCGGGCAGAATCGGCGTCCATTCCCAGGAGCAGGTCGGGGGCAGACAGGTAGAAAAAGCTGAGCGCATGGGATTGCATGATTTGCGCAAGGTTCATGATACGGCGCAGCGTGATAGCGGTAGGTGGAATGCGCACGGCCAGCAGGGCATCGCAGGCTTTGCTGGAGGCAATGAGATGACTCACCGGACAGATGCCACAGATGCGCGCCATGAGCGAAGGCATCTCGGTGAAGGGGCGCCCTTCGCAAAACTTCTCAAAGCCGCGTACCTGCGTCACATGAAAGCGCGCGTCCTCCACCTCGCCGGCTTCGTTTAATTGCACCGTGATTTTCGCATGGCCCTCGATGCGCGTAATTGGTTCTATTGTAATGCGTTGTGCCATCGCCTGTTTCCTTTACTTTCCAAATCGCGTCAGGCCGTGCAGGTCGGGGAGGCGTCCGGCCACCAGCTCTTTGAGCGCGAAGTAGAGCACATCGGCGGAAGGCGGGCAGCCGGGGATAAAAGCATCGACAGCGACCACCTGGTGCACGGGTACCACGCATGACAGCAGCCGGGGGACAGTTGCGCGGGGCGCATGCCGCCCGTAGACTTGCAGCAAGACCGCCTCTGCCCCGAAGGGATTGCGCAGCGAGGGTACGTTGCCGGTAACGGCACAATCGCCCATCGAAATCAAGAGGCGTGTGCGCTCGCGAATCTCCCGAATTCTGGTCAGATCTTCCTCACTACTCACTGCACCCTCAACCAGCGTCAGATCCACCTGTTCGGGAAAGATTTTCGTGTCCACAAAAGGACTGTACACAATATCGATAAAGGCGGCAAGTTCGATCAGCCGCTCATCCATATCGAGCAGCGACATGTGGCATCCCGAGCAGCCATCCAGCCAGACGGTTGCGACAGACACTTTTTTCACAGGTGAGGTGCTCATTCGTGCTGCCCTCGCGTTCTCTTCAAGTAGGGTAAAAAGTTCGGACGTTTCACCGATTCTGCTACGGCTTTCCCTTTTTCGACCAGCGCTCCCGTGGGACAGACCTGGACGCACTTGCCGCAACTGGTACAGGACGTGGCCTCGCCCCACGGCTCAGCGAGGTCCGCGATGATGCGGCTCGCGATCCCGCGCCCCATGACATCCCAGGTGTGCGCTCCTTCGATCTCATCGCAGACACGCACGCAGCGTGTGCATAAAATGCAGCGATTAGCGTCGAAGGTGAAGCGCGAATGTGAAGCATCGACGCGGCGGCGCGGCGAGACATAGGGAACGCGCACATGGTCCATGCCGAGCCGCTCCGCCATTGATTGCAATTCACAGTGGCCGTTGGCGACGCAAACCGAACAGATGTGATTGCCTTCGGCGAACAGGAATTCAAGCAAGGTGCGTCGATATCTGTCGAGCCGCCCGGTCTGTGTCGTAACCTCCATGCCTTCTTCAACTCTGGTCACACACGCCGGAAGCAGCTTGCTGACCCCCTTCACCTCAACCAGACAGAGGCGACATGCTCCCACCTCGGACAATCCTTCCAGGTAGCAGAGCGTCGGAATAAACATGCCCTCTTCCCTGGCCGCTTCCAGGATCGTGCTGCTTTCACGGGCGCTGATATCGCGGCCGTCGATGACCAGCGTTTTGACGCGTTCTGATACCATCATGCTTGTCCTTCCTGTGCCATCTCGAACTGGCATTGACCCGCCGGGCAGACGTGGTTGGTAATATGTGCGAGGTATTCATCCTCGAAGTACTTGATCGTGCTGAGGACGGGATTGGGAGCCGATTGTCCCAGGCCACACAGGCTGGTGTACCTGACCGTCTCACACAATTCCTGGAGCAGCGCCATATCTTCGCCGCTGGCCCGCCCCTGGACGATACGCGAGAGCAGTTCATACATTTCCGCCGTTCCCACCCGGCATGGTACGCATTTGCCGCACGATTCTGACATACAGAATTCCATAAAGTAGCGAGCCACATCGACCATACACGAATGTTCGTCCATCACAATCATACCACCTGATCCCATGATTGATCCCAGAGCAGTAAGAGATTCATAATCGACGGGGGTATCCAGGTAAGCGGCGGGAATACAGCCTCCACTTGGGCCGCCGGTCTGCACGGCTTTGAAGCGGCGACCCTCTGGAATGCCTTCGCCGATGTCATGGATGATCGTGCGCAGAGTAGTGCCCATTGGCACTTCGATCAGTCCCGTATTGACGACCTTGCCGGCGAGCGCAAAGACTTTAGTGCCTTTGCTCCGCTCTGTCCCAATGCTGGCGAACCATTCCGGCCCGTTGGCGATGATAGGCGCAATATTGGCGTAGGTCTCCACGTTATTAATCAGCGTTGGAGCGCGCCAGAGGCCGCTTTCTGCCGGGAAAGGCGGTCGTGGGCGCGGCTGGCCGCGCCTGCCTTCTATGCTGGCGATAAGAGCGGTTTCCTCGCCGCACACAAAGGCGCCCGCGCCCAGGCGAAGGTGGATCTGGAAGGTGAAGGCGGTCCCCAGGATGTTACTCCCGATCAGTTTGACGCGTTCGGCCTGCCGGATGGCTGTTTGCAGGCGCTTGATCGCCAGAGGGTATTCCGCGCGAATGTAGATGTAGCCCTCACTGGCCCCCACGGCATAGGCGGCGATAGCCATGCCTTCCAACACGCGGTGGGGATCGCTCTCCAGCACGCTGCGGTCCATGAACGCGCCCGGGTCGCCCTCATCCGCATTGCAGATGACGAACTTGCGTGGCCCGCTGGCTTTGGCAACGGTGCTCCACTTCAATCCGGTAGGGTATCCAGCGCCGCCGCGACCACGCAGGCCGCTGCGCGAGATCTGATCGATGACCTGCGCTGGCGTGAGAGTGGTCAACACATGGGCCAGTTGCTGATAGCCTCCGGCAGCGAGGTAGTCTTCCAGGTGCTCGGGATCGATCTCGCCAGAGTTTGCCAGCACGATGCGGGTTTGCCTGGTGAAGAAAGGTCGATCCGTCGGGCAGGCGAGGCGCTGCACCGGCTCCGCACCCAGGCTCTCGACAATGGCGGGCGCGTCATCGGGCGTGACGGCCTGGTAGAGTGTGCTGGCCGGGCGAACGGAGACCAGGGGGCCGGCGCGGCAGAGGCCCATGCAGCCAACGCCCTTGACCTGGCAATGGGCAAGGCCGCGTTCCTGAATGTGGTGCTCCAGATGCTGTTTGACCTGATCGCTGTGCTGCGACAAACAGCCCGCCGCGACACAAACATGAATGGTATGTTCAAATGCGCTGGCTGCCGCGCGTTCGGCCTCGGCAATCCTGGGCAGGTCGTCCGGCGTGAGGGCCTGCGTCATATGGTGGATCACGGTTTTTTCCATCCTTCCATCCGGGTGAGTACGCGCTCAGGTGTCAGGTAGCCAACGACTTCCTCATCCAGGATGGCGGTAGGAGCCATGCTGCACGCTCCCAGGCACCGTGCGGTGAGCAGCGAGATCTCTCCATCCTCTGTCGTTTCGCCAGGCGCGATATGATAGGTCTTCGTCACCGCATTGAGAATGGCCTGGCTGCCTTTTATGTAACAGGCGGTTCCCTGGCATAAGATGCAGCGATGGCGCCCCTCGGGCTTGAGTGTGAAAGCATGATAGAACGTGGCGACGCCATAGACCAGGCTGAGCGGAAGATGCAGTTCACTGGCAACGAAACGCAGCGATGGTTCATCCAGGTAGCCTGCCGCACTCTGCACCGTGTGCAGAGTTTCGATGAGCGCATCGGGAGTATAGCCGTGCCGGCGCATCGTCGCCATGACCATGCGCCGTCTTTTTTCTTCTGCTGTAAGAACTGGCGCGTGTTGCGTCATCATGGATCTCCTTGTCTTATCTATTTTCTTGATCGGCAGGCGCCACGCTTTCCTGCTCTCCTGCGAACATGACATCGATGGCATCGACGGCACATATATCCTGGTGCGCAACCGCCAGCGCGCTCTCTCCGCATTGCGGACATGTCGTCAGGTCTGCCTGCCCGCAGCTCTCGAAACGATGGAGACACGCGAAACATTGAAACGTTGCTGGAATCCAGGAAATCGTGAGCTTCGCGTCCTCCGCCGGTGTATCTCTGGTCAATATCTGGAAATGCTGGCGAGCGGCCTCCTCCGTAAAATGCCCCGACGCGCCGAGAATCAGCCGAACGCCGGTCACACGCACCGCGCCCGTGCGCTGCATCGTTTCGAGAACGGTCGTCACGACCGCTTGCATCGCTGCGACTTCATGCATACTGTGGCACCTTCTCCCCTGAAAGGGAAGTTCCTCTTCTAGAGTACAGGATTTCCGCGCCAGATGGTGGCACTTTCACTCTCAAATGTATCACACTTTCTCTTCCTAATCTCGCTCCGATGAATCAAGGCAGGAAAGGGTCCAACGTGTTGAGCGCTTTGAGGTAGTTGGCGCGCTCGAAGGCCGCCGGGTCGGCCACCGCCTGCTGGCTCATGCTGCCTTGCATCTCGCGAATCGATGCGTACTCGTGCAAGATCATCCACTCTTCCAGGTTGGACAGGATGTGCGAGAGGTGTTCTGGCCCGTTGCGCAGCAGCGCCGAGGTGGTCATCGCTACCCTCGCACCCGCCATTATCGCTTTGAGCACATCCTGGGCAGTATGCACGCCGCTCGTCAGAGCGAAATCAACCTGGAGGCGCCCGTAAAGAATGGCGATCCAGCGCAGGGGCAGGCGCAGGTCGTGCGATGTTGACAATCCCAGATTCGGCACAACCGAAAGCTCCTCCAGGTCGAAGTCCGGCTGGTAGAAGCGATTGAACAACACCAGGCCATTCGCGCCTGCCTCGATGAAGCGTTTTGCCATGTTCGGCAGCGACGTAAAGAACGGGCTGAGCTTGACCGCGATGGGGATCTTGATGCTGGCACGCACCTCGCGCACCAGTTCCACATATGCGTTCTCCAGTTCTGCGCTTGTCAGGTCGGGATCGGTTGGCAGGAAGTAGATGTTGAGTTCCAGTGCATCGGCTCCTGCCTCCTCGATGAAGCGGGCATACTGCACCCAACCGCCGGGTGAAATGCCATTCAGGCTGCCAATTACCGGAATGTCCACTGCCTCTTTCATGCGGCGTAGATGCTCAAGATACGACTCCGGCCCGACATTGTAGTGATCGAGGTCAGGGAAGTAGCTGAGCGCCTCCGCATAGGAATGCGTGCCGTATTCGAGATAGTGATCCAGTTCATGACTTTCGTGCGTGATCTGCTCTTCAAAGAGCGAATACATCACAATAGCGGCGGCCCCCACGTCTTCCAGCCACCGCGCCATACTGACCTTTTTCGAGAGCGGGGAGGCCGAGGCCACGAGCGGATTTTTCAGGGGCAGTCCCAGGTACGTCGTGGTCAGATCAATCATTGTCATGCTGCCTTTCTAGTTCTCTGGCTGGCGCGGCGTGTTCTCCTCGGGCGCGTAGTACCGAGCGATCTGGTGATAGAGGCGCAGGCTCCTCTTCACATCCTGCCTGGCCTGCTCTAACAGCGCTTCGGCGCGCGCCGGGTCACTTTGCTGGAGCATACGGTAGCGCGTCTCGTTGTAGAGGTACTGTTCCAGCGGCAGCGTTGGCTCTCTGGCGTCCAGCGTGAAGGGATTCTTACCCTCTTCGAGGAGCGCCGGATTGTAGCGGTAGAGCGGCCAGGCACCGGTTTGCACCGCCAGTTTTTGCTGCTCCAACCCCTGGCTCATCTCGATACCATGCGCGATGCAGTGGCTATAAGCGATCAGTAGCGACGGGCCATCGTAAGCCTCCGCTTCCAGGAAGGCCCGCAGCGTCTGCTGATCGTTGGCTCCCAGGGCGATGCGTGCCACATACACGCTGCCGTAGGCCATCGCCAGCAGTCCCAGATCTTTCTTTGGCGTGGCTTTGCCCCGCGCCGCAAATTTGGCGACCGCTGCGCGCGGCGTCGCCTTGGAGGCTTGCCCGCCCGTATTGGAGTAGACCTCGGTATCCAGCACCAGGAGGTTGACGTTGCGCCCACAGGAGAGCACATGATCCAGCCCGCCGTAGCCGATATCGTAAGCCCAGCCATCGCCGCCGATGATCCAGACGCTCTTCTTCACCAGCGCATCGGCCACGCCGAGCAGGCGGCGTGCACGCTCCTCGCCAGGCCATTGCTCCAGACGACTTTTGAGCACCGCCACCCGCTCGCGCTGCGCCCGAATGCCCTCCTCCCGCGATTGATCGGTAGAGAGAAGGGCCTGCACCAGTTCCTCCCCCACGATGTCGGTACACGCGCTGAGCAGTTCGCGGGCGTATTCCTCCTGCTTGTCCAGCGCGAGGCGCATGCCCAGGCCGAACTCGGCATTATCCTCGAAGAGCGAGTTGGACCAGGCCGGGCCGCGCCCCTCCTGATTGACCGTCCAGGGCGTCGTCGGCAGGTTGCCCCCGTAGATCGAGGAGCAGCCGGTGGCATTGGCGACGACCAGGCGGTCCCCAAACAACTGCGTCATCAGCTTGATGTAAGGCGTCTCCCCGCAGCCGGCACAGGCGCCAGAAAACTCGAAGAGCGGCTGTAACAACTGCGCATCCTTGATTGCGGCCACATTGAGCTGGGAGCGCTCCACCTCTGGCAGCGTGAGGAAGAACTGCCAGTTGGCCTTCTCGCGCTCACGAAGAGGGGGCTGGGCCGCCATGTTGAGCGCTTTGCGCCCCACCTGCCGCTTATCCTTGACCGGGCAGGCGTCGACGCAGAGGCTGCATCCGGTGCAGTCCTCCGGCGACACCTGGAGCGTATACTTCATGCCGGGGAAGGCTTTAAAGCGCGCATCTGTGGCAAGGAACGACTCCGGCGCTCCCGCAAGCTGCTCGGGCGCATAGACCTTCTCGCGGATCACCGCATGCGGGCAGACCATGACACATTTGCCGCACTGGATGCACAGGTCCGGGTCCCAGACCGGCATCTCCAGGGCGATATTGCGCTTCTCCCACTGCGCGGTGCCCGAGGGATAGGTGCCATCGCAGGGCAAGGCGCTAACCGGCAGGTCGTCGCCTTCGAGGGCCAGCATCTTGCCCAGTACTTCGCGCACAAAGGCGGGCGCCTCCTCAGGAACCGGCGGGCGCCTCCTCAGCACCGGCAGAGGGAGAGGCCGCCGAGCCGTTGCCGCCGGGACCGCTGCTGGGATCGGCACCTCATACAGTCGGGAGAGCGTCTCATCGACGGCCTGGAAGTTCTTCTGCACCACCGCCTCGCCGCGTTTGCCGTAGGTCTTGCGGATGCTGTGTTTGATCTGGGCGATGGCCTGCTCGCGGGGGAGCACGCCGGAGAGCGCGAAGAAACAGGTCTGCATGACCGTGTTGATACGTCCCCCCATGCCCGTTTCGCGCGCGACGCTGTGTGCATCGATCACAAAGAAACGCAGCTTCTTCTCGACCATCTCCTGCTGCACCTCGATGGGCAGATGGTCCCAGACCTCCTCTGGCCCATAGCGGCTGGCGAGCAGGAAGATGCCGCCTGGTCTGGCGTACTTGAGCACGTCGAAGCGCTCCAGGAATGAGAACTGGTGGCAGGCCACGAAATCAGCCCGGTTTTCGCCGATCTGGTAGGGGGCGCGGATGGGCTGCGGGCCGAAACGCAGGTGCGAGATCGTCACCGAGCCTGCTTTTTTCGAGTCGTAGACGAAGTAGCCCTGTGCATGGTTCTGCGTTTCCTCTCCGATGATCTTGATCGCGTTTTTGTTCGCCGAGACCGTGCCATCGGAACCCAGTCCCCAGAAGACGCACTGCACGGTTTCTCCACGCTCGACGGAGAAGGCGGGGTCATAGGCCAGGCTGCTGTGCGTCACATCGTCGGTAATGCCGATGGTGAAGTGCCGTTTCGGCTCCGCCTGGCCCATCTCGTCGAAGATGCCCTTGACCATCGCCGGGGTCACTTCTTTGGAAGCAAGGCCATAGCGCCCGCCAATTACGCGCGGCATGGGACGGTCTGGCTCCCGCTCGTGGAGGGCGGCTGCGATCTCCAGGAAGAGCGGCTCGCCCAGGCTGCCCGGCTCTTTGGTGCGATCCAGCACCGCCATCGTCCTGACCGTCTCTGGCAGCGCGTGCAGGAAATGCGCAACGGAGAAGGGGTGGAAGAGGTGTACCGTGATCACGCCCACGCGTTCGCCCTGCCCGGCCAGAGAGGCCGCGGTCTCTTCCGCCGTCTGGGCCCCCGATCCCATCGCCACGATCACGCGCTCGGCCCGGGGATCCCCGGTGTAGTCGAAGAGGTGATAGTGGCGACCCGTGAGCGTGGCGAAGCGGTCCATGGCCTGCTGCACAATATCCGGGCCGGCGAGGTAATACGGGTTGACGCTTTCGCGGGCCTGAAAGAAGGTATCCGGGTTGTGCGCGGTACCGCGAATGAAGGGATGATCGGGCGAGAGAGCGCGGCGGCGATGGGCGGCGACCAGTTCCTCGTCGATCATGGCGCGCAGCTCGTCTGTAGAGAGGGGTACGATAGTGTTAATCTCGTGCGAGGTGCGGAAGCCGTCAAAGAAATGCAGGAACGGCACACGCGCCTCCAGGGTCGCGGCATGCGCCACCAGCGCAAGGTCCTGGGCTGCCTGCACCGAGTGCGAGGCCAGCAGGGCAAAGCCACTGGCGCGCGTCGCCATCACATCAGAGTGATCGCCGAAGATGGAGAGCGCCTGGGTTGCCAGGGAGCGTGCTGCGACATGGAAGACGGTAGGCGTCAACTCCCCCGCGATCTTGTACATGTTGGGGAGCATGAGCAGCAAGCCCTGGGAGGCGGTAAAGGTCGTGGCGAGCGCCCCCGTTTGCAGCGCCCCATGCAGCGCCCCGGCGGCGCCGCCCTCCGACTGCATCTCGATCACCTGCGGCACCGTGCCCCAGAGATTTTTGCGCCCGGCGGCTGACCAGCTATCGGCAAACTCCCCCATGAGAGTGGAGGGAGTAATGGGGTAAATGGCGATAACCTCGCTCAGGGCATAAGCAACGGCGGCCACTGCTTCATTGCCTTCGAGTGTGACACGCTTGTGTCCCATCGTGATGCTCCTCTCAGTCTGGCAGGGTCTCATGAGAACAGCCAGGCGCCCGGCTTGCGCCGGGGGCCGGTGGCGACTCGGGACTCCGGGTGGTTTCTTTGGGATGGATCACATATATCTTCATCGGTATTGGCTCCTTAGCAGTAAAGGATCACGGCATCTTTTGGATGCAACGTGAAGAGTGCTTTTCGTGGCCGGAGAGCGTGTTTCATCCGACACCTCAGAGTGTAGGCGCTGCCTCTCACAGCCCCATCACACCACCCCACAAAAGCCTCACAGACACGTCACAACCCCTTATGACTTTTCCAGCAGGAGGATCCCGGGCAGGCGTAGAGACGTTGCCGCAGTCGGCGTCCGGGCGGGCATGGTGTAGTTTAGGGAGAGAGCTTTTGCCCTGGCTGAATCCTTGCCGATCGTCGAGAAAGTTGATGGGCTTGCAGTCAGGCTCCCTGGAGGGAAGCTGTGAGAGGCATAGCTGATACTTCATTGATGGGATGAAAATGCCTGGGGAGCATTTGACTGCTAATAAATATAGCATATTCAGATCATATTCATAGCATATTCATATATCGTTAACAGATACAGGCAAAAATATCATAAATAGTTAGCAAATATTGCGATTCGAGTCGATTGGCGACCCAATCGACTCAGGCAAGGACCTCTGTCGTGCAGCGGGGTGACTATGGTTGTTGCTGGTTATCGATCACCTCGCCAGCGAACAGGTTCGCTGATGACGCGGAAGGCACACCTTTAATGGATAATAGCCCAGGTCAGCCACAGGCCATAGCCGACGGTAAGCACTCCCACAATCGTCAGCGCCCGGCTCAGCCACCTTTCCATGCGATCAGAGATCCCAAGATCCAGCAGGATTGCGCGGATACCGAGCATAGCATGACTGGCAACAACGATCAGAAAAAGCGCTTCGAGCACGAGAAACACAGGATTGCGCAGGTACGCCAGTACGTCTGCGAAAGTGCGCAGCCCGCCTTTAACGATAAAGTGGTTCGCGATCACATGCAGGCCCAGCAGGAATAGCAGCAGTACGCCGGTGACGACCTGCCAGAGCCAGGTCGTTGTAGCCCTCGGCTCCTTTGTGAATGGATTATCCATACAACTACCCTCCATAGATCAGGACTGCCGCTACTCCCAGGGCAATCACAGCGATAAACATCACGATACCAAAGAGGATTTTGTGTGCCTTCACGCCGATCCCGAAACCGGTCAGGGCGATACGCAGGCCGTTGAGGCCGTGAATAAGGATGCCGGCAATCAGGACCACATCGAGGGTGAGGAAGAACGGTGAACGCGCCAGCGCGACAAAGGCGTTCCACGATCCAGGCCCGCCCGGCAGCTGACTCAGGATCACCAGGTGCAGGTACAGGTAGACCACCAGCCCGATACCGGTAATCCGATTAAGGGCATACGCCCACATGCCCATCCGGCGCCGCCGCAGGTCGAACCAGCGGCCCGCGCGGCGTACTCTTGGATAGTTCAGGCTTGCCATCGTTATTTCCTCCGTCCTTTCTTGAGCCGGTTGGCAATCAGCTCGCGGCGCAGCGCCATGATCTTGCCCGCCGGATCAACGGCCTGGGGGCAGGCTTCGGTGCATTCGTAGGCGCTGTGGCAGCGCCACACGCCGTGTTCGCCGTCCGCCAGCGCCAGCAGGTGAGCCACCTCGCGCGGATCACCGGTTTTGTGGCGCTCATCATAGATGGCGGCAAGGCCGGCGGGTCCCAAAAACTTATCGTCGGCGGCCACCGTCGGGCAGGCGCTCATGCAGATCCCGCACTCGATGCAACTCTCAAAGCGGTTAAAGCGCGTCAGGTTTTCTGGCGGCTCAACCGGCTCGGGTTCCATGCGGGTGCCCAGGTCGGCAAGGTTGTCAACGGAAAGCGGCAGGGTTGGCTCGGCATCGCGGGTGATCTCCAGGTCGGAGGCTGACAGGCGCTGGAACAGGCCCGTCACATCCACGATCAGGTCGCTGACCACCGGAAAGTTGCGCAGCGGATTGAGACGCAGTGGAGTGTGTCCATCCCACACCGAGCTTACGGGTGTGACGCAGGGCAGCTTCTCGAGGCCGTTAATACGCAGCGCGCACACTCCGCAGGCGGAATGATGGCAGGCGCGGCGATAGGTCAGGCTGTGGTCATGTTTTGCCCATACGACATCAAGCGCATCGAGAACGGATGCGCTCTCCGCTACCTGCACCGTGAAGGTGTCGTAGTGTGGAGATTCTCCTGTTTTGTAGCGGAATATCTGGAGCGTGATCTCAAGCATAGCTTCCTCCCTGGTAGAAGAGCCGGTACGAGACGAGCGGCACGTTACGTGTCCGGCATGCCACCGCAACACCAGGTTTCTTACAGACTAAATCTGACACGCGCTCCGCCATCGCCCGTGCCGTCGTCATCTTGCCGCCGGCGATGGTGACAAAGCCCTCCACCCCATCGTCCTGGTGATCGAAGCACTCGAAGGTACGGCTCGCCTCGCGGGCCTCCTTATCTCCCTTGACGATCAGCGGCCGCGCGGCGGCCACGCGCGCTCGAACAGGTATCTTTTGCACAGCCGGCAACAACTGTTCTCCCTGGGCAAGCATCTTCGCGACGTGATCAGCAGGGGCCGGGATCACGTCCGGGTCCTCGACCTCCCAGGAGGTCGTGCCGATAATCGAGGTGGCGCGCTGTGGCACGACGATATCCCCATCGGACGGCGGGCTGAGACGATTCAAAACCATATTGTTGAGCCGCCCATCGAGCGTCACCATCACGCCAGCCGTTGGCTTGACCGGCACGGAGATGCCTGCCATGGCCGCGACGCTGCCGACCCAGGGGCCTGCCGCGTTGATGATCAGGTCGGCCCCTATGTTTTCGGTCTTTCCCGTCCGGTGATCTTTGACCTTCACGCCTGAGACGCAACCGCCTGCATAGAGGAAGTCGGTCACTTCAGTGAAGCGCCGTACAACGGCACCGTGCTGCTGCGCCGTCGCAAGAAAGGCGAGGCAAAAGCGCACCGGCTCAAACACAGCATCAGGCACCTGTACGGCGGCGAGCGCCCCGCGATTCAGGAAGGGTTCGATTTCCAGTGCGTGCGTGATGGGGAGTTCGCGGGCCGGGATGTGGCAGGTCGCGCAGCCCTCCAGGAAGCGCTCTTTGAAGGCCAGGTCGGCCTCGGTGAGCGCGACGAACAGACCATCGTTCAGTTCCAGCAGATCTGGAATGATATTCCGTATGATCCTGTTCTCGACAATACATTCAGCCGCTGCCTCCGGGTCGTTGACGCAATAACGTCCGCCCGAATGGAGCAGGCAGTGGGTGCGCCCGGTGGTCCCGGAGGCGATATCCCCTCGCTCGATGAGCGTGACACGCAGGCCCCGCAGGGCCAGATCGTGGGCTGTTGCCGATCCGGTCGACCCGGCTCCAATGACGATGATGTGCGGTATTGACATCGGTAAACCTCTCTGCTCCTCCCAACGAGCAGCTTTTCAGTCGGGGTCGTCTTTGTCTTCAAAGAGAGTATGGCCGCCAGAAATCACAATCACCTCAAAATTTGTCTGGAGAGGCGCACGATTGGCTCACAGGATGCACAGGGGCAGGTTTGGCTCCGCACCGCGTTCTCATATCGGTCACAAAAGGGGCATATGATAGCATCTCCGCATTATAAAAGAGGTATGCGCAAGGGACATTGATCGCGCGGGGTGGTATATCGTCCTGCCTGGAAGTGTGAGGGAATTGTGAGAAAGGATCACGCTCCCGTGAGTGTGATGAGAGCACGGCGGCCTATACTCTCTGCGTAAAGTGCGCGGAGAGAAGTGATGACTACTGTTCCATCCGCGTGTTCCGTCACTGGAGCCGGTCCTGCGTGAAAGGAGCAAATCATGTTTCAACATATTCTTGTCCCGTTAGATGGATCCCCGCGTGCCGAACAGGTTCTGCCCGTAGCTGCACGCCTGGCGCGCGCCTCTGAGGGCACGCTGGCGTTGATTCAGGCCGTGATGCCCTCTACCGCGCTGCGGTCAGCGCTTGCCGGTGAGCCAGAGTTGCCTCAATCCGGCGCCGATAGCGCGCTGGAGGAGGCCAGGAACTATCTGGAGCAAGTAGCTAATTCGCCTCTGCTCGCCGGCATCCGGGTCGAAACGGATGTGGTGGCAGGCCGGGCCACCTCCGTGATTCGGGCCGCAGCGGGGGCGCGACCGGTTGATCTGATAATCATTTGTAGTCATGGGTACACAGGCTGGAAGCGCTGGGTGCTGGGCAGTGTAGCGGAGCAGGTGGTGCACCATGCGAACGTGCCAGTGCTCCTGCTGAGGGAGGGTAAGCCAGTTGCGGTTGCCCCATCTCCTCAAAGGGAAGGGCCACTGCGTGCTCTGGTTCCGCTGGATGGCTCGGTGTATGCCAAGTCTGCTCTCGCGCCTGCTGCTCATCTGATCGCTGCTCTGGCCGCACCCGAGGCAGGTGCTCTGCATCTCACACGCGTCATTACGCCGCATACGGCGAGCCGGATTGGAGCCAGCAGTCAAGAAGCCATGCTGCACCGGGCGAAACGCTATCTCCAGAGCACGGTTGAACACCTGCGCGAAGGGCTGGTCGCGTCTGAGGTAGCGCATCTCGGACTCTCTCTCACCTGGTCGGTGACGCTCGACGATGACATCGCCTCGGGCATCATCCGCGTTGCCGAGAATGGAGAGGACGCCGAGGGGGCAGGAGCGTTTGGCGGTTGTGATGTGATCGCCATGGCGACGCATGGCTATAGCGGCCTGGAGCGCTGGGCGATGGGGAGCGTCACGGAACGGGTGCTGCGGGCAACCAGGCTTCCCATGCTGATTGTACGCCCGTCTGAGAAAGAGATGTAAGCAGGAGCTTCCCGCAAGCCGGGCAGATCGATGAAGAAGGAGGCATATATGTTCAATCGTGTGCTGGTGCCGTTGGATGGATCGGAGCTTTCAGAACAGGCTCTTCCCATTGCCGCGCGGATCGCACGGGCCTCGCATAGCTCTCTTTTGCTGCTGCGGGTGGTCAGTACTCTTAGCGAGGTTGGGATCGCCGCGAGGGAGCCATCCGTCCTGCTTCAGGAAATCCTGGAGGCGGATCTGGCGGTAGCGAGCGCCTATCTTGCACGCATTGCGGGTACAAAAGAACTGGCTGGTATCCAGACAGGGATTGCAGTCTTTTCCGGACAGCCTGCTTCCTACATTCTCGATGTTGCCGAAGAGCAGCACTGCGATCTGATCGTAATGAACAGTCACGGTGCAACTGGCATAGCTCGCTGGGCTATGGGCAGCGTGACACGGAAGGTCGTGCGCCACAGTTCGATTCCTATATTGGTCCTGCGTGCAAAGAGCGCACAGCCGCAAGAGAGCGCTCCTGGGAGCGTTCACCCGGTACGCGCCCTGGTGGCGTTGGACGGATCCACGTTTGCCGAGGCTGCACTGCTGCCAGCCGCTCATCTGGTCAGAGCGCTCAGCGCCCCGGCACCAGGCGCGCTCCACCTGATCCGCCTGGTGAAGCCGCTTACCTTTGAGGAGGAGTTGTTCTACCAGGACTATGCTGACGCTCTTCATGCCAGGCAGGAGGCCGTCCGCGAGGCAGGCAACTATATGCAGGCCCTCACCGAGCGGATAAGCAGCGAGGAGGGCCTGGCACGTGGGGTGAACGTGAGCTGGTCGGTCGAAGAAGGAAACGACGTAGCCCAGGCGCTCATTACCATCGCAGAGTCAGGGAAGGGCATTGCGACTCGTGAAGCCTCGGATCTCATCGCCCTGACCACGCATGGACGCAGTGGCCTGGAGCGCTGGTTGATGGGAAGCGTTACCGAACGCGTCCTCGATGGAACAAAGCTGCCCCTGCTGGTCGTGCGTCCGCAGCCACTTGCGGCTGCGCCTCCGCAGAAGAAGGAGAAAACGGTATACCTGCATGACATCCTGCGTGTGTGCCTGCTAGCCGTAGCGAACCGCTATCCCGAGCACAGCATCGATGTGGAGGCTGTGCTGCTGAACAGATTCTCTGGAGAACGAAAAGGATGGCGTGCTGAGGAATTGATCCGCTGGCTTGAAGCTCTCGATCCAGCCCTATTGGAGCAAGGGGCCACGTTGCTCATTGACGAAAATACCTGCGGCATCTATCTGCCGGAGTATTCGCAAGAGGAGCCAGCCTTCCACCTCCACTGTCGGGGCCGGATTCCCGTACCCCGGGAACATGACACAGTACTACAAGGAGAACGCCGGTAGACAGGCTGTTCCCATTCTCGAAAGGAGCGCGAACATGATTTCATTAGCGGCTGATCCACGGACCATCACCGCAGCCGATTTTCCCGGGGATGCTAGCCGGGCGGAGCAGTGGCGTTTTCTCTTGAACTATGCCCTGCTGGCCCCCTCCGAGTACAACACTCAGCCCTGGCTCTTCAAAGTGCAGGGGGACAGCCTTGAGTTCTATGCTGATCGCTCGCGACAGCTTCCCATCCTCGATCCGCAGAATCGCGAACTGCTCATCAGTTGCGGGGCCGCCTTGCTCAATCTGCGTCTGGCTATGCGACATTTCGGCTACCGTGAGGAGCTGGAGTGGTTCGTGTATGAAGATCTCTCGACGCCGCTGGTGCGCCTGCGCTTCGGACCTCGCGTGCCAGCCACGCCCGAAGAGGAGCAGCTTTTTGCCGCGATCCCTCACCGGCATACCAGCCGGCAGATCTACGAGGACCGGCCTCTGCCGGCGCGGCTGTTGCAGTCCCTCTGCTTCTGCGCTGAGCATGAGGGAGTCTGGCTGCATATCATCCAGGAGGAAAAGGCGCGCCAGGAGGTGGCCCAGCTTATTGTCGCCGGAGATCGCTTCCAATGGGCCGATCAACGCTTCCGCCAGGAACTGGCGCATTGGGTGCGCGCGCGGGGAGAGCAGCAGGCGGACGGCCTGCCAGGCTATGCGCAGGCCAAAGGCAGCCTTGCTGGCAAGAGCAGCCCCTGGATTGTGCGCACCTTTGATCTGTGGCGAGAAGAGGCGGAGAGAGATCAAGGGCTGGTCGTGGGCGCTCCCGTCTTGCTGGTGCTGGGCACCTTTTCCGATACACCAGGCGACTGGATGATGGTCGGGCAAGCGGCAGAGTGTATCCTGCTCAGGGCATGTGCCCAGGGGGTACAAGCCTCCTTCGTGAATCAACCGGTAGAGGTGCCTTCCTTACGTGCCTGGCTTGCACAGATTGTTGGAGAAGCGTTTCCTCAGCTTGTCATCCGTCTGGGCTATGGAGCGCCCGCGCTTCCAACCCCGCGCCGGAGTGTGCAAGAGGTCTTGCTTGAGTGAGTAATGGAGCGGAGGGCATGAAGAGGCCGGTGCCTGCAAGCACCGGCCTCTGTTTACCTGCCCAATGGCGTACTCCTCCTTACGTTCGATGTTGTGGCGTCCATCCAGGACCATCCGTATGACGGGGAGGGCTGTCCAATGACGGCTTTGCTCGCTGCCTCGCGTCGCTCTCGGCCTGTAACGGCTCATTGAGAGCCTCGTGTCCCTTGTGAGCACCCTCCCCGTCTTCCGAACACCTCCCTGCCATACGTTTCATCAGCGCCTCCTTATCACTTCCCCGTAAGAGGTTTCCCTCTCACGCTTAGAGCATACACGACCCGGCTTACGACGCCATCACATGCAAAGGCGTTTTTCTCACAGGCCCGTCACAATCTCTAAATACAGAGGAGGTCTCGTTGTAAGCCTTTTGTGTGACACAGGCGACCAGGTGTGACAGAAATGTGAGAGCGCCAGGGTATGCTTTCTATAAATGCAGATCCAGCGAATGCCCCTATGATTCTAGTGTATTCGCTGGCAGTCTGACCGGCAGTGTTGCTGGTCAGGAGGAAAGGAAGCGAATATCATGTTCAAACGGATTCTTGTCCCGCTGGATGGATCAGAGCTTGCCGGGCGGGCCTTGCCTGTAGCCGCGCAGATCGCAAGGGCCTCCGGCGGCTCCATCCTGCTCTTTGGCGTTGTGAGCACACCAGTCGAATATGGCCCTCCCTATGTCTTCCCGGCAAATGGTTCCGGCTGGGGAACGGAGCAGGTTGACCTCAAGAAGATGAGCGAATATCTCCAGCAGACAGCCAGTTCATCTATCCTGGCGGGAGTGCCTGTCGAAACGCAGACGATGGTCGATGCGGTGGCACCGGCGATCCTCACAGCCGAGCAAACCTTCCAGGCTGATCTGGTCGTAATGAGCAGCCATGGCTATGCCGGCGTCAAGCGCTGGGTGCTGGGGAGCGTTGCCCAGAAAATCGCGCGGCATAGTCCAGTGCCCGTCCTGGTGCTGCGCGCAGATGGCGCGGTGTTGACCGCAGACCACCCTCAGCGGGTGCTGGTTCCCCTGGATGGCTCTGCCCTGGCTGAGGCAGCTATTGAGCCGGCGATGCAGCTCGCCACGGCCTTCTCGGGAGCAGATCCGAGCACATTGCATCTGCTGCGGGTGATCAATCTTCCTCTCTCGACTGGGAAATTCCGTGCCATGTCCGCGGCCTTTGAACGTGACATCCAGGCTCAGGAGGAGCAAGCCGCCCGGGCCTACCTGGAAGCGTTAGAAAATCGCCTGCATCAGACCATGCCAGCGCAGGTGCAGATCACATCCTCGACGGTTGTTGATAACGATGTCGCGGCAGCGATCATCTATGCAGGAAAGGCGGGCAGCGAAACGTCGGGTAAAAGCTATGATGCCCTGGCGATGGCGACGCACGGACGCAGCGGCTTCCGGCGGTGGGCGCTGGGCAGCATCACCGAGCGCGTGCTGGGTGCGACGCATCTGCCACTCCTCATTGTGCGACCGAAGGCGGTGCAAGAGCAGCATGAGCCGGTCGAAGCTGGCATCAAAGGGAGTGATGTACCCTGGGTGGGCTTGTTGTAACCCGTTTTCTGCTGCGGATCAAAGCGCTGGAGGGATGCGGTTGGATGTGATCCCTCCAGCGAATAGTGAAACCTTTGTGAGAATGTGGCCCGCTTTTGTGATGCTATGGTGATCGTGATGTCCTACTATGATCAAGGGGTAGGGGCAAGGTAGCGGTGAGGATAGAGTCAAGGTAGTATGCGAAACCCGATGATGAGTTTCGCCACTGATCGAAGGAGAAATTGCTATGGCAATGACAAGATGGGATCCGTTCGAGTCACTGATACCGTTGCGGGAGGCCATGAATCGCCTGTTCGAAGAGAGCTTCATCGGCCCGCGCTTTGAGCTGTTCACGTTTGGTGGACGGACCTTCCCGATTGATGTCTACGAGGCGCAGGATCACAAGAGCTATGTGATCGAGGCTTCCTTGCCGGGCTTCAAGCCAGAAGAAATTACCATCACTGCCGAGGGTAACGCGCTCACCATCAAAGCGGTGAAACAGGAGGAGAAGAAGGTCGAGAAGGAGGCGTATGTTCGCCGCGAGCGCTACGAAGGCGAGATGACCCGTACTGTCGAACTGCCCGCCGCCTTCAATGCCGAGGGCGTCGAAGCGACGTTCGAGCATGGCATCCTGACGCTGCACATTCCCAAAGCCCAGGAGGTCCAACCGAAACACATCCCGGTCAGGACCAAAGAGGTTGCGGGCGTGTAGTGGGGAGGGTCGGGACACCCTGCCGGGATAGCTCCGCTGCCGTCCCGGTAGGGTGTCACGGCAGCATTGCGTCCCCGGAGAAGGCTGCCGCTTTGCTTCTTGATTGCGCTGGAGAGTGAGGAAGATATATTAATGAGTGCCCACGAACATCATGCACAGCTTATCCAGGATATAAATACTCCTCCAGAGCAGGAGCAGGCGCAGACCCGGCGCAAGACACCCCAGAGCCAGGTGCATGCCCTGTGGCCTTTTCTCAAGCGGTATTATCTGCCACTCGGTACTTTACTGCTGCTGGCGACGAGTCTCACATGCTGGCTACTCAAGAGGACCGATCTGGCAACTGATGTGCTGCTTGGCGCGGTCCTTTTTGGTGGTATCCCGCTGCTCTGGAGAACGTTTCGGCGATTCTTGCATAGAGAGTTCAGTGTCGATCTGATTGCTCTGCTGGCTATCGCTGGCTCGCTCTGGCTGCGAGAGTACCTGGCCGGAGCTTTTATTGTGCTCATGCTCTCCGGTGGCGAGGCGCTGGAAGCTTATGCGCTCAGACGGGCGCGAGTCTCGCTCTCCTCTCTGGCAGAGCGTGCGCCGCGCATCGCTCATATCTGGCAAGGGGAGCGGCTGGTCAATGTGGCGGCAGAGGAGGTGACGGTTGGCATGACGGTGGTCGTGAAACCGGGCGAACTGGTGCCGGTGGATGGCGTGGTTGAGCAGGGAGAATCAAACGTAAGCGAGGCTGATATTACCGGTGAAGCTGTGCCAGTGCGCAAAGCGCCGGGGACGCCCATCCTTTCAGGGAGTGTCAATCTGGACAGCGTGCTGGAGGTACGGGCCACGAGAGCCAGCGCAGAGAGCCAGTATGCCCGCATCATCCAACTGGTCCAGCAAGCGCAGGAACAAAAGGCGCCCATTCATCGCCTCGCCGACCGCTACAGCCTGTTTTTTACGGCGCTCACCGTCCTTGTCGCCGGGGGTGCCTGGTTTCTATCGGGCGATAGCGTCTATGCGCTGGCCGTCCTGGTGGTCGCCACACCCTGCCCACTCATTTTAGCCACTCCCATTGCCATCATGTCGGGCATCGATAGAGCCGCTCACTATGGCATCATCGTGAAATCTGGAGCCACGATTGAGCAACTCGGTGAGGTGGACATCGCCGTCTTTGATAAGACCGGGACGCTGACCCTGGGGACGCCAGAGGTGGTCGGGATAGAACTGGGCGCGCCGGTGGAAGAGGCCGAGCGCCGCATAAAAGAAAACGAACTGCTCACTTATGCGGCCTCCGTTGAGCAACTTTCAACACATATTCTGGCGCGGGCTGTTGTCGAGGCCGCACGGGCGCGAGATCTTGCCCTGCGACCCGCGCGCGACTTTGAAGAGACCTTTGGCAAAGGGGTGCATGGCCGCGTTCCCCGGCTGCCCGCACAGAACGGGGAGGCTCAGGACGAGGCGATGATGGATGTCGCCATCGGGAATCGCACCTACATGCACTATCTGGAAATCGCCGTTCCTGCCAGCCTGCGCGCCGAGCGAGAACGCCGCACCGCTCAGGGCCAGATCTGTAGCTACATCGCGCTGGAGCGGCAGGTCGTCGGGCTGATCATCCTGGAGGACGTGCCACGCGCTGAACTCTCAGAGTTGACGCGTGCGCTGAAACAGGAGGGTATCCAGCAGACGGTGCTGCTCACCGGAGATAACGAGGGGGTCGCGCAGCAAATTGGCGCCGTTGCCCGTGTTGACCGCATCGTAGCGCGTTGCTTGCCGGAAGACAAGGTACGCACGATACAGGAGCTGGAACGGGGGCAGCACCGTGTGCTCATGGTGGGCGACGGGGTGAACGATGCGCCTGCTCTGGCGACGGCGGCTGTGGGCATGGCCCTGGGCATGCAGGGGTTGACGGCCGCGGCCAGCGCCGCCGATGCGGTGCTTATCTCCCCTGACATCATGCGCGTCTTGACGGCAGTGCGCGTTGGCAGGCGCGTCATGCAGATTGCTCGCCAGGGGATCTGGATCGGCATGGGATTAAGTATAGTAGCCATGTTGTTCGCGGCCTCTGGCTACATTCCCCCGGCCGCCGGGGCGATTTTGCAGGAAGGAATCGATGTCCTGGTGATCCTGAATGCCCTGCGCGTGAGTCGCTCGGTATAGGAATCATAGCCAATCCAGTTGAGAGGGGCGGGATGTCCTCCAGGACATCCCGCCCCTCTCAACTGGATTGGCTATTTAGTCAGCGGGCAGGGCCAGGGCTGCTGTATCGGCGGTGACAATGGCTGTGGATACCTCCACGATGCGGAAGGTATGCGTAAGATGCGCCACCTTGCCCAGCATTGCGCCCGCTCCGCAATAGCGCTCCGCGGAAAGATGGATCGCGCGCACCACCGCCTCCGGTTGAATATGTACGCCGGTGATGATATGCTCGATGGTGATTTCAACAAACACCATCGGATGCCCTTCGGCCCGTCTTCCTTCCACGCGAACCTCATAGGCCGTAACCTGCTGCCGCTTTTTGCGCAGAATGGAGATCACATCCATTCCGGTGCAGCCGGCCAGGCCGACCAGCAGTAATTCCATCGGACGGAAGCCGGTGTTTTCTCCGCCATCGGCTGTGGAGGCATCCAGGGCGACCGTGTGGCCGGAACCGCTCTCGCCCTCGAAGCGCATGTTAGATATCAGTTTCGCGCGCGCTGTCATGACTTCTGCCATCGTTTTGCTCCTCTCGTATGCGAATACATTCTCTGGAAAGAGTGTACCCCCGGCCCCTCACGGCTCCCTCACAGTCACAGGGCAGATTCTTACGGAGCTGTCACAGGTGCAGGAGATGAAGAAAGATAGGGGGGAGAAGAAGTTGAGAGCCTTTCGTGATGCCCGGGGCATGCATTGTGAACAGGACGTGAGAAGCGGGAGCTATGCTACTTCTGAGTCAAAGGATAGGTAATCGCACACATCCTTTCAGCAAAAAGTATCATGAGAAGGAGGTGACAGGCTATGATGCGTATCATGATGCCCATACCACCAATGCAAGTTGCCACATCGTCCAGCGAGGTGCTCTTCTGGGGGATGATTGGCCTGCTCGTTGCTCTGTTCCTGCTGGCAACGATTCTCTGGATCATTGGAAACCAGCGTATCGCGCAGAGGCAGATTCAGGTCAAAGAGGCGGGCGGGCAGAACGAGGCGTTTCCTCCGCTCCTATCTGAGGAGCAACCGATTCTCCCGCCGCAGGAGCTTCTGCCCCGGCGGTGATGGCCTCGTGCACGCGTGGAGGCAGACCGAGAACAGGATACAATCGTCTCTCCTCGTTCTCTGCCTGCTTTACGCCCTATTCCACCAGAAGGAGGAAGAGAGAGCATGAAACAGCAGCAGCGAAAATGGAGGATCTTCAAGCAGGGACGCACCACTTTGGAGCTTAGCATCTCTATCCTTGTGTTTGTAGCACTCCTCAGCGGTGTAGCAGGCATATGGATAGGTCTGATGGCTAATATCCCCATGCTCATTGCCCTTGTCGTAGCCAGTATCCTGGTGTGGAGAACGACGCTGAAACACAAAGTCACGCGGATCGCACTCTTCGTTATCGCGGCTTTTATCGGTGTGAGTGCCATCCAGGGCGGCATTGCGCTGCTACAAGGTGCGTTAGATCAATGGGTGCAGCTCTCCTGGCTGGCAGGCACGCCTTTCAGCGACTACACGGTCCCCGGCCTGGTGCTGGTGATTGTCGTAGGGGGCACGGGCCTGCTCGCCGCAGCGACCGTGTTCATCCAGCGCGAATGGGCGGTGCTCGTCTCGGGGCTGGCTGGCCTGCTGATGGCCGGCTACGAGGTAGTAGAGATAATCAGTATTGACAGCAAATTGGGGAATGCCCTTCCCACCGCGCTCGGACTTCAACTCGTCTACTTTGTGCTTGGATTGGTGGTCTTTGGGCTGGCGGGATCCCTCTGGATGAGGGAATATCGCCGTCAGCATTTCCACCACCTCAGGCACGTCAGTCATGCCTAGAGGAGCACCTTACAATCGTTTTGTAACTATTGTTCGAACCACTCCACGCAGATCAGCTTCTGTCAGGTCGGCCTCCCGCAGATTGGCTGCGGCCAGGTCAGCGTCGCGCAAGTCGGTCTTCCTGAGCACTGCCTGGGAGAGATTAGCGTCATGCAGATCGGCGGCATGGAGATCGGCTCCTGTCAGGTCGGCCTGTACGAGCGCCGCTCGAAAGAGAGTTGCCCTATGGAGGCACGCCTCTCTGAGATTAGCAGCGCTCAGATTCGCCCTGCTCAGGTCGGCATGAGAGAGGTGTGCTCCGCTCAGGTGAGCGCCTTGCAGCCTGGCGTCGCTGAGACGCGCGCCTAAAAGATCAGCACCGCGCAGATCGGCGTCCTGCAAATCAGCTCCAGAAAGATCGGCCACACGCAGATCGGCCCGTGAGAGATTGGCACCATTGAGGCTTGCCCCGATGAGATCCGCCCCGTACAGGTCAGGCGTGATGGCCGGATGCTCCTGCCGCCAGCTGTTCCAGACGTTGACTCCTGCTCGAAGCATCTCAAGATGTTGCTGGGTTGCCATACACTTCTCCTCCCTTTGATCTCGGATGATCTCCCGGTGGCACTTCGTCTATCTGCTCGGACAGCCTGCCCGTAGTAACTAACCAGCGAGCGAACTCCAGACGACGGGAGTCAAGGGCGGGCCGGTCCATCTCGTCGCGCGCGTACCGTCTGCGGAGGTGATACCACCGCATGATCTGCCGCTCGGTGAAACCTTCTCGGCGTAATCGGGTCAGTTCTGACTGGTCATACTGTATCCAATCCATCGGACTCCTCCTCAGTAGTTGCGCTCCTTCCTCCTGGAGCTATACTTGTCGGCAATGAGCGACACAAAAGCATCGAGTAGAATTTGGGTGTCGCCAATCACGACCTGCATTAACTGGCTAAGAGAAGCATACCCTCGTCATATCACGAAACGATCACGAGGATATCGCTTTCCCTCACATCTAGAACACATGCTATGAGATGGAGCGCGCTCCATCTCATCATCCGTCAGGTAAACGACACGAATTATTTCTGCCTCATTATGCGCCCTCGCCCCTAGAGATCAGGGGTCGGGGACTGCGCCAGGCAGCAGGCACGTTCCTTGCGATGCCTGGCGCAGAAATGCTGGCAAGCGCGCGATAGAGAGCCACATGCCCATCAAAGGATGCGGGAAGGAGACCTTCTTCAGAGAGCGTCACCCGCCGATAAGATCGATCATCGACGCGGACATAGGTACCAGCCGGGGCCATCTCGCCTGCGTGCCAGATAAGAAACTCTTCTAGCTCATTGAACATACGTATCTCCTCCTTGAAGATGACTGATAAATAGAGGGACGTAAACAATGCTTTCGTGCACGCCTCAATTTCTCCTGTTTAGAGAGGCGACTCTAAGGAAAAGTATTAATCGGGCAGGTCACGTGTCCATCACGGGTGCCCCCGTACTTCTCACAGTGGCGTCACAGAGTTCTCCGGAGACGGCCCCGGGGACGTGACAGCACTCGGGAGGTAAGAAAATTATCTAATTGCGCTGCTGTGATGACTTTGTGCGGTTCAGACTCCATGCAGAGACGGGATCGTGATGCCTGCAATGTATGCTCTCGTTGGAAAGTGCGAAAACGGAGATGATGTCGAGGCCGGAGAGAAAGGAGCTGTAACGATGACCATTGATCTACTGCGTATGAAAAAGCGACTGGAGGAGAAAAGGGAGCGCCTGCTGCGGCAAATTGCCGGACTGACCGAGGCGCATCCCACGCCGGTAGGGCCGGTAGAGGCGAATGAAGGGCCACGCGACTTTGAAGAGGCAGCTGTGGATTTTCTCGAAACCCAGCAGGAGCAGTCGCTGCTGGTAAATGAACAGGCGCTTCTCACAGAGGTCCAGGCCGCCTTACAGCGTCTCGAGGATGGCAGTTATGGGCGCTGCATTGCATGCGGGCAGCCGATTCCGGAAGCACGCCTGGAGGCTATTCCCTGGGCGGCGCGCTGCGTAAAGGATGAGGCCGCGCTGGAGCAGAGAAATCTCAGCCGGGAGGAATTGTATCCTGAGCAGACTATGTGACATTGCCTTCCCATTGGAAGGCAGTGATTCAGAATTCATTAAGGTCAGAAATGAGATAGACGTACTTTTATACGCCCAACCGGAACGGCGGATACCGATCAGTAACCAGGATAATCGCATAAGCGATCACCCGGTTGTGCCAGCGCATGACGCCTTCCACAAAATCGAACAGCCCTTTGGGATAGTGTCCGCTGAACAGGATGGCGAACCAGGCGACGATGACGACCACAAAGACGGCAATATCCAGAAAGGCGAGCACGATGACGTGCGGGATCGCCAGAAACCACTTCACCAGGGGCAGCCACCGGTTCAATTCCCGGGGCACATCGGGATAGGGAAAGTCCAGGTAGACCGATTGCTTCTCGTCCGTGGACGGATAGCGGTCATCCATCAATGCAAGATAGACCGAGACGCGGTTGGCGAAGCGCAGTAACTCCAGGTTCCAGTTAAACCACCAGCGCGGATACTTCTGCCGGAACAGAATCATCAGCAAGGGGGCCAGGAACAGCAGCCCGCCCGCACCCGCAATAGTTACAGCGGTTCTACCATCAACTGTCGTCCACTGCCAGGTTCCCCCGGCCACGGCTCCCAGCACAATAGCAATAGGGATGACCATGAAGATGCGAAACAACGTGGTCAGCCGGTCTAGCTCCCGGTCCGGGTAGCTGACTGAAAACTCAACAGGATACGTCGTTTGTTGCATTGCCTCGCTCCTTATCAAACTACTGTATACAAGACTCCTTTTTAGAGGATACACCTGTGACTTCACAGGCAGATCACGGGGCACGGGAATTCCATCACGTTCACCGCACAGAAATTCTTTCATTGATGAGGAGCTTGCATAGAGAAATCAGCAAATTCAGTCGATCAAATTTATTGAATACTTAATATCGGATGTGATTCAAAAAGTAATAATTGTGATAATTCTGTGATAACTTATGGTGTAAATGTGATGATATTGTACAAGCAAGCGCTTAAGCTTTCTATTGAGGAGTCGTTCACATCAGTTGAGGGCAATGGCGCTCTCATCGGGGCCTTTGTATGATGGAGTACGTCAGCGACTCCGAAAAATGCATACCGGCAGCAGCAGGAGCGCTCCTCTCCCAATAACCGCTCCTGCTGCTCGTGGTAGGCTGTTAAGAAAGGATTCTCCTGCATGTCAAAGTTTATGCGCGTAGCGCTGATGATCGCATCGATACCTTCGTCGTTGGCAGCGACCACGCGGTCTATCATCAGTGGTGGAATGGCTCGCGCTGGGGTCCCGGTCCCAGGAGCTTCGAGTATCAAGGTGGCTATGTCCTGGTCTAGCGCCTCTGATGGAGGATCAGACTGGTAGCAGGAGAGGAACCGGGCAAGATCCCGGTTCCTCTCCTATTGGTTCGACGGAGGGGAGAGAGGCCCATCAGAAAAACAGTGATCGTAATGTGATCTTGCTGACCGGGCCTGTGATGGCATAGTGAGATCCTCACCATACACTCGGGAGAGAGCATTGGTTGCAGCAGAGATCTTCCCTCCCAGAAGAAGCTGGAGAGCAAACGGGAGCGGGCTGCTCAACGAAAGGAGTTTTGCTATGTTTCGAAGGATTTTAGTGCCACTGGATGGATCGGCGCGTGCCGAGCAGGCCATTCCTGTTGCCGCGCAGATCGCTCGTGCTGGTGGGGGGTCCGTGATCTTATTGCAGGTAGACACCACCTCCCTTGATTTTGCCTGGCAGACGACAGGGGCACCCATGATTCTGCCGGAAGACATCGCTGCTGAGCGTGTCGCTATCACCCAGTACCTGGAGCAATGCGCTGCCTCAAAGGGGCTGGAAGGGATAACTACCGAGATAGAAGTGGCAGAGGGCGTTCCGGCGCGGACCATCCGCTCTGTCGCCATGGCGCGCAAGGCCGATCTCATCGTCCTGTGTAGCCACGGCTATAGCGGAGTCACACGCTGGCTGCTGGGCAGCGTGGCGCAGAAAGTGGCGCGCCAGAGCGCGATCCCCGTGCTTATCCTGAGGGAAGGCGCGGGCATTCCCACCAGTCTGCACCCGGAAGGGATGCGTCCCGTGCGCTTCATGGTGCCGCTGGATGGCTCCGAACTGGCAGAGGCCGCGCTGGCCCCGGCGGCCATGCTCGCCACCGCTTTATCGGCGCCGCTTGCTGGCCGACTGCACCTGGTCCTGGTGCTCTCCCTCCCCTGGATGAGCCGGCAGCCTCGCGACGAGCAGATGGCAGCGGCCAGGGCCAGGATCCAGGCGGATGCACAGACCTACCTCGGGACCGTCGAGAAACGCATGCGGGAGAGCGTGCCATCCGGTATTCAGCTTGAGGTCAACTCGTCACTCATTGTCGATGAAGATGTCGCTGGCGCACTGATTCGGGCCGCGGAATGTGGGAAGTTTGGCAAGGATGCGCCGGAGGATCAAAGTCTGGCCTGTGATGTGATTGCCATGGCAACGCATGGCCGGGGCGGCCTGGAGCGCTGGGCGCTGGGTAGTATCACGGAGCGCGTGCTGGAGCATACGCGGTTGCCACTGCTGATCCTGCGGCCTGAGCGGCAAAGGGAGCAATCCCAGGAGGCCCGCGAGGGTGGCAGCACCGAGCAGCAGAGAAGGCCAGCAGATGCCGGGATGCCGGCCATGACCAATCTTCCCTGACAAGAAAGTTCAGAGGAGAGGGCGCACGCAGGTGAAAGGATCGAGTACGTTTCTGCCGACTGCGAGCACGGCGCGGGCACCGGGTGGCAGCAAAGTATCCCGCCCGGCTGACGGCACAGTCGTCAGCCGGGCGGGATACTTTGCTGCCAGCATTCTGACCTTCACCGTGCCGGTCGGTAGACTCCTTTGATGTGCTCGAAACGCGGACGGTAGCGTGTCGGGTGGTAATCGATAGGATTCACCCGGCGGGGGGGCAGGTCTTTGCCGGGCACATCAGTGGAGATAAATTCTCCATCGCGATGCGCCGCCATGATCCCGTGCATCCCGTCGGCAACCGCGCTCATAATCAGGTTAGCGTAGTAGATCGCCATGTGTTTGTCGTAAACGTCTGGTTCGCCACTGCGCAGAAAGTAGGTCAGGTCAACCGGAAGGAAGCGCACATGGGGCACGCGTATGCTCAACTGATCGGCCAGAAGCTCGGCAATATTTATTTTCTTGCGATGGCCGTAAGGATCGGGCGGCCCGACCTCGGGAACAGGCATATTCAGGTTTGCCCCCTCCGAAAGCACCACAATAGAATAGTGCTGCGGGTTGTTGCGGTCCTGGATGACCAGCTCGGCCAGGGTATCGACATCGGCAGGCACCTCTGGGATCAGCAGGCGATCCGCCCATGTCACCACCGCCGTTTCGAATGCCGTGAACCCGGCGTCCCGGCCAAACAGGCGAAAGAGCACCGTTTCGCTATGTGAACCAGCCGTGGAACGCATCCGGGTAATGAACTCGCTGGCGCGGTTAATGGCCGTCTGGAAGCCAATGCAGTAATCAGTGCCGGGAACGTCATTGTCCATCGTCTTTGGAATGCCCCAGATCGGCACGCCTCTCTCAGCCAGCACAGCTCCATAGCTGAGGGTGTCATCGCCGCCAATAACCACCAGCCCATCCAGCCCCAGGAACTCGATATTGGCGAGGACCTCATCGGTCAGGTCAACCTGGTCGTTCGGAGCGTGCCCCCGGGCATAGCGCTGCAAATGGGGAGGAAGATCCTTCACACGTATCCTGGCAGGATTGGTGCGGGTCGAGTGCAGGATGGTGCCCCCGCTGCGATCAATTGTGCGCGTGTTCAGTCGATGGAGTGGCCTCAGATATCCGCCTCTCCAGGTGTTAGGGTCGTCTTCGCGAAAGATCAATGCCTCGCGTCCCCGGTCTCGATTGAGATAGGTGATACCTTCCCAGCCGGAAAGAATACCCATCATGCTGATGTCCATAGAGCTTGCCCGGTAGACGAGCGCTTTGATGGCCGCATTCAGACCTGGTACATCACCGCCACCGGTCAGGATGCCAAGCGCTTTGACCGGACGTTGGAGCTGTCCTGGCATAGCAGATTCCCTTTCTCTATGTGAATGAGAAGCGATGGGCAGGAGAGCGCCCCTGCTTCAGTCTCTTCATTGCCATTTCATATTCCTTTCCGGGGATTATAGAATCCAGCTTTCACAGGATGATCACAATGCAGCGACTCTTCCACACAAAACGATCACAGGTGAATAGCTCTGCATGTTCGAAAGAGAGAAGGGCAGAGCGATAGCCATAAAGACATGCCTCTGGATTGTGCTCCAGTTGAGAGTATTTGTGGCGCAGTTGTGATCAATTTGAGAGGTCATCAGGCCAGAATAAATTAAGTAAGGATCCGATATGATCCCTTGATGTAAAGAAGAAGTCTCTGTTCTCCGCGAGGCGCGAAGGCAGGGAGAGAGAGGAGATAAGACCATCATGTTTGAGCGTATCCTCGTTCCTCTGGACGGTTCACAGCGGGCCGAACAGGCGATCCCCTTCGCGGCCCGCATTGCCCGGGCCACGCAAGGATCGCTGGTGTTTGTTCGCGTCATTCACCCTCCAAGGAGCGTTGGCATTTATGGAAGCGAACCCGACGTGGCGGTGCCCTCCACTCCTTTTGAGAAGCATCTCGCCGAGGCTTCCACCTATCTCCAGCAGGTTGTTGAAGCCTCTAGCCAGGAGTTGAAGGGACTGCCAGTGATAGCAGATATCGAGCCTGGAGACATCGCTCCGGCCATCTTCACTGCGGCCAGGATAGAGCAGGTGGATCTCATCGTCATGGCCCATCATGGAGAAACAGGGTGGACGCGCTGGATCTTGAGGAGTGTAGTGCACCAGGCCGTGCGTCGTAGCCCTGTCCCGGTGCTGGTCCTGGATGGGCAAGCGGCGATATCACCTGCGCCTGATTCGCGGCATGTCTGGCGTGCTCTGGTGCCCCTGGATGGATCGGAGAGAGCGGAATGCGCGCTCGCGCCGGCCGCCTCCCTGGTCACGGCTCTGGCGGCGCCCGGGCGAGCTGAACTTCACTTGCTCAGCATCGTCAACAGTCGTGCCAGCGGCGGGGATGGTCCCATTGCCGCGTATCCCTATGGGGAGATGCCGGAACAGGTCAGGAAGGGAGCGGAACTTTACCTGGAGCGCGTGATCCAGAAAATCCAGCACGAGCCCCTGGCCTCGCTGCCGCTCAAGATCAGCGCCTCGGCTGTCATCAGTTCCGATGTGCCAGGTGCGATTCTCCAGCGAGCCAGCCAGGGACCGGGCTATGATTTCCTGGCGATGGCAACACACGGGCGCAGTGGCGTGCAGCGGTTGCTGATGGGCAGTGTGACGGAACGGCTCCTGGATAGCGCGCCGTTGCCTATGCTCGTGGTGCGTCCGTTCACAGCAGGTATTCCTGAGGAGGCATCGGCGCTCTCCGGCAGCACCCTTTCCTGAAAGGGGATGAAGAGACGAAGCGTCGCCCCGCCATGCGTGCGCTTTATGAACAGCAAAATCCCTCTGCCCGCAGGCCAGCACAGTCATGCTGGCCTGCGGGCAGGGCGCCGATTCAAACGAAGGAGCTGGCGCTTGCCATCGGGATGACCAGTGGGTGCACCAGACGCGCGAAATCGGCATATTTGAGCTGAATCGTCTCGGTATGCGTCCCCGCAGGAAAGATGATCTCCTTTTCTTCACTCAGATGAGGATCGATATAGGTGGGCAGACCATATAGATTGCCAAAAGGAGGCATGGCGCCAGGTTCGCAGTCGGCGAACAGGGCGCTAAACTCTTGCTCGTTCGCCAGACGAACCACTCTCGCTCCCAGCGCCTCTCGGACCTGGTTAAAATCAACCCACAGAGAAGCCGGAAGAACGAGCATAATCAGGTGCTCGTCGGCCCAGGCGATCACGGTTTTCGCCACCCGGTGGCCGGAAACGTGTTCGCTTGCGGCCACTTCCTGAGCGCTCAACGCCCGGGGATGGTGCATGAGCTGGAAAGGTATCCGCCGCTCTTGCAGGTAAGTCTCCAGATGCTCTCTACATTGCATCGTTTCCCCTCCTGTTAGAAGCTCTCTGTACCCATCTTCATATTTCACAGAAAAAGATATTTTACACTCTGGAGTGTACGCTGCATAGCTCACAAAGCGCTCAAAAATGGGTGCCCTGTATCACAGGTGCATCACAGTAGAGCGGAGGGGGCAGCGGCGTGCCATAGCCTGGCGCTGTGCCTGGATACGCATAATCATGAGATCAGCATACTTCTTACCAGGGGATCGCCTCCCAGTTCTCCCAGTTGAGCCAGGAAGAGGTAGCCTTCGACCTGCCTGGGCGCGAGATGCACATGGATGGGCGGGTACGTCCTTCGATCAGCAATAGCGGGCAGGGCAATTGTTTCGGTGATAGTTGCTCCTTCAAAGGAGCTATCCTGTACGCCCAGTGTATAGCGCCCCTTCTCCTGCTCCAGGATCAGTTTATAGGTCTCTTCCCGAAAACGGTGAAATTCTTCTAATCGGCTTGTGCGAATACGCTCCCGCCGTTGTCTCTCCTGCTGCTCCTGCTCTTGCTCCTCCTGACTCAGACACTGATAGTTCTGTCTCAGCCTGGTGCACTCTTCCTCTAAAGCACTGCGCAGGCAGCGTTCCTCTTCTGTTCGTGCTTGCATCCCGCTCAGGAGCTGTTCCATCTGTTTTATCTGCTCGGTGAGCGTCAGTTCAAATTCCGGGTTCTGATAAACCCGCACATGTAAGCGGCTGATCACCGTGCCCCAGAGGATTCGCAGTGTCTGGAGATCTTCTTCGTCAGGTGTTGCCCCGGCCAGTATCCGTTTCAGATGCGTGAATTCTGTCCAGGCATCCTCTTCAATCGCATGGTGTTTGAGGGATTGCAGCAACGCTTCTCCAATTCCCGCCTCTTCCTGTATAATTTCTTCGGCCGTCAGGCCGGGGCGTTGCGCTGTCCGTTCCGAACCCGCGTAGTAGCCTTCTAACCCCGTATAGGGAAGCTCACGCTTGCGTCCCCTTCTTTCTATCACATAGGGATTCCCCACGATTACTCCCGCCCGCCCTTTCTTCACTACCAGAAAGGCAAGGTAGCGCAGCGCGGGCGAATATACGTCTTCTTCTCGATACACTTGCCTGATGAGCGCACGACGAATAGCGGCCTGTCGCTCTTGCTTTTCCTGCTCAGAGCATGGCCGCTTCTGCCCATCGGGTGTGGTCGCTGGCAGATGTTCCAGCACCACCAGTTCCTGGCCCAATTGCGGCCATTGACGATATAGAGGAGAGAGCGTCGTCTCTGTCTCGCGATTGTCGGCTTCGATGCTGGACTGCTGTTTGTGGAGCGTATGCATGGGTTGTCCTCCATTCGTCGTTCGGCGATGTACTTCCTGATCCCATTACAACACAGCGAGGATACAGAGCTATCACAATCCGGTAAGCCAATCTCCCATATCAGTCACAGGGGGCATATCGGCGTCTGTCCCTTTTCTGGCCGCTTTTGTGATCGGGTTGTAGGATGCAATGCCTGTATTGTGACTCAGATGTGAGGGGCAGCAGCTATTCTCTTCTATCAGGAGAGAAGAGAGTCCTTACAAAGGAGTAAGTGCATGTTTCACACCATTGTTGTTCCTCTTGATGAATCCGAGCGAGCAGAACGCGCCCTGCCCATTGCGGCACGGATTGCCCGCGCATCTTCCGCGTCAATGCTGCTGGTGCGCATCGTTACAATCCCCAACGATTTCTCTTTACAAGCGCACGGGATCGCTCTTGAGCCGTATGAAGTCGTCGAAACGGAGTATGATCGCGCTGACGCCTATCTCAAACAGATAGCTTGTTCAGATGAACTGAGCGGTATCCAGGTGCGGACAATTGTCGGTTCCCACGATCCGGCAGAGGCTATTCTTGCCATCAGCCAGGAGCATCAGGCGGACCTGATCGTGCTATCGAGTCATGGAGCGAGAGGCGCAACACGCTGGAGACACGGCAGTGTTGCGCTGAGAATCGCGCGTCATAGTCCGTTTCCCGTGCTCCTGCTGCACTCCGATATAGACGGGTCTTCCGGCCTCACAGCGCCGGGGCATGGTCCTCTGCGTGTCCTGGTGCCGCTGGATGGTTCGCCGATGGCAGAGGAGGCGCTGGAGCCTGCCATCTTCCTGAGCCGAGTGTTTTCCTCCCCTGCACAGGGCATACTGCACCTGGCATGCGTGGTTCCATTGAGTGACCCGGAGATGCTGGCCGAAACCGAGAGAAAGCACGCGATTCGAGAGGTTCAGGCGTACCTCTGGACAGTAGAGCGGCATATTCACTGGCAAGAAGAGGGTGGCGCGAAAATCTCCGTGACGGACTCGATCACAATCAGCCCGGATGTTGCGCAGGCGTTGATTGAACGTGCTGAACCAGAAAAAGGCGGAGATGAGCAGGGATACGATCTCATTGCGATGACCACCCATGGGCGAGGAGGTCTTGCCCGCTGGATCATGGGGAGTATCACAGAACGCGTGCTCAATACAACCAGGCTGCCGATGCTCATTGTCCATCCTCATCAACGGAGTTGAGAGAGCCAGCGCTGATCTCAATGGCTATCAGCGCTGTCACGACGTGTGGACGAGATTGGCGTTGACGGTCGTGGTAAGGCTTTGCCCTGTAAGCATCATCTGCGCTCTCTTCCCAGTGTGACGCCCGGGAGAGCGCGCCATCGGCGTATTGTCTGGAAACGGAAGATCGAGACCCCTATTTTCGCTCTCCCCGCAAGTGGCAGGTTGTGATCCGATCGTGATGGATCCCGCTGCCTCTGAGAAGGCATTGTGAACGATGAGAGCTATGCTCTGAGTAGTTCAAGGTGAACGGATTTCCTCCCGTTCCGTCAAAGGCGAGGGAAGAGCGGAAAAGGAGCATCCCATGTTTCAACATATTCTTGTTCCATTAGATGGATCAGTGCGTGCCGAACGAGCGCTGGCCGTCGCTGCTCGCCTGGCGCGCGAGAGTCTGGGCACCATCACTCTTGTACGTGTTGTGCCCCCACCGGTGGGCCAGACGGTTTCCCGGCTGCCCCCGATAAGGAGTGAGACGGAACTGACGCGCGCCACACGCTATCTCGATCATATTGCTCACTCGCCTGTGCTGCACGGCCTTCCGGTCCACAGGCAGGCGCTCGTCGGCTCGATTGTGGACACGCTGCTCTCGATGGTCGAATCGAGCCAGAGTGATCTGATCATCATAGGTCGTCACGGTGATACAGGGCTGCCAGGGTGGATGCTCTTCAGTGTGTCGGAGAAACTTGCTCACCGGCTGACAGTCCCGGTGTTGCTCCTGCATGAAGGGGGGCCGATCCCCGCGAGTCCGCACCTGGATGGATCACAACCCTTCTGCGCTCTGGTGCCGGTCAATGGGACCACTTGCTCACATGCAGCCATCGAGCCGGCAGTGCAATTAGTAACAGCTCTGGCCTCACCGGCCAGGGCCAGGCTCCATCTGCTGCACGTGGTTCAGAGTGGCGCCACAGAGGCGCGGCTTCATCAGGCGAAGAGATCCCTGGCGCTGACCGCGCAGCGCGTACACGAGGAAGCTTCTGCGCAGCGGCTCAGACTGGCGACGAGCTGGTCGGTGGCGATTTCCGACGATGTAGCCGGGGCGATTGTACGCACAGCCGAAACTGGCGAAGGGATAAGAGGCGCGGGCCTCTTTGGGCGCTGTGATCTGATCGCGATGGCGACGCACGAGCGCACCGGCTTACGGCGCTGGGCATGGGGCAGCGTTACCAGGCGCCTGTTGCACGAAACCAGGCTGCCGCTCCTCATTGTGCCCCCGGAGGAAGTAGCGCCAGAACTGGTCGAGGGCCAGGATGTGAAAGCCGTTGCGCAGGAGTTTCCCTGCTAAATTTCAGATGAAAGCAAAGGAGTAACAATAATGGAAGAACGCATGTCGCTGATCGTCTTTTCAGGGACGGTCGATAAGTTGATGGCTGCCTCGATCCTGACAACTGGCGCTGCTGCAATGGGCATGGAGGTCGAGGTCTTCCTGACCACCTGGGGACTGGAAGCCTTCCGTAAGGATGCCTATAAAACCAACCAGCGTGTCAGCAAAGAGTTTGAAGATTTTGCCCCGGTGATGATGGAACAGATGCAGGTCAAGCAGGTTCCTTCCTGGATGGACAATTTTAAGGACGCCAGAGACATTGGCGCGGTCAAGATCTATGCGTGCAGCATGACCATGGAACTGTTTGGCATCAAGCTCGCGGACCTCGAACCGATTGTCGATGATGTCACCGGAGTAGCGACCTTTGTGGAACGCGCCAGGGCGGGACGCATCACCCTGTTCATCTGATAACAAATTAAGGAGTGAACGAGTATGACAATGCCACAAGAGATTACCATTGACAAAGAGATCGACGCGCGTGGCAGCTTCTGTCCTGGCCCGCTGATGGAACTGATTCGCGGCGTGAAGGTGCTGCCTGTCGGCGGCGTGCTGGCAGTGCTTTCCAGCGATCCGGGGTCGGCGAAAGATATTCCGGCCTGGATTGCCAAAGCGAAACACGAGTTTATAGGCGCGTTCCCGCAGCAGGGCTACACCCGCTTCGTCATGCGCAAACTGCACTGAGGGAAAGGGGGCCGCATATGCCTCGGCATATTGTGATTGTGGGCGGCGGCGTGGGCGGAACCATCGTCGCCAACCTGCTGGCGAGACATCTCTCTCGCATGGAGGCGGAGGTGACGCTGATCGAAAGCACCGGCAAACACCAGTATATGCCGAACTGGCTGTATCTGCCGTTCAATACACTTGATGAACAGAGCGATCAACTGGTGCGCCGCGAAAGCACCTTGCTTCACCGGCATGTGCAGCATATCCGGGGAAGAGTCGCCCATATCAATACCGACAGGCAAGAAGTGCTGGTCTGCGAAAGTGACGGTCTGGATGAGATCATCGGAACGGGTGGAGCGAAGGAAGCCATCTATCCCTATGATTACCTGGTCCTGGCAACAGGGGCGCGACTGGCACCAGCCGATCTGGAAGGATTATTCGCGACGGAGGGGGGCAGCGGCTGGCACCACTTCTACAGTGAAGGGGGAGCGCTGGAACTGCGCAAAGCGCTGCATCGCTTTGAAGGCGGGAGAATCGTGGTGGGTGTGGCTGGCATTCCCTATCGCTGCCCGCCCGCGCCGCTGGAGTTCACCTTCTTGCTGGAAGAATGGTTGCACCGGCGCGGCCTGCGTTCGCGTTCGGAGATCCAGTACCTCTTCCCGCTGCCAAAGGTCTTCACAATTGCAAGCGTGGCGGATATGGTGACACCTCTTCTGGAAGAGAGAGACATCAAATACACCGTGTTTTTCAATGCCGAGGCGGTGGATACGCGGCGCAAGATCATCTCGTCGATGGAAGGCGAAGAGATCCCTTACGATCTGCTGGTCCTGGTGCCACCGCACCGGGGAGCGCATGTGATCGAAGCCTCGGGCCTGGGCGATGAGCAGGGCTGGATTCCGACGGATCGGAGCACCTTGCAAGTGAAGGGGAAGCAGGGGATCTATGCGCTTGGTGATGCGACGGATCTGCCAGTCTCCAAAAGCGGCTCGGCGGCACACTTTGAGGCAAAGGTAGTGGCGCACCGGCTGATCGCGGAGATCCACGGGCAAGCGCCTGATCCGCATGAGGGAACATATACGGGCGAGGTGATGTGCTTCCTGGAGACGGGATATCGCCAGGCGACGCAGCTGGTCTTCGATTACGAGCACCCGCCGGAGCCGCCGCGTCCAAGCCTGTACTATCACATGGAGAAACAGCTCTTCAACCGCGCGTACTGGCACATTGTCCCGCAAGGACTGGTGTAAGCTCCCGAGCGCTCAGCGCGAGAGAGCACCGGGCAAGGGGTTCCCACGTCGGCCCCTTTGCCCCTTTTTGCGTTTCGGGCCACGACCGCCCTCGTTGATTTCCGAATATGCACCTCCTGTACTTCCTCCCCCCAACTGTGAGCCAGATGTGATATTTCCCTGGCGCTCTGAGATGGGCCTGTGATTCGATGGCCTTATGCTCTCTCCTGAGAGATATCAAGCCCGGTTGAACAGTGGTTAAAAGGGAACCCCGGGTGTCCCCAGATCAGCACTCTTGAAACGGATTTGATATCATGCGCCACCAGCACTGTAGAACAGGCAAGCTCTCGATCTCTCATTCATTAAGGAGAAGTTTTTTTATGAGTATCCAGATCAAAGAACCAGAAATACACGATCAGTCATCGCCTGCGGCGTCTGGAACAGGTCCCGCTTCCCCCGTAAGCAGCGTCCAGGAACAGTATTTCCTGCGAACGAAACGTGCCACCGAGCGGCGCAACTGGATCGTTACCATCGGGGCGATTACTATTATGGTCGTCATGCTCCTGGTCGGCATCCTCAATGCGAAGCCGGCGACCTCCGCCGCGACGACCACGACGACGCATACGAACGCCCAGGCGGTGCCACAGGTCGTCGTTCCACAACATCCGACCTATAACGCCGCACCTCCGGCGGCGCCTGCCGGTCCCGTTGCCAACATTACCCTGACCGTCAAGGAAGTTCTCGTCTCCATTGCGCCTGGCATCGCCTATCACGCCTGGACCTTCAATGGAACGGTGCCGGGGCCGGTCCTGCGGGTGCGGCAGGGGCAGACCGTCCACTTTACGCTCATCAATGATGGTACGATGCCGCACTCGATTGACTTCCATGCCGCTCAGACACCCTGGAACGTCAACTACCAGGAAGTAGCGCCCGGCAAACGCTTCTCCTTCGACTGGAAAGCGAACTATCCCGGCGTCTTTATGTATCACTGCGGTGCTCCCACCGTCATCTATCACATGGCGAACGGTATGTACGGCGCGATCATCGTCGATCCGGCGAAAGGCTGGTCTCCGGCCAGAGAATATGTGCTGGTGCAGAGCGAGTTCTATACCAATCGCCTCCAGGATGGCTCTTATGGGGCCAGCCCGGCCAAACTGGACACAGCACAGCCGGACTATGTGGTCTTCAATGGCTATGTCAACCAGTACAAAGACGCTCCTCTAACGGCCAGAGCGGGTGAGCCGATCCGTCTGTTCATTGTCAACGCGGGACCATCGTTGTTCTCGGCCTTCCATGTCATCGGCGCCATTTTTAGCGATGCTTATGCCGACGGCAATCCAGCCAATCATACCGTTGGCAACCAGACGGTGATGGTGCCTCCAGGTGGTGCGGTCATGGTTCAACTGACTATCCCGGAGCCTGGCACCTATCCCTTCGTCACCCACTCATTTGTGGATGTGGGCAAGGGAGCACTTGGTATGATCAAAGTGACACGCTAAAGAGCATCGTGCAGCCTGGTTGTATTGAGCACGCGTCCTGCACTCCTCGATGGCGTTCTCTATATGATCGGGCTATTCGCGATGTGACCGAGCAGCGCCGCCAGGTGCTCTTCTGTGATGAGCAGGGTCTGCCGGAAGCCATTCTAGAAATTGATCGCGATATTACCGGGCGGCGGGCCGCCGAGCAGGCCGTACACCTGGCGTATACCAGCACCACCTTCTCGTTCACCCTGCCGCTGGTCGCTGGAGGAGATAGCGGTCCTCTGTCAATTGCGGCCAGATAGCAGTTCCCCCATCGGTCTTGCTCGTCCTTCACAGCAGGAGTCACGCCGGGAGAGGATGTTCCGGCGTGACTCTCTGTACCCGTCGCGGCTAGCTGGCATATTTGATCAGAGTGATCAGTCCGCCCATTTCGTCGCCTGATTGATTCGGGTTCATCAGATGGGAGAGAATGTGGCAGTGCAGCGGGTAGACGCTGCCCGGCGCGGCCCAGGCGTAGAACGTCGCATCATAGGTTTCCCCCGGAGCGACCTGGATGGTGTCCTTCTGATAGCGTGCGGCAGGCGGTAACATGTGCCCATCTTCGGCGATCACCGTGTAGGTGTGGCCGTGGATGTGCATGGGATGTATCATCATCGTGTCGGCGCCGATAAGGCGCAGGTGCACCGTCTGTCCATGCTTGACCAGGATCGGCTGCGTATCCGGGAAGCTCTTCCCGTTGATGACATACCAGCCTCCCGGCAGAGTGCCGATAAATTCGGTGTATTCGGCATTGATGTGAAGTGCCTGCTGCTGCTGGTACTGTGGGGTGCCGGGGCGCGGATCAACGATAAAGGCGCCATACATACCGGCTCCCACCTGCTCCTGATCGTCGTAGTGGCTGTGATACCAGTGCGTGCCCACATCCTGGTCCGTAACCCGGAAGTCGTAGACGTAGGTTTGCCCGGGCATGACCGGCTTCATCCCCACCCCGGGTACGCCGTCCTGATTCGATGGCACTTCCAGCCCGTGCCAGTGCAGGGCCGTTGGCTTGGGGAAGTGGTTGATGAGGGTAATACGCACATGATCGCCGGCAGTCACACGGATCATGGGACCGGGCACGGTGCCGTTGATAGTCCAGGCCAGCACGCGCACCCCTTTGACCACTTCCCACATCACTTGCTCGGCCGTCATGGTAAAGTGTTTGGCGCCATCATGGTCGATGGTGTATGGCAAGATCTGGTTGCCGTAGCTCCGGGTCGCGTCAGGTATGCTGGCCGCTGGCGTCGGTTGCGTGCTGCCCGTATTCGTCGCGCTGGAACTGCTATTGGATGCCGTTGAGGGGGTACCGTAGGCTCCATTAGCGGCGCTGGCACCGATACCAAAGCTCAAAAGCGCGACCATGAGAATGACGGCCATGCTCAGTACGCCAAAGGGCGACACGATGACCTGCCAGAGACTCTGACGGCGCACATACCTCTTGTAATACCGGGATGATGGGAAGGATGACGCTCCTGGACCAGTGGCACTTTGTGGCTCACTGGTTGTCTGTGCAGAAGTATGGGTGGAAACAGGCGGTTGGTCTTGTGTGATCATAAGCTGGTTGCTCCTGTGTCGTTAGCACGGGATTGCCCGTGAGTTCATGATGAATTCTGTGAGCAAGGATATCGCCTGCCGCTCTCAGAGCCATCACGGGTGGGGCGCATCTTCTCTCAATAGCGTCACAAAAAATCCAGTTGAGAGGAGATTCATTAAAGTATCGTTAATTGATGAGGGGAATGAGTTGAAACTGGCACATAGGTGAGAGCTGCATGAATGGTAGAGTTATTCTTATAAGTGGCTGCGAAGCATTGTGATGGAAATGCGACGTTTGTTTGACTCCCTGTGATGAATCTGTGACGCTGAGAGACTATGCTGGGAGCAAACGTAAAACCCCATTGCATACCTTCGAAAGAGAGAAGGGGGGTGAGAAAGTATATGAAGCCAGCAGCATATCTCAGGAGGAAAGAGCATGTTAAATCGAACAGCGCGGTACTTATTAGCGGCGATCCAGGCGATCATTGGCTGGGAGTGGCTGATGTCCGGTGGCAATAAAGTACTTGCCGGGACCTTCCCGCAGGGGTTAGCCGGCGCATTGAATCAGGGAATCAAGGGCAATCCCAATGGCTGGTACGTCAGCTTTTTGCAGCACAGCATTATTCCGCACAGCGTGTTCTATGGGTATCTCATTGAGTGGACCGAACTGTTAGCGGGCCTGATTCTGTTGAGCGGGGCACTCATCCTGCTGGGAGAGCCGCGCAAGGCCGGGGAGCCACAGCATGCGTTGATGGTGGGCTATTGTGTGGCAGCAGCGGCAGCTGCTGTGATCGGGGCGTTCATGACGGTGAATTTTCATTTCTTTATGGGCGGCTGGGTTCTTCCCGGGTTTGATCCGGCCAGCCCCTATAACGAGGGCATCGATCTGGATGCGTTGATCCCGCCATTGTCGCTCATCGTTGTGGTAGCCAATATCGCCTTCGTGAAGGCGCTCAGGGCACCGGAAAGCAAGCAGCAGAGCGCTCATCCGACTCAGCAGGAGACGCGCGTCCCGGTGCAGAGCCACAGGTAGTGATAGCTGATCGGAAAAGAGGATATATGGCTATGAAAAGAGTAAACCTCTCAAAAACTGTGTGGTTCTCAGTGCTGATTGCTCTCCTGGTGCTGCTGGCAAGCGGGGCCGGGCTGTTCCTGAAAGGCACCTACGCGCGGGAAACGCCGTCCTGGGCGATTCAGGCAATGGGCCAGGACATTGCCAATGTGGTCTCGGCCCTGACGCTTCTGGTGGCGGTCTATTTTGCCAGCAAGGGGTCGGTCGGGGCCTTCCTGGTCTGGGCTGGCGTCCTGATCACATTGCTGTACTCCTCGGTCATTTATGCCTTCGCAGCCCATTTTAACAGCCTGTTTCTGGTGTACGTAGCGATACTGGGCCTGTCCTTTTACACGCTGGCTGGCGCTGTGATACATCTGCCTCTGAACCATCTCCAATCCTTCTTTGTCTCCAGGGTCAGAGCCAGGCTGGTGAGCGCATTCTTGCTGCTGGTGGGCATCCTCTTTTTCTTGCTATGGCTCAAGGAGGATATCCCGGCGCTTCTCACCGGGGTAGTTCCGCAAAGCGTGGTAGAGAACGGCTTGCTGACCAATCCGGTGCACGTCCTGGATCTGGGCCTGTATCTGCCCGCGATGCTGCTCACGGCGGTCTTCTTATGGAGAGGAAGGCTTCCGGGCTATCTGCTGGCGCTCCCCCTTCTGGTGTTCAGCGTCCTGACGGGAATCGGGATTCTCGCTATTGATCTGGTGATGGCGATGAAAGGGTTGCCTGTAAACCTGGGCGTAGATACTTTTATCACGGCCATTGTTCTGATGAGCCTTGTTCTGAGTGTATTCTATGGAAAAGATGCGCAGAAGCAGAGTGGGAAGATATGGGCAGAATAGCCCGAGTCTGTGTGGATGGTAGCCAGTAAGCTAAACTGCCCCGGGTTGGGACGTAAGCCAGGCTGGGGCTGAGCCGGTATTCTATTGAATACGAGAAGGATGCCAGGAGAAACATTGCCTCACCAGCATCCTTCTGCGTCCCCATACCCGCTTACGCAGTGCGCGCAGCGCGGATCCGCCGCCTGACGAGCAGGAAGAGGGGAATAGCGGCCAGTTCGCACAGCACCGAAAAGCCGATCAGCGCCGGCAGCGCAGCGCTGTAAAGCAAGCCGAGGATGGCGCTGCCTGCAAACCAGAAGATGCCATGGCCGGCGGTAAAGAGGCCACAGGCCGAGGCGCGCCTCTGAGAGTGCCGCAGAGATGGACCGTTATTTCCTTGCTGCCCGGGCAAAAAGCCCTCCTGATGTCCGGCGCCCTCGCTTTCTGGCTGCCCGAGCCGCACTCGTCTGATGAAATATGTGGCCCGGGTGCGAAGCGCCCGGGCCACATATTCTATATTCCTATATTTTGAAGAACAGGTGGCGGATCTGGTTGATTACTGTGGGATCTCCGCTTGTCTCACCGCCCGGGAAGCGTTGATAGGTGGTGAGCACAAAATCTGAGGGATCCCTGAAGTGGAAAATGGCCTGCACGTCATCAAGCCTGTCGGCGGGGGCGCTGGTGTACTGGCCGTCTTTGACGGTTACGCGCCATTGACCACCCCATTCGCCATCGACGATGATGCCGAATACAGCATCGACGCCCCTGGCCGATTCCTCATCAACCGTGTACTGCATGACCAGGAACATGAACGGTATGAGAATACCGGCGGTGCGCTCTTCGAGCTTGCCGGTTTTATCGCCCAGCCCCCACTTCATATCCCAGGTGTGAATGCCATAGTCGATGATCTGGAAAGAAGGATAGAAGCAGGTCGGGATCGGCCCCATGTAGGGATGAGGGATAGTGACGCCCATCCACTCTTCGGCGGTGAGGGCATCGAAAATAGCGAACGCCTGGTCCGAGTCCTTTTTGAGCCGGGAGATGGCTTCTTCGCGCGGCAGACTGCGGAATGCCTGTGCATGTTCGTTGAGCCGCTCGCTCATGACCGCCAGGCCAAGCGCATTGCCGGTCTCGCCTCTGCGAGCCATATCCCAGGCGTTCAGATAGCCTTCGGTAACGTCGATCATGTGGCCGACCATATCGCGCACTTCCCATTCGGTGCAGCGTGTCTGGACGTACCAGTTCCTGGGATCGTCAATGATACTGTAGAATTTAGCGCGCTCGCTGCGTGCTATGTCGAGTACGGTATCTTTGCTGCTGTACTCCATCGGGTTAGCTGGCATCGTAGCCTCCTTTTGAAATATATTGTCTCATGGTTTCGACGGAAACGGAATGTTGTGATCTACCTCCTTTCTGGTGTCCGTCTGCCAGCAGCAGTACTTCGATCTGTGCAGCCTCAGGGGCACCCGGGCTTTCTTCATTTCATCTGCTCTTGCCACATCTCTGATGTTATCCATTGTTGCGAAGTTCGATTAACGCTGCTGTAATATATCATTTTGGCTGTGAGGACTGGAAGAGCACCATTACTCGAAATGGGAAGAACCGTGATCTTGCTCGCTTTTCCGGGCCGGGCTTGCCATCCTTCCATGTGAAGGATATAAAGGGTAGAGAATACCAGTGATCGCATGATCTCTGATATAGCCAGCAAGAAAGTAAGGAGGAGTTTTTTAGCAATGGAACATTGGATCTGTGTGACCTGTGGCAGCCAGTTCGCGGCCAGCCAGGAGCCGCCGCCCGACTGCCCGATCTGCCTGGACCAGCGGCAATATGTCGGCTACCAGGGGCAGCAATGGACGACCTTGAGCAAGATGCGGCAGGATGGCTACCATGCGATCATCAAGCAGGAAGAGCCGCGTCTGACCGGAATCGGCACAACGCCCTCCTTCGCTATTGGTCAGCGCGCCTTGCTGGTACAGACCGATCAGGGCAATGTGCTGTGGGATTGCATCAGCTTTCTCGATGATGAAATCGTGCGGGCTGTTGAGCAATTGGGAGGCATCGCCGCTATCGCCATTTCGCATCCGCACTACTATAGTTCGATGGTCGAGTGGGCCGGGCGTTTTCAGGCGCGTGTGTACCTGCACGAAGCGGACCGCCAGTGGGTGATGAGGCCAGACGAGCGTATCACCTTCTGGCCGGGCGAGACGCACGCGCTGCCAGGCGGTCTCACCCTGGTGCGGCTGGGCGGGCACTTTCGCGGCGGCACGGTGCTGCACTGGCCGCAGGGGGCCGGGGGCCGTGGTGTACTGCTCGCCGGGGATATCATTACCGTCGTGGCTGACCGCGCGTTTGTGTCCTTCATGTACAGTTATCCGAATCTCATTCCTCTACCGGCGCGTGAGATCCGGCGTATAGCCGCGACCATCGCTCCCTATCCCTTCGAGCGTCTGTATGCTGCCTGGTTCGAGCGCGTCGTCAGCCGCGATGCCAGCGCCGCCGTCCAGCGCTCCGCCGAGCGCTACATCAAGGCCATTGAAGAGGGGCTGGAATGATGAATAACGGCTACACCACACAGCAGCTTCCCCAATGGGGGCTGCTCAAGATACGCGACGCTCTGGCTCACCGCGCTGACCGGCACGGCCAGCATCACAGCGCCCGGCTCTCTGTTCCGCCTCCGCTGCTGCTCATCTGCTCGATGCTCTCGGTCCAGCTTGGCGCGGCGCTTGCCACGGGCCTGTTTGCTACTATTGGCTCAAACGGCACGGTCTTCCTGCGCCTGGGCTTTGCCGCCCTCATCCTTCTGCTCGCCTGGCGTCCACGGCTGCGCGCGTATCGTCGCGCCGATTACCTGCTCGTCGGACTGTTCGGACTGACGATTGCCGCGATGAACGCCTCGTTCTACGCGGCGATTGCGCGCATCCCGCTGGGTATCGCAACCACACTGGAGTTCGTCGGGCCGCTTGGCGTTGCCATCGCGGCTTCGCGCCGGCGGCGCGATCTGCTCTGGGTTGGCTTCGCCGCCGCTGGCGTCGCTCTGTTCGCACCTATCGGTAAGACCGCGCTCGATCCGCTGGGTATCATGTTCGCGCTGCTGGCGGGCGCCGGATGGGCCGCCTATATCCTGTTCAACGTGCGTATCGGGCGCGCCTTCAGCAATGGTGATGGGCTGGCGCTGAGTATGGGCGTGGCTGCTCTGGCCTTCAGCCCGTTCGGCCTGCTGAGCGGAGGCGCTCAACTGGCCGAACCACGGATGCTGCTGATCGGCGCCAGCGTGGCCGTGCTCTCTACGGTTATTCCTTTCTCACTGGAACTGGAGGCGCTGCGGCGGCTGCCGGCGCGCGTCTTTGGCGTGTTAATGAGTCTGGAGCCGGCGATTGCCGCGCTGATTGGCTTCGTGGTCCTGCACGAAACCATCGGTCTGCGCGGCCTGATCGCGCTCACCCTTATTATGGTCGCTTCAGCGGGCGTCTCATTTTTCCAGGATTCCCCGGCCTGATGGGGAGGATACTAACCACAAACGGATGGTTGGCACCACCTGTTTTGCCTGCATGGCCTGGATGTGATCGAGTCCATAGAGCACGCGCACATCCCGGCCCAGCTCTTCCAGGTGTGCTCGCCCGCGTATGATCGGGCCGGCTAAATCTACATACACATTGCCCCGGCTTTCGTCGTACTGGATCGCGTCTGCCGAACCGACGAAGCAGAGGCGCGGCCGCGCGAAGACCCGGCTGGAAAGTAAGCCTCAGACACATCCTCAGAATTGACATGAAGAGGGTTGTGTGCGTAATCTTTGGTTATTGAAATCAGGGGATGGGAGAAGCAGGGCGAATTGTGAAGGACAGGCTACGTATCTGGAATTCAGAAGAGGAAGAACAACATGAGCGATGCAGCGACAGTGACAGGTCGTTCTCAACAGCCAGATGCACCGGAGCAGAAGATACGCCGCCGCGAAGACCCGGTGTTAATCACTGGCAGAGGGCAATATGTGGGCGATATTCGTCGCCCGGGCATGCTCTACATCAGTTTTGTGCGCAGTCTCTATCCCCATGCCCGTATTGTCTCGATTGATGTACAGCAGGCTCAGGCGCATCCGGGCGTGGTGACGGTGGTGACGGGCGCGGACACCGCGCATCTGGGTGGGTTGCTCACGAATTTATTTCCTGGTTCAGCGTGGTCGCCGCAGCCGGTCATGCCGCGCGATGAGGTCAACTTTGTTGGCGAACCGGTGGCGGCAGTGGTAGCCGAGAGCGAGATAGCCGCATTCGAGGCCGCCGAACTCGTCGATGTTGATTATGAGGTGCTGCCCTCGGTTGGCGGACTTGATGCCGCGCTCCAGGAGGATGGGCCGAAGATCTTCAATGAGCAGACCAACATCGCGATAACCAGGGAAAAGACGGTTGGCGATGTAGAGGGAGGGTTTGCCCGGGCCGATAAGATCGTCTCGCTGTACATGCGGCAGCCGCGCCTGGCCCTGATGCCAATGGAGCCGCGAGGGATCGTTGTCGAAGGGCATGCCGATGGAACGCTCTCCGCCTGGATCTCCAGTCAATCGATCTGGTTTGCTCGTCAACAACTGGCGATGACGCTGCACATCCCACCGGAGAACATCAAGATCGTTATTCCACACGTCGGAGGCGCCTTTGGCGGCAAGACCCGGCTCAGCGGAGAAGAGGTCGTGACGGCCTTCCTGGCGCAGAAACTGCAACGGCCTGTGCGCTGGCTGGAGAGTCGCGAGGACAATATCGTCTCGATGGGGCATGGCCGCGGCCAGCATGCTCACATGCAGGCCGCTGTGCGCAAGGACGGGACCATTCTGGCGCTCAAAGCCGAGTTTTTTGCCGACCTGGGCGCCTATCCTGGTGATTATAGCTACCTCACCGTCGATTCAACTGCCTCGATGATCTCCGGCACGTATGCTATCCCGGCGATTACAACTATCATCAACGGCGTAAAAACCAATGCCGTGCCCACCGGTCCCTATCGCGGTGCTGGACGGCCAGAAGCCTGCTACTGCATAGAGCGCACGATGGATGCTATCGCTCATGAACTCTCGCTGGACCCTGCTGAAGTGCGCAGGCGAAACCTGATCCCCAGAGAGGCATTCCCCTACTATACGACGGCCACCAGCGCGGTCTATGATTCGGGCGCATATAGCTATGCGCTGGATACGCTGCTGGCTGCGGCAAACTACCAGCAACTACGCGCCGAGCAGGCGCGCCTGCGTGAGCAGGGGCAGTGTATTGGTATTGGACTCTGCATCTATATTGAATGCACCGCTATGGGAGGGCAGGGCCTGACCGGCCAGCCGGATAGCGGGCAGGTACGCATTACCCCGGAAGGCAAGATTCTTGTCGAGAGCGCTTCGGTTGATAGCGGGCAGGGCCATGCAACTTCGTTTGCCAGCATTGTCGCCGAGGAGTTTGCGATCCCTCTTGAGCAGGTGGAAGTTTACATTGGTGATACTCCCAATGCGCACTCGCTGGCGACCTTCGCGAGCCGCAGTATGGGAGTCAGCGGCGTCGCGCTCAAACTCTCGGCGCAGGCTGTCAAAGAGCAGATGCTTAAATTAGCTTCGCATCTGCTCGAAGTGGACGTGAGCGATCTGGAACTGCGCGATGGACGCGTCCAGGTCTCCGGTGTGCCTGGCAAAGCGTACACCTTCGCCCAGCTCGCCAGCATTGCCGAGAATCCCGTCCAGAAAGAGCACCTTCCCGATGATCTCCAGAAAGAGCTGCTCAAGGGGCTGTGCAGCAAGCAGGGCTTCGAACCAAAAGATTTATCGTATCCCTTCGGGGCGCATCTGGCCGTTGTACGGGTAGATCCTGAGACCGGCGAAGTGGAGTTTCTGCGCTATGTCGCGGTAGATGATTACGGCCATGTCCTTGTGCCCACGCTGGTAGAAGGACAGACGCACGGCGCCATTACCCAGGGCATCGGCCAGGCCCTCTTTGAGCAGATGGCCTACGATGCGAGTGGACAGGTGCTCACCGCAACGCTGATGGACTATGCCGTCCCCATCGCCAGAGAGCTGCCCGACTACGAGCTTACCCTGACCGAGACGCCAAGTCCGCTCAACGTTCTCGGAGTGAAAGGCGCCGGCGAGGCTGGCACGGTGGCCGCTCCTGCCGCTGTTACCAATGCTGTCATCGACGCGCTGCTTCCCCTGGGGGTCACAGCGCTGGATGTGCCGTTGACGCCGAACAATGTCTGGCAGGCCATCCAGAGAGCAAGAGGATGAATAAGACCAATCGGCAGGCGGCGCGCCGCCTGCCGATTGGTCTTATTCATCCATTGAGGGGCGGCGATCAATCCAGGGTCGTGCCTGTTCGAGCTGCGCGGCCAGGCGCAGGAGGGTAGCCTCGTCGCCGTAGCGCGCCACAAATTGCACGCCAATGGGCAGCCCCGCGCTCGACTGTCCCAGTGGCAGGCTTATCGCCGGCTGCCCCGTCACGTTGAAAAGTGGTGTGAAGGGGATCAGCGCGAACAGCCTGTCGAACCAGCCCCGGGGATCAATGTTCGGATCGTTCTGGTTGAGCGTTCCCAGCAGCGGGGGCGGACCGGCGACAGCCGGTGTCACCAGCACATCGCAGGTGCGCCGGTTCTCCTCGCCCGCCGCTTCGAAGAACGCTCTCACCTCTCTGGTGATGACATTGCAGAGCCGCAGCGCCCTGAGCAGATCTACCGCCGTGAGCCGGCGTCCATATTCCACGCTGGCAAGCGTCACCGCCTCCAACACGTCCGGGCCAACCTCGATCCCGCGAGCTTGAGCGAGGGTCAGGGCGTTCTCGGCAATCGATGCCGTCCAGATGGGAAGGTTGGCATCGACGAAGCGTTCCCAATCGACTCGCGGGCTGGCTTGCTCTACATCGTGGCCCAGCGCGGCCAGTTCGCGGCAGACGGTTTCTACGGTACTGGTATACTCTTTGTCAACCGGCACTCCCGACCATGCCTGCGTGGTCATCGCTATGCGTAATCGTCCCGGCGGGGTACTGATCTCCTGCATATAGGGGCGCGCAGGTGGAGCGGCGAAATATTTGTCTCCGATACCCGGGCCATTTGCTGCATCGAGCAGGGCCGCGACATCGCGCACTGTCCGCGCCAGAGCAAAGTCGACGCCAAGACCTGAGAGGCGTTCATCGGAATCCGGCCCGGAAGGGATGCGTCCCCGTGTCGGCTTGAGTCCGACCAGCCCGCACCAGGCAGCAGGAATACGAATCGAGCCGGCCCCGTCGGTCCCATGCGCCACCGGGATCGCCCGCGCCGCCACCAGGGCCGCCGATCCCCCGCTTGATCCTCCTGTGCTGCGAGTGGGATCCCAGGGATTGTGTGCCGGGCCATTGGAGACAGGCTCGGTGGACGCGTTGAAGCCGAACTCCGGGGTCGCGGTCCGCGCCAGCGTTACCAGCCCGGCCTGCTTGAAGCGGGCCATCAGGTCGGTATCATGGGGAAAGATGATCCCATCGCCGGTCAGCCGTGATCCCAGACCGGTTCTGACTCCCGCAGCGTGAAGCGAAAGGTCCTTGATCGCGAAGGGAACGCCGGCGAAGGGTCCGGTGGGCGAGGAGGGCAGCGGTTCCTCAAAGATCCCTCCGACGAGCGCATTCAGCTTCGGATTCACGGCCAGAATCGCCTGGCGCGCGATTTGCTGCACCTCCTGAGCCGTAACCTGACCGCTCTTTATCAGTTGCGCGAGGCCAACGGCATCGTACTCGCTATACTCCGAAAAGTTCATACTGCCTCCTGTCTTTATATATTGTGTTGTGTGAGAACATGCTCTTCGCGCATGTTCTCACACAACACTGGATATTAAGCGAGCACCGCAGGTGCGAGCCAGTGCATGTGCTGGGAAGAAACCTTTCCCTTACAATTCCTGGCGCACGATCCTGGCTCCTTCGGCCAGGGCGCGGAGCTTGCCGAAGGCTACTGCGCGTGGCAGATATTTCATGCCGCAATCGGGGGCCAGGATCAGGCGCTCAGGCTCTATGTAGCGCAGGGCCGAGCGTATTCTGCCGGCCACGGCCTCTGGCGTCTCCACCTCCATATCGCCCAGGTTCAAGACGCCGACAATGAGGGTTTTATCGGGGAATTGACGCAGGATTGAGAGGTCGAGTTGCGGCTGAGCTGCTTCGATTGAGATCTGCCTGACGATACAGTCGCGCAGTTCTGTGAGGAATGCGTACTCGTGGGGGCGATCAGGAACCATAGCGGCGTAGCCAAAACAGAGGTGCAGCGCTGTGGTTCCCTCGATGCCCTCCAGCGCGCGGTTGATGACCTCTATCCCGTATGCTCTGGCCGGATCCGGCCTCGCTTGCAGGTACGGCTCATCGATCTGTACCACGTCGGCTCCTGCCGCCAGCAGGCCCCTGATCTCCTCATTGACCGCCGCCGCGATGTCCAGGGCCAGCGCTCTCTCGTCGCGGTAGTAGTCATCCTGCGCCTGCTGGGTAATCGTAAAGGGGCCGGGCACAGTAATCTTGATACGGCGATTCGTGTTGCGCCGCAAAAACTCCACATCGCGCACCTCAGCCGGGCGCAGGCGACGGATCGGGCCGACCACACGCGGGACAGCGTTGGGGCGGCCCGAGCGGCCCAGGGCCACCCCTGGATGATCGAGGTCCATCCCCTCCAGTGCGCTGACGAAGTGGTTTGAATAGCTCTCCCGCCGTATCTCTCCGTCGGAAATAATATCGATGCCTGCACGCTCCATGTCACGAATTGCAAGCAGGGTTGCATCGTCCTGCGCCTCTTGCAGCAGTGGTTCAGGAATGCGCCAGATTTCGTGGGCGCGAATGCGCGGCGGCAGTCGGCTTTGCAGGCGCTCGCGATCAACCAGCCACTCCGGCTGAGGATAGCTGCCTACAACCGTTGTCAAAAGTCTCTCGCTCACGCTCTTTTCTCCTTGTTGCTGCCTTCTAACGCCTATCCGTATTTGAATGATTATTTGAGTGCGCGCCTGATTTCCGGGACAATCGCATGCTCGCGCCTGCGGCGCTCGCAGGATGTTTTTGTTGTGTGGATCAGGCGCTTCGCGCCTGATCCACACAACAAAAACATCCCGGATGCGGCGAAGCCGCACGAACGCTCTTCTGGACCTTTTTGGTCATGTGGTGATGTCGGGATAGGGCAGCTTCCAGTGCTGGAGGTTGCGGGCGTACTCGCGCTGGAAGCCCAGCGGCTCCGCATAGTCACGCTCGAACAGAGCGATAAAGAGCGTGAGCGTCAGGAAATGGTGCGCGCCAAGTTCGAATAGCTTGACGTAGTTATGCGTCGCCAGCGCCTCGCGCTCCTCGTCGGTGAACTTCTGCCATGTGCTGCCTTCGCTCTCGGGCAGATTCAGAATGACGTTGGCGCGCTCGGCCTCCCACCAGGTGACGGTGCCGCGCGGATCTTCTCGATAGCGCTCAACCAGCTCCGGGTCGCGGTCAATGGTGAAGAGGAACTTGTTGAGAAGATACTTGCTCATCCTTGCGCTCCTTTCGCTTTCGGATACCAGGTGAAATAGGCTTCCATCGTATGGAACAGGTCGAGTGTATCGGCGTAATCGGCCTTGACTTCTCCGGCGACACCCATCATCAGCATGAAATCAAGGAAGCCGTGCGTGGCGTTGCCCGGCGTCCAGAGGCTATCCAGCGTGACCTCCCGCAGCGCGCCTTCAATGTCGCCATTGGCGATCCACTCGACGGCTTTGCGGTCAAACTCGGGATCAGGCCCATGCGGACCGAACTGGCGCGGCCCGCCAAGTTCAAGCGAGAGGTGGCCGGTCCCGATGATGGCGACACGCTCCTTGCCGGGCCAGGACTCGATGAGGCGCCGCAGGGTGCGGCCTAGCTCGACGAAGCGCCAGGGCTGCGGAAGCGGCGGGGCGAAGATGTTCGTGTAGATGGGCACGATGGGTAGATCCGCCTGCGGGCGCGTCGTAATGATGGGGCAGGTGATGCTATGGTCGACGCGCAGTTCGTTGCTGAATGCGAAGTCGAAGCCGGCATCGAGTCCGGCGCGCAACAAATATGCCGAGAGTTCTTCGTGCCCCTTGAGGAACATACGGGGCAGCCCGAATTCGCGCTCCTCATTGTAGTAGTTGGCTTCATAAAAGGGCGCTTTCCCGATGAGGAACTGCGGCATATTATCGTAGAAAAGCTGGTGGAAGTGGTCAGAACCGACCATGACCAGCACCTCGGGGTTGGCCCTGGTCAACGTTTCGCGGTAGGCGAGCACCTTGCGCACCCACTCGTCCGCGAAGTCGGGCCGGCTCTCGGGCGGCGCGGTGCTGGCACGGTAAAAGAATGGGTGGTGGGTGGTGGCGAGGATCGCGACAATGTTTGCCATAGTTCCAGTTCCCTCCTTTTGTTACGTTTCCTCACTTTCGGCTGGCCGGTATACGGCATTGCGGTCAACCGTCGAGTAGATATCGGGTGCGATGGGATGGCGCATCTCTTCGGCGATATGGCCGAGCAACCCTGCCGCGCGCGCGAGCAGAGAGACGCCCCGCAGCAATTCGGGAGGCAGCCCCAGATCAGCAAGCGCGGCGCCCGCCACCCCGGCGCCGTTGAGCGGGAGCCTGCGGCCAAGTATCTCGGGGTGAACGCGGCCAATAGCCTCGAAAAGCCGCAGGTGCGGTCCCCGCAGCCCCTCGCGTTCGGCAAGTTCGATAATCACGGCGGTACGAGGATCGGCGTCCTTATGCACCGGGTGTCCCAATCCGGGAACAAAGCGGCCTGCCGCCCGCTGCCCGGCGACTGCCCGGCGGGCCAGCGCGTCCCACTGCTCATCACTCTGCGGAAGCTGGCCTTCGACGCTTGCCAGCACGCTCGCCAGAAAACGGCCGGTATCTTCTGTGACGCCGAGGAAGCGTGAGCCGCCGCCCAGTAGCCCCGCCGCCATCGCGCCCTGGAGCGCATCGGGAGCGCTATACAGTGTCAGGCGAGCGGCAATCGCGGTTGGAGTGAAGCCATGATCGGCCAGCGAGACGAGCACCGCTTCGAAGACCCGCACCTGCTGCGGTGTTGGCCGCTTCTGCGTGGCGAGCCAGAGCGCCAGTTCGCCAAACCCGATGTTCCCGATCAGCTCTCTCGCCAGGTCGTGACCAAGCAGGCGAATGCTGGTAGCGTCAGATGTGCCGATGCCGGTGGGATATTCCATATGTGCTCCTTTTATCAATGAAATGGTTCGCGTTCCCCGGCATCGACGTGGGGCGTCTGGCCGAGCCAGGCGCGAATCTGCTCGTTGTCCTGGCCGAGCGCCGGTGGCGGCAGCTCATGGCGCGGGGGTGTGAGCGAAAACGTTATCGGGTGACGGACCAGAGGGACGGCATCGTCCCCGCTTCCAACTTCGACGACGGGATCGAGGCCGATTTCGCGCGCGAAGGCGATCCCCGCATCGACGTTGTTGATCGGGCCGCAGGGGACACCGGCGGCGCTCAACCTGCGAAACCATTCGCTGGCCGTCTGTGTGCGCAGCCGCTCAACCAGCAGCGGGAGCAGGGCTTCGCGGTTGCGGTTGCGGTCTTTCGTTCTGGCAAACCTGGGATCGTGCGGCAACTCGGGAAGGCCGAGGATCTCGCAGAGCTTGCTGAACTGCCCATCGTTGGTAGCGGCAATAACCAGCTCTCCATCCGCTGTCGGCAGCGGCTGGTACGGGAATACGCTGGGATGGGCATTGCCCATGCGATGCGGTACGACGCCGCCGGCCACATAGGCTGTGGTCTGGTTGACCATCCCTGAGAGCGCCGTGGCGTACAGGCTGACCTCCACATGCTGGCCTTCGCCGGTTTTATGGCGATGGTTGAGCGCGGACAGGATACCGATGGCCGCATGCAGGCCGGCCATCACATCGAAGACCGAAATGCCGGAGCGGTAAGCCGGGCCATCAGCGTCGCCGGTAAGGCTCATCAACCCGGACATGGCCTGCACAATGATGTCGTAGCCGGGCAGGGAGGCGCCCTTTGCCGTCCCGAAACCACTGATGGAGGCGTAGATGATCCCTGGATTGCGCTGCTGAACCGTATCATAATCCAGGCCAAAGCGCTTGAGACCGCCAGGCTTAAAATTTTCGACGAAGATATCGGCGCGGGATGCCAGTTCGTGGGCCAGATGCAGGTCGGCGGGATCGTTGAAATCGAGGGTGACTGAGCGCTTGTTGCGGTTGATCGCCATATAGTAGGTCGCTACCCCGTTGCGTTCAGGGGGTACCCAATTCCTTGTGTCATCCCCTGCGGGACTCTCGACCTTGATTACTGTGGCACCGAGATCACCAAGCAGCATGGTGCAGTAAGGGCCGGCGAGCACGCGTGAGAAGTCGGCGACCAGCAGTCCATCGAGCGGGCCTGGCCGGCGCCCGCCTCCCTGTGTCGTTCTATCATTATCCTGCTGCGGCATAAGCTTCGCGCCTCCGGTAGCTATACACAATTATGAATTATTCCCATCAAGGTCGGCCATGCCGGGGTGTGGTAGGGGCGCGGCGCCGCGCCCCTACACCGTCCCATGATCCCTTCCCATTGCCGATCTTATTCGTTAATTTTCATCATCGAGCGGCTGCGCACACAGAACGGTCCGTGCCAGTGCCGTCCGTTATGCGGACGATTGTCCGATAAAATAAGTATAGATAACGGGAAAGGCGATGTCAAGAAAGCGCTCTCAATGACCTGGCGTCACGAGTGATCTGTGGGCGGCTTTGCCAGCGCGCCCAGTCCGCGCTGATCGCCTTCGCGGTTTGCAGCAGCGCCGGAAGATATTTCTCAGTCAATGTCTTGATGCTCGTTTCTGCCGCATGAACGCTGACGTTGAGCGCGGCGACGACCTGGTTGGAACCATCGCGCACAGGAGTAGCAATCGAGCGTATGCCGTGTGCCAGGTGCTCGTCGGTGAGCGCCCAGCCTCTTGTTCGCACCTCGCATAGAACCCTGTTGCGTTCTTCTACATCCGGCTGCCAGAGCGGCGTGATGCCGGACCGGCTCGGCTGGGCGAGCACCTGTTCCAGTTCGTCCGGCGGCAACTCGGCGAGCAGCACTTTCCCCAGCGAGGTCTGAAGGGCCGGGAAGCGCGTGCCAATAGTCACCGCGAGGGTGATGATCTTTGGCACCGCTACCCGCGCCACGTAGACGATATCCGATCCATCGAGCTGGGCAAGCGAGGACGATTCGCCTGTGAAACCTACGAGCTGCTCCATGTGTGGGCGCGCGATATCCCAGATACTTGACGATCCAATATAGGCCATGCCAAGCTCCAGAACGCGCGGAGTGAGCGCAAACCCGCCCTGTGTCATGCGCACGTACCCCAGCTCCTCAAGCGTGAGCAGCATACGGCGTGCCGTTGGTCGCGCAAGTCCGGTAGCCGCGGCCACCTCGCTCAGCGTCATTACTGGCCGGTTGGGTCCAAACGCACGAATGACATCCAGGCCGCGTGCCAGCGCCTCAATAAAGTCGGGTCCTGTTTCGCCACGCATCATTTTTCCCTATTCGCGCGGCGCAGCCGCGCCAGATATGGAGTATGTTGTGTGGAACGGGCTATTGCGCCCGTTCCACACAACATACTCCATCGGGCGAGCGCCTACGGCGCTCGCAAGCGATTGTGCCGCAGATCGGACACATGCTCTCTGCACTCATGGTAACAGAAGTGGTACTCTGATGTCCAGGTCATGACCTTAGCAATATTCTTGACACAGCCGTTCCGGTTGTGTAATATGGAATGTGTGGACAGGCGTCCGCTCTACGGACATTATACCATTACCGCTGTTAGCCTTTTGAACGTCGGGATCTTAACACGGCTGCCAGGACGCGCGAAGGGATGATGATTTTTAACGATCAAAGTCGGCAATCTTCATTATCTGGCTCGCGTACTTCAGCCGGGACACAACGAGGTGAGCAATATGAGCCAGAACGCAGCAGTAGACAGCAATTCCTTCCAGACGGGACGCCCGGTAGTATTTCGCAATGCACTCGTACTGACCATTGATCCATCGCTCGGAGTGATCGAGGGCGGCGATGTCCTCGTTGACGGCCAGCGCATCGCAGGCGTTGGACGCCATCTCAACGCGCCGGACAATGCGGTGGAGATCGACGCGTCCGGTGGCATTCTCATGCCCGGTATGGTTGACACGCACCGCCACATGTGGCAAACGGCGCTCCGTGGCTATGGCGCCGACTGGACGCTCACGAACTATTTCCAATTCTACTATCTAAACTGGGGCAAGATCTTCCGCCCCGAGGATATCTATGCCGGAAACCTTCTCTCCGCCATTGAGGCTGTAGACGCCGGAGTGACTACCTCGGTTGACTGGTCGCACGGCCTGCAAACGGTTGAATACGCCGATGCGGCAGTCGATGCACTTGAGGCGGTGCCGGGGCGCTTCGTCCTCGCTTACGGCAACCTGCTCGGCGCTCCCTGGGAGTGGACAAAGGCCCCCGAGTTTGCCGACTTCATTCGCCGGCGCATCGATGGGCGCGGAGACATGCTGCGCATGCAGATTGCCTTCGACATCCCCGGCAACGATCCAACATTCCCCGAGAAGGCGGCGTTCGAGGTTGCGCGCGACTTCAACATCCCGGTGACAACGCATGCCGGCGTATGGGGCGCAACCAACGACAATGGCATCCGTTTGATGCACGAGCACGGTTTCATGACGCCCTCCAACATCTACGTGCATGTGGCCTCGTTATCCGAAGACTCATATCATCGTATCGCGGCCACGGGCGGTCACGCATCGATCTCCACCGAGAGCGAGGATAGCGCGGGCCAGGGCTACTCGCCCACATGGCTGCTCCGTCGCTACGGCATCCCGGTCTCTCTGTCGATGGATACCAGCGTGTGGTGGAGCGCGGACCTCTTCTCGGCGATGCGCGCGACACTCAACGCGGACCGCGCCCGCGAGCACCTGGAAGCGCATAAGCGCAATGAGACCGTCATGCTCAATCACCTGCGCGCCGAGGAGGTTGTGACCTGGGCCACGCTTGGCGGCGCCGAGGCGCTGGGGATGGATAGCCTCATTGGCAGCATCACCCCTGGTAAGAAGGCCGATCTGGTTCTGATCAAAAACGACGAGTCGCCGGTGATGTTCCCGCTGCTCCATCCTTACGGCCATGTCGTATTCCAGGCCGGGCGCGGAGACGTGCATACCGTGATGGTCAATGGCAAGGTCGTCAAGTACGATCACCACCTGCTCGGCATTGACCTTGCCAGGGCCAGGCAGGCGGTCATGAAGACGGTCGAATACTTGCATGATAAGATGGGCGAGCAAGCCTGGAACCAGGGGAGGTATCCTGAGAAGGCAAAGGTCGAGCAGATCGATAATCCATATCTCTACAAGGAGCGCGAGGGGGTCGCGCAGAATCAGAGGGATGCACAACAATCCTCAGGCGCACAGGAATAATGCTCACGCCGGGAATGCTTGAGCGCTCGATACTGGTAACTCGGGGGAGGATACTATGATGAACGCTGAGATGCCTGCCGCAGTGCTCCGCCAGCATGCTGCTCCGCCCGAACATAGCCTGTGGCCCATCCCTTCTCGCGGACCGGGCCAGGCGCTGATCCGCGTCACGGCCGCGCCTATCAGCCCGCTGGACCTGCTCTGCGCCTCTGGCAAGTCCTACTTCGGGGCGCCGCGACTCCCCTACATTCCGGGAACGCAGGGTGTCGGTATCGTGAAGGAGGCCGATACCCTGACGCCCGGCCAGCGGGTCTGGTTCTCCTGCGATGCCGGTATGAAGCCTGGAGATGGCAGCATGGCGCAGTATTGCGTGATCGACGAGTCGGCGGCGCTCGCACTGCCCGACCAGATCGACGATGACCTGGTTGCCGCGCTCGGGCTATCGGCGATTGCCGCATGGATGGCGCTCACCTGGCGTGGCCGTCTCCAGCGCGGGGAGCAGGTGCTTGTACTTGGCGCCAGTGGCGCGGTTGGGCAGGTGGCGGTGCAGGCTGCCAGGCTGCTCGGCGCAGGCCGCGTGATCGCGGCTTCGCGCGACGGGGCAGCGCGCGCCCGCGCACTCGCGCACGGCGCCGACGCTGCTGTCGATCTCAACGGCGACGATGTGGACGAGATCAGCCGGCGGATTGCGGCGGCCTGCGATGGTCCCCTGCACCTCGTCATCGATCCGGTGTGGGGCCTGCCGGCGGAGGCTGCTCTTCGCGTTCTGGGTGTCGAGGGAAGGCTGGTCAACATCGGCTCCGCTGCCGGTCCCACCGCGCGTTTTGAGTCGGCCACAGTGCGCAGCCGGCTGCATAACATCCTCGGCTATACCAACAACGCCCTGAGCAACGAGCAGAAAGCGAAGGCCCTCGCCGAAATTCTGAAGCACGCCGCCGCTGGCCGCTGCGTGGTCGAACGAGAGACCGTGCCGCTCGCACAGGCCGCCGAGGCGTGGCAGCGCCAGGCCGCGTTTGCCCGCCGCAAGCTTATTCTCGTTCCCGAATA
>DATGLE010000141.1:0-44196 GCA_035294325.1 Ktedonobacteraceae bacterium | reverse complement strand
CCCAATGCCTTCGCCTGCTGCACCAGCTTCTTGATGCGGCTAAAGCCGTCCAGCAGCGAATATTCTGTATGGACGTGTAAATGCGCGAAATCAGCCCCCATAGATTTCCTCCGTCAAGAAATAGAATCGCGGCTATTCAGGTCCCTGTGCCTCCTTCGGCGGCTTGTCCGTGAGTAGTGGGTGCATATGAGGCGGGCGCAGGCCGCTCATATGCACCCACTACTCACGGATGCGAAGCGCCGCAGCGCTGGGCAGTCAAGGAAAGAGCGGACCTGAGTAGTTACAATCTATATAGAGTATAGAATATTTGTTCTATTTGTCAAGTGAAAAACTAAAAGCTCTCCTTCTCTATTAAAGACCTGTCCAGGAGAGAATCACCATGTTTTAGCCCTTATGGGCAGGAGGAGTTCACACCAGTCCTTGCCGAATGGCGTAGGCGACGGCGGCAGCGCGGCCCGGCACATCCAGCTTCACGAAGATATTGCTCAGGTGGCGATTGGCCGTGCGCGGGCTGATGACGAGAGTATCCGCAACCTCGCGGTCAGTATGGCCTTCCGCGACCAGGCGCAGCACCTCAAGCTCGCGTTTTGTCAGGCGGGCGGCAGGCGGCAGTTCATAGTGGTTGTGGCGTGAGTCCGGGGCGATGGCCTTCGCGGGCAACTGCTTCAATTTCTGCTGCAACTGAGCGGCGCCCCCACGCAGTGTATCCACCATAGCGACGGCGCGCTGCATATCGTAGCGAAGGAAGAGTTCACGCGCTCTCTCACAGAGCGCGTGAACCTGTGCCAGCGGTGCGCCGCGCATCAGCACTGCCCGTGCCTGCTCGTACAGAATGGCGGCCTCCTCCGGTTCGTTGCCGGCGCGCTGGCAGTGGCTCAGTCCTTCCTCAAAGGCCCGCTCAGCCGTTTCCCAATCGCCAGCATGCGCAGCTACTACGCCGAGGATGCGATCAACCGCGTTGCCATAATAGATGAAGCCGCGCAGGTTGAAGATGCGCTGAATATACTTTGAGGCTTGTTCCGTTAAATCGAGGTGCAGGTAGCCCTCGGCAAGAAATGGCAGGTAGAAGCTGCCACCAAATCCCGGTGGCTCGGGAATATCGGCGGCGCGCTCAAGCTGCGTTCGCGCGGCGGTTCTACGCCCGGTGACGGCCAGAAAATGTCCATAGAGCGCGATGGAGCCGGGGAGCCACTCGGTTGAAGTTGCCGCCTGAATGCTCTCCAGAAAGTATTGCTCCGCCTGCTGCCAGTTGCCGCGCCGGAAATGCAGTTCCGCCAGCGCTTGCAGCACAACCGGCTTCAGGCGCGCATTGTTATCCCTGCCGGCTTCCTGCAATGCCTGTTGCAGATGGGCCTCGCTGCTCTCCCAGTTGCCTTCCGTCAGGGCCATAGCGCCCTGATTCCAGTGCAGCCAGCCCAGGATATGACGGACGCCGTAGCGCCGCGCGCATTCCAGGCCACGCAGCGTATGCAGGCGCGCGCTTTCCATCTCGCCCATGACCTGGTAGATGATGCCAAGCCCCTGATCGCCCAGTGCGGCGCGGAAGGGATCGCCAATAGCGACGTAGAGGTCGTGGGCCTGCTTCTGGAGACGGATGGCCTCATGGATCTTCTCTCCCCAACCACGCAGGTAGCCTACCCAGTGCAGCGCGAACGCCTGGCTGCCCCTATCGCACTGCTCAGTCGCCAGCTGGTACGATTGCCACAGCATCTCCTCCGCCTCCACCGGGCGATAGAGCAGCGTGGCAAGCGTGGCCTGCGATTGAAGGAGAAGGGTGCGCTCGCTCGTATCCACTTGCTTCGAGGAAGCCGCCGTCAGATTGTGCGAGAAGCTGCGGCCTGGAAACCAGGGCACGGATTGCGCCGGCCCGCTCGCGCTAGCGGAGCAGTTGCTATCCAGCGCGGATGAGGCTGCCTGGAGATGGGATAGCGCCAGGTCGTAGCGAGCCTGCATACGGTAGGCATCGGAGAGGAGGCGATTGGCTCGCGCCAGCAGGAGGGGGGAACGCGCGGGTAGAGACTGGAATTGTTGTATTGCCTGTTGAAGCGCGCTTACAGCCTGATCCAGCTCGCCCAGTCGAAACCAGAGATCGCCGATGCTCAGCCGGAGTTCTGCGATAGAGGGTATATTTCCGGCGCTGGCTTTGCCCTCCTCCGCCCCCGCTTCGAGCAATTTGAGCGCCAGCTGGAAATGAGCGATGGCTTCGCGGTGCGCCTGCTGGCGAGCGGCATCCTCTCCGGCGCGCAGGCTCCAGCGCAGCGTCGCCGCCCTTTCGCCGCCCAGCGCGTAGTGTCGCACCAGTTCGGCGGCGTGGCTCACGGCTTCATGACCATAATGCACTTCCAGCGCTCTGCCAATCGCGGCGTGAAATACGCGGGAGCGGTAAGCGGGTATGCCGGTGTATAGTACCTCCTGCACAATACCCTGGCAGAACATGTAGCGCTGCAAAGCCAGATCCCGGAACGGCTCTGGAAATGCGCCGGCGATGGCCTCCATGCCGAAATCTTCCTCCTGTCCCATTTGAGGAGGGGCAGGGGCGATCAGCATTGCCTGGAGTGCCTCGTCTATGAGCGGTTGCAGCTTATCTTCGCTTTTCCGGGTCGCCTGTACCAGCGCGTTGACGGGGAAAGTGCGGCCAAAGAGGGCAGCGACCTGCAAGGTCTCCAGGCAGGGCGCGCTCAGTGCCTGGAGGCGCTGCCTTACCGCTGCGATAACACTATCCGGCAGCTTTGCGCTGCCCGCGCGCGTTGCTCGCCACACGCCCTCGCGCAACTCCAACTGGTGGCTGAGCGTCTGCATACGCACCAGTTCTTCCAGAAAGAAGGGATTGCCCTCGGCGCGTTCGAGCAGCGCGCGGGCGGTTTCCTGTGGAATGACGCCGGGCAGCAGGGCCTGTAGATGCTGCCCGGCGGCTTCGGCGCTGAGCGGGCCGGGTGCCAGAATATGCAGGATGCCTTCACGTACCAGGCTGCTCAGGATCTGCGTGGCTGCCATCGCCCCACCAGGAGCGTCATCCTCCGCCGGTTCGCGTGGACGCGACGGGCGTGTGACGCCCACCAGCGCAACGCGGCAGTCTCGCAGGCGCACCGTGAGATACAGCATCAATTCCAGGCTGGCGCTATCGACCCATTGCAGATTGTCGATACCCAGCAGGATCGGCTGGTCATCGGCGGCGCGTTCCAGCAGGGTTGCCACCGCATCGAAAAGGCGAAACTTCTCCTGCTCAGGCGAAAGAACCTCGGCCGGTGATGGATTTATATCGAGCAGCGCCGGTAGGTCGGGAAAGAGACGAGCCAGCGCCGTAACAAACGGGGCGCCGCTTAAAGCGATAACCCCTGCCTCATCCTGCCTCATATCCTCGCCTTCTGAGGGCGAGAGCCTGATATAGCGGCGCAACTGCCCCAATGTCAGTGAGCGTATGAGGGAGCGCAGCGCTTCGCTGAATGGCAGATAGGGGAGCATGCGCCCGGCCTCATAGGCGCTCACTTCCAGCACGCGAAAGTCGCGCTCCCTGGCCTCCTGGCAGAGCGCTGCCAGCAGACGCGTCTTACCCACGCCAACCTCGCCGCTGATGAGCAGGGCATGCGCTCCCGCTGGCTCATTCAGGGCCGCCGTATCGAGCAGCGAGCGCATAACCTGCATTTCAAAGTCGCGCCCCACCAGTGGCAGCGAGGTTCTCAGCCGCTCCAATCCTGTCAGTGGATCCGCAAATGGCGCTTGCATTAATCCCCCAGACCTGCCTTCGCCTGCCTTGCTTTCCGCAGGGCCCGGCGGGGGGCGATGTCGTGATAGACAAACAATGCGTAGAAGACCAGCAGGAAAGGCACATCAAAAAGAAAGTAGAGCCAGAATATCGGCTGGGCATTGAGGAATAAGAGATGGTAGAGCAGCGCCAGCGCCACGAGCGTTCCATATGTCACCGCCACCAGCGCGAGCGGGCGCACACGCGCCCATTCTCGCTCCCTGGAGAGCTGGATAGCGGCCACGCCATTACCAATGATGATCGCGCCGATGAAGCGATCAAGCACGGGCGAGATGTCTACCGGCCAGAGGGGCAGTGGTATTTCAGGCTGCAAGAAAAAAGCGAGACCAATAATGATGTTGAGAATGCCAGCCACCAGCGCCAGGCTGCGTTCAGTTCTGCTAAAGGCTAAATAGTTCATCGTACCCCCTTTTTGCATCGCTTTTGCCACGATGGAGTCTTGCAAGGATGGTTCTCTGCTCAATTAACGTGGCAGGCTATCATATCTGGCGTATGAAAGTGTATCTGCTCTCCAGCATCACCGCTTGCGTGTGCCCGGAGCGTTCTCCTCATCTGGTATATTGTGTATAAAGCGTGGAATATATTTTTTTCTGCAAATAGACTAACCAGGTGTCGGGATTCCGGCATCCTCGCCTTCTCGCGCCTGCGGCGCTCGTCGGAGAGTGTGTTGTGAGGGCAAATGCGCGAAGCGCATTTGCCCTCACAACACACTCTCCTGTGCGCGGCGAAGCCGCGCGACTATCCTCACCTTCGCCGGGAGAGCGCTTGGCAGGCATAACCGCGCCGCAGGCGCGAGCAAACGCTGGAGTCGAAATTCAGACGCGCTATAAATTCCTCGCGCGGCGAAGCCGCGCGAGCCTCAGGAGTGGTGTGGGTAATATTACCAGAGCCAGAGATTTTATGCGAGTGGGTATTTTCACCGATGAACAGGAGAGCTTATGCAGGATACTCTGCTTGCGTAGGGCAGAACGAGTTGGGAGAGAAGGGTACACTGATTCTAGAGCTTATTCCGCATTGATTGCTAACCGGCCAATGCGGGCCGCTCTCTCTGTATCTAACTTGATCCCATTCGCTCCCTGCATGTGCAGATCACATAAGCTTTTTTTGAAGAAAGGAAGAAAGACAGATGATGAAACTACCTTCTGGCTGGCTGAAAGGCGGATTGTTCAGCGTATTCTCGCTCATAGCGCTGGCTGTATTGAGTGCCTGTGCCATGAACCCGGCGGCGCTGACGAACTCACTGAGTGGAGCTTTGCACAATAGCCAGGCGAAGAGCAACAGCTTTTCGTTTAGCCTGGTTCCCTCTCCCGGCATCAAGGCTTGTCTGCCTCACGCGCGTGGCCGCGTGACGATCACGCCCGAGGATCTCAATGATGAGATGGATATAAGCGTGTCGGGCCTGGCCCCCAACACCGGCTATGACCTCTTCGTGATCGAGCTGCCCAACAAACCTTTTGGCGTTTCGTGGTATCAGACCGATCTCCAGACGGATAAGCATGGCAATGGCAGCGTCAGTGTGCGCGGCATTTTCGACGTGGAGACCTTCTCGATCTCGCCGGGCGGGCCTTCGACGACGTTTGGAACGGTGCATCAGTATCATCTTGGCCTCTGGTTCAACGATCCCAAAGTGCCGTTTAAGCTTGGCTGCGAGCCTGGGCAGCCAAAGCCCGTCGTGACGCCGTTCAATGGTGAGCAGCACGCCGGTATTCAGGTACTCAACACCTCCAACTTCCCCGATAAAGCCGGTCCGCTTTCACACGTTCATCGCTAGCTCGCGCCTGCGATGCTCGCCTTATAGAAGTTATGGTGTGGGACATGCGCGAAGCGCATGTCCCACACCATAACTTCTATCTCTGGCGCGGCGGAGCCGCGCCAGGAGCCACACTGCACAAAACAGCCTCTAAATCACGGGCAGCGTTTGCCCATCGGTCATAGCCTGCGGGCCGGCGTGCAGCGGGGTATGCCCGCCATCGAAGGGCGTGCCGGCAATGGTCGGGTCGTCCAGTACCTGGCGAGCGCTGTTCACTCCATCGAACCACATGCCCAGATGCTCCAGCTGAATGCCTGAGGCGTCGCCCGACTCGTCCGAGGTAGTGACGTTCGCCTGGCGCGCGTCGGCGGCGAAGGCAACCAGGGTAATCAGGTGAAAAGTCGCCTCGCCGGTGCCGTCTTCACGCGTAATCAGGTCGCCGACGTATTCCGCGTGCCCGAAAGGTTTGGCGGCGATCTCCGTAAGGAAGACCGTGAACTTGACGTTGGGTGGCATATGTTCCACGTTGACCGTCAGCACATCAAAATCGTTGGCCTGTGGATTCTGGAAGACCGTGACCAGCCCGCTCGCGTTGGGAAACTTGCCCTTGATGCCGCTGGGCACAAGCGGGAACTGGATAATCAGGGTAGGATCGACGGAGGCGAGCACCTTGACGGTGGGCGCCACCTGCCCCGCATTCCCGAAGCCCGGCGTGCGCAGTGGCGGCGGCGTATGCGGAAAACTCGGCGCCGCTCCGGTGGTCGTTCCGCTATTCGTCGTTTGTGTGGCCTGGATCTGTGTTGTGGGCTGCTGCGTACATGCGCTCACCAGCAGGCCGAGTAGCGCGATGATGACGAGGGCCGCAGCGTGATGTTGCCTGTTTCTGCGATTGTTGTAAAACATGACCTGCCTCCTAAAACACCGGGGCCGTCTGCCCGTCGGTCATGGCCTGTGGACCGGCGTGCAATGGCGGGCTGCCACCGTCAAAAAGCGTTCCCTGGAGCGTATCGTCGTTCAGGATCTTCTGAGCATCCTGGAGTTCAGAGAACCACATACCCATGTGCTCAAGGTTGATGCCCGATGTAATTCCCTCTGTGTCATCCTGGGATGTGCCAGGGTTGCGGGCATCCATCGCGAAGGCCACGAACGTAATAATGTGAAAGATCGTTTCGCCGCTGCCATCTCCCCGCGTCGTCAGGTCCGCTACATACTCAACGTGGCCGAAGGGCTTGCTGGCAAACTCGATCAGGAAGATGGTGAACGTCGTGTTGGGAGGCATCTTCTGTACATCGACAGTCACCGTATCGGAGGTGCTGTCGTTGCGGTCCCCGCGCACGACTGTCACCAGACCCGTCGCATCCGGGAACCTGGCCTTGATGCCGCTGGGCACAAGCGGAAACTGGAGTATGGTCGTCGGCGGCAGCGAAGCCAGCACATGGACCGTAGGGGCCAGGCCCAGATGTTGCGCGGTGCCTTCATTATGCGTAGCCACGCGATTGATCGCGCTAAACCGGCCTGGGGAACGAGACGCGATCAATCGCGCGGTTACGCCAGGGCCATTTGACGCTGTATGCACGGCCTGAGCCAGCGAGGCCCCGTGGGCCGCGCGCGGTGTCGCCAGCGCCAGCAGCGCTCCCGCCTGTACGCAGAACGCCAGCAGCAAAATGAGCAGGAGCGACCCGCCGCGCGTTCTGCTGTGTATATATTGCAAGAATAACATCTATGCTCTCCTTACATTGTCGAGCTATCTCTTCTATACAGATGATCTCATTGCTGTTAAAACACCGGATCGGTCTGCCCATCGGTCATGGCCTGCGGGCCGGCATGCAGCGGTGGATTCCCTCCGTCAAAAGGCGTACCTTTCAGCGTACTATCATTGAGAACCTTCTGAGCATCCTGGAGCGAGGAAAACCACATGCCCAGATGTTCCAACTGAATACCGGAAGCGGCGCCGCTCTGATCTTGAGACACACCAGGATTTTCAGCGACGGCGGCGAAAGCGACGAGTGTGATTGTCTGGAAGGTAACATCTCCCGTTCCATCGGAGCGTGTGTGCAAATCAGCCACGTACTGGACATGCCCGAAAGGTTTGTTCGCGTGCTCGATAAAGAAGATGGTGAAGGTAGTATCGGGCGGCATATTTTGCACATCAACAGTCACCGTATCGAAGAGGCTCACTTCGGGATTTCCCTGGACAATCGTCACGACTCCACTGGCTTTGGGGAAAGCCTTTTTCACACCGCTGGGAAAAAGCGGAAACTGGACGATAACGCTCGGTGGCTGTGAAGCGAGCACCTGGACCGTCGAGGCCAGTTCGTGGGAGCGCACCATCTGCTGGAGCGTTTGCGGCTGAAAGCGCTGAATACGGCTCTGGCGGCCCTGGTTGATGTGTAAATTCGCGGCAACCGGGGAGACGATCAGCACAGTGGTGAACAAAGTTGCCACCAGTAACAGGCCGATCACGATGGGACGGCGTGTAAGGTGGCGAGCAGAGAAACGTGTCATACCAGACCTCCTTAAAGTGTGTTATGGCGTATCATCAGCCAGGCTCAGAGGCGCAGAGACGATGCCCGTTAACTGGCTGGCGAGTCGGATTAAAAGCAAGCATATAGCGCTATCTTTGCAAAGACATGCGTAAGCTTACCCATTTCTGGTTTGAAGATCTCTGTGACGGATTTCATTGATCGATGTCTAGGAAATGGGTAATGTTGCTCATGAATAGAAGAGCACGACTGGCGTATACTCATGAAGGAATGAAGATGCAAAGTGTAGCAATATGTATCAGAGTATATGTTAAAGCAGGGAGTTAATATGGTTGAGCCGTCGCCTTTTGAAAAACTCATAGGGACCACGTTAGGAAGCTATCGCCTGGATCAACTCGTCGAGCGCAACAAGATAGGCCCGGTCTTTCTGGCGAGCGCTAAAATGGGAGCGGCCGGCATCGTGCGCTTCCTTGACGCGCCTGCCGACCTGGATTCGCATGTGCGCATCGTCTATCTGGGGCGCTTTCAGCAGGTGGCGAATCAGATTTCCGCACTGCAACATCCTCATATCCTGCCATTGCTCGATTATGGTGTCTATCAGGGCCTGCCCTACCTCGTTTACCCGCGCGCCTCCCTTGTCGCTCTGCGCTCGATACTGGCACGCAAGGGATCTCTGGATGTGCTTACCGCTGGCAGCTATCTGAAGCAGATCGCCTCAGCGCTGGAATATGCGCATCGCCATGCCGTATTGCATCGTAATCTTTCGACCAATTGCATTTTTATGCAGGACAACAGACAACTGGTGGTGGCGGAATTTGGACTTATGCATATGCTTGAACTGGGCGGAGAAGTGCAGGCTGGCCGCGCGCGCGCATCTCAGCCCTATGGCGGCAGCAGCGAATCGAGCGCTCCCGAACAGGTGCTTGGTCGCCCTGTCGATACCTATACCGATATGTATGCTCTGGGATCCGTGCTCTATCGCCTGCTTACCGCGCATCCCCCTTTTACCGGCAAGACGCTCGACGAGATATTGCAGCAGCATCTTCATGCTTCACCGCCGCCGCTCGCCACCTGGCGCTCGGACCTGCCTGCCGCGCTCGACCAGCTTTTCGCGCGGGCGCTGGCGAAGGAGCCAGCGCAGCGCTTTCAGCATCCCCAGGAGCTTGTACGCGCCTATTATCAGATCGTCGCGCCCAACGAGTTGCCCGGCCTTGCGTTGCCAGTAGAGGGCAGGGGGGCGGCTCCCCTGGCGGCGGAGCGCACCGGCCCTCGCGCCAGCGCGAAGGTAGCGGCGGTGCAGCCCCCCCGGGACGCTCAACTGTCGCGTCGCAGCGTGGTCACGCTGCTGGCCGCCGGCGGGGGCGTTGTCGTCGTCGCCGGAGCGGTGGTGCTGGGGAGTCACCTGCTGAGCGGCGCAGCGCCTTCCGGTGCCACCACCTCATCTACCACGCAGGCCGGCGCCGCTGCTCCGGCTGCCACGCAGGGAGCGGCAACCAGAACGGCGCCGGCTGCAAAAGGAGACATCCTGGCGCACGCGTCGGATCTGCCCCTGAACAGCGCCACGACATTTCCTATTCCCAACCACCAGAACCCCGGCGTGCTTATTCATCTCGCCGATAATCGCTTTGTGGCTTTCGACTCGACCTGTACCCATGCCGGCTGCCCCGTCAGTTATAATCAGCAAGATAAATTACTGGAATGCCCCTGTCATGGAGCGAGCTTCGATCCTGCTAAAAATGCCGCCGTCGTGCAGGGGCCGGCGCAAACTCCCCTGGCGCCGATCAAGATTGTCGTCGGCGCGGATGGCACGATTACCGCCGGTTAGTATGGGCAGGAGCATGATCCTGGAGGTGATGTATGCGTGATGAATATGGAGGCGCTATGCAGAACGCTCCCACCTACGTGATTATCGGGAACGGCATCACGGGAGTGACGGCTGCTGAAATTTTGCGCGCCGAGGATTCCGCCGCGACCATCATCGTGATCGCGGATGATCCCTTCCCGGTCTATTATCGCCCCGCCTTGAAGGACTATCTGGCCGGGCGCGTGTACGAAGACAAGCTGTGGGCGCGGCCCAGGAGCTTCTACCAGGATCATACCATCCATTTTGTCTCTGATCGCGTCGCCGCCGTCCACGCGGGGCACCACCTCGTGCAACTGCAAAGCGGGCGCCAGATTGGCTACCAGCGCCTGCTGCTCGCCAACGGAGCCAGCGCCGCGCGCCTGCGCTGCCCAGGCGTGCAACTGCGCGGCGTGACAACGCTGCGCTCGATTGCCGATTATCAGAAGGTTCAGGAGTACCTGCCGGCGGTACGGCGCGTGGTGGTAGCTGGCAGCGGCACCCTCGCGCTCGAAACCGTCGAGACGCTGCGCCATCGTGGCTACCATGTGACGCATCTCATACGCAAGCGCACGCTGTGGTCGGAGGTGCTTGACGCGACAGCCTCCGATCTGGTACTGCAACAGGAGAGGCGCGACGGCGTGGACGTGCATGAGGGCACAGAGATAGTGGAGATCAGCGGTAGTCATGGTGAGGTGAAGGGGGTCATGACCACCACCGGCGCGTATATTCCCTGCGAGATGGTGCTCATTGCTATCGGCATCGAGCCAAATATCGACTTTCTACGCGCGAGCGGTATTCCCTGCGGGCGCGGCGTGAAGGTCGATAGTAATATGCGCACCGGCGTCCCTGATGTCTATGCCGCCGGAGACGTGCTTGAGACGACGGATCCTCTGACGGGCCGCACGCGCGTCATCGGTCAATGGTATCCTTCAATCCAGCAGGCGCGAGCCGCCGCCTATAGCATGCTCGATCTGCTCGACACCGAACAGCATTTCCGCGCCAGCACATTTTACAACGCAACGTTCTTATATGGACTCGATTTCGCCTCCGTTGGCCTCACCAACGTCCAGGGCTACCAGGAGATCGTGGCCGACCCGAAGCCGCGCAGCTACCGCAAGGTCCTGCTAAAAGATGGCGTACCCGTCGGCATGCTCTCGTTGGGAGACCGCAAGCAGGCGCGCGCCTTCAAACGCGCCGTCGATCACCAGGTGAGCTTGAAGCCGGTGCTCTCGCGCATCTTCGCCGACGATTTTAAGCTGGATGCGTGGCTCGACAGTCAGGGCGTGCCCGCTCCACTGCTGAGCGTGAAACGCATCGGCGATGCCGCCGTCCAGCGCGCCGCGTATAACGGGAGCAGTACTGTGTCGGCTACAATACAGGCGCAGCCGCTCGTAGAGGCACTGCTGGCGCCCGATCCCACGATAGCTGGCGAGTTTCGCCTGACAGAGATGCGCCTCAGTCAGACGAGAGTGATAACGATAGGACGCCAGCCCGGCATCCATCTGCTTATCGATCAGGCATCGGTCTCGCGACGGCATGCCGAGATCCGCTACGCCAATGGGCAATATGTGCTCCAGGATCTCGGCAGCACCAACGGCACCTTTGTGAATGAGGTGCGTCTCAAGCCTGAGAACCCGTATATTCTCAAGCAACATGATCGTATACGCTTCGGCAACGTCGTAAAATTCACCTTTGTCCAGCGTGCTGTAGAAAGTCAGAAGAAGAGCGAAGCGCCAGGCAGTGTCACAATGGCAGGTATTACGATGCTGCACGAACTGGATAAAAGTCCCGGTGGAGCATCGGGGCAGCCCGTGCTCAACGCCGATGGCTCGTTGCTGCTGCCAGGAGCGAGCAGCGCTATCCCGGCCTCTGTCGTCGCCACCTTCAACGAAACACCCGCGCTGGTCGTGTTGCCGGGCGGCGCGGCGAAGGGCGAGAATCGACAACCTCTGGTTATCCCGCTCAGGGAAGGCAAACATATCATGATTGGCCGCGAGAAGGGTAGTGATATCGAACTCATGGATGTCGTGGTCTCGCGCCGGCATGCCGAGATCTTTCCCGGCCCCGATGGTTTCTATGCGCGCGACCTGGGCAGCAGCAATGGCGTCGTTATCAATCAGACCAGAATCAGCAATCCCTATCTGCTCTCGCATGGCGACTGCATCAGGGTGGGGAGCAGCATGATCTACTTTATCGATGTGAGAACCGGGAGCAGAGCGCCGGGGCAGGCGGTGCGTCCACGTTCTGCGCCATTGCCCACTGCCGGGCTGCCGGCGGTGGGGCAGGTGGGTCAGCGGGCGGAGCCTTCTCAGCAACAACTGAGGATCTGCCCGCGCTGCGGAGTAGCCAATACGCTTGTAGCGCGTTTCTGCGCAGGTTGCAGCGCACCTTTAAAAGCGTAGTCGGGGTGTGCAGGGGGCACGGCCCCCTGATGGAGCGCGGGGATACCTCCCTATCCGGGAAGGTGCCCTGCCCGGGGCAGGTAATCCCCGAATCTCTTTCTCTTGCGATCACTTGATCGGTGGCAAAAATAGGGAAAAGCATTATGCAGATACAACCTTCAAAACAACCCATCGTGGTAGGTCTGGGACATCGCAGCAACGTGCGGCCCCTTACCGAAGAGGAGATACGTTTCGAGATCGATATGTGCATCGGCTGTGACCGCTGCATGCGCGCCTGTCCGGTGCCGCTCTCCGCTATGGTCAATATCGCCGATCTCAATCGTGCGACCATCTCCGATGATATCGCGCCCCACGTAGCCCGCTTCACCGATGAGTGCGTAATGTGCGGCTCCTGCGTTCCCGTCTGCCCCGTTGATAATCATCGCGATCTGCTCATGCTTTCGCTCAAACAACGCCTGGGCGTTCCCTGGGATGGTAAGGTCGATATGAGCCGCGTGCTTGGCTACCTCCCGCCCGGCTGGAATGTACAACTGCTGTTGAGCCGCCTGCGAGAGCAGCCGATGTTCAGCGATGCGCAACTTGTGCCCGATAACTACCTGCTGCATTTCGTTGCCACCTCGAAGATGCTGACGCTGCTGCCCGGCTCGACGGTGATGCAGGAGGGTGAGTACGGGCGCGAGATCTACTTCATTCTGGAGGGCCGCATCGAGCTTTCCACGATGGGACCGGATGGCGAGGGCCTGCCCGTGGCGATCCTGCGTCGCGGCGAATATATGGGCGAGTATGGCATGCTGACCGGCCAGCAGCGCAATGCTACCGCGCGCACACAGACCGCCGCCGTTCTGCTGGAGGTGCCAGAGCAGGTGATGCAGCGCCTGATGGAGATTGTGCCGGCGGTACGCCAGTTCTTCGACCAGTTGAACACCACGCGCTCCATCGAGGCCATTCTCAAACGCATGGCACTTTTCCAGGGCGTGGCCGGCGTGGATATACGCCAGCTTGCTGAGCAGACGCAGGTGAAGCGCTATGATCGTGATGAGCGCCTCTTTAGCGAAGATGCGCGTGGGCAGCCGGCACGCGAATCGCTGCACATCCTGCTGGACGGTTTTGTCAGGGTAGCGCGACGCGTGACGGCGGGGACGGGCCATGATAAAAGCGATGAGCGCATCATTGCCTACCGTCAGAGCGGAGACTACTTTGCCGGCGGCCTCGATATGCTGGGAGACCGGCGCGCCGTCACCGTCACCGCGATTACGCGCACTACCGTCGCTGAGGTGCCGCGTCCGGTTCTGCTGGCCCTGCTGGCCCGCTATCCCGAAGTGAACCAGCGCTTTCAGGAGCGCCTGCAACTCTATCGCGACGCCACCGCAGCGGCCTACAGCGCCGTCTTCGAGCCATTCGATTTCTCGCAGATGGAAGCGGTCAACCCGCTCTCGGATGCCGCTGCGCGCGCCGGGCTGCACTCGCTGGTTGACGAGGGCGTCGTCGAGGGGACGGAGGTACTGGTTATCGATCTCGACAAGTGCATCCATTGCAATGAATGCGAGGAAGCCTGCGCGCGGCGTCACGGGCATTCGCGCATGAATCGCAAAGGCATGGTTGTCGGGAATATCAGCATCGCCACGGCCTGCCGCCAGTGCCAGGATCCGGTATGCATGCTGTGCAGCCGGGCGGGCATCGCGCGCAGGCCCAGTGGCGAGGTCTACATTACCGAAAGCTGCATCGGCTGCGGCATCTGTGCCGAGCGCTGTCCCTACGATAACATCTCGATTATGACGCTGGAAGACGACGAAGATGCCCAGAGTGGTAGCGCCTGGCAGCGCTTTAGCAGCTTCTTCACCAGAGGCGCGGGCAAAGAGCGTGGTCGCAAGCTGCTGCCGATGGCCGCAGCGCCCGGCCCGCTGAATATCCAGCAGCCACTGGATGCCTTCGGCGAGATACGCAAGAAGATCGCCATAAAATGCGATCTCTGTGCCGGCTACGATAATCAGGCGTGCGTACAAGCCTGTCCTACCGGCGCGGCCATTCGCGTGAACCCGATCACCTTCTTTGGCTCAACCGAAGAAATTCTGCGCCGTCGTGCGAAGTAGACAGAGGCGCGAGCATATCATCCTGAGCGGCAGCGAAGGATGACATACCCGGGTGTTATATAGAATCATGCTGGAGAGATAAACTTATGTCGCTTGCCACAAAACAAACGCAGCAGGACGTGCCGCGCATCTGGAAAGCGCCAACCTCAAAGGCGCGCTGGCTCTGGCTGGCTGGCTGCATCGTATTCTATGCAGCTATCCTGGTCTGGTATCTCCAGGCCATCAGGACGCAGCAATTCCCCGGACCATCCAGCGATCCTCTGCGCCTCTTCGGCATCATGGCGCTGGTGCTGGTGCTGGCAACGGCTGGCTACACACTGCGGCGCCGCTTCATGCGCGGACTGCCCGGAAAGGTGCAGGACTGGCTCTGGATGCACACCTGGGTAGGTATCACCACTATCCTTCTCGCGCTGCTGCACGAAAACTTCACCTATATTACGCCCGCTTCTTGCCAGCCTGGTTGTCTGACCGATTCGTACTGGGCTGCGAGCGCACTTTTCGCGCTCATCCTGCTGGTTTTGAGCGGCATTGTGGGCCGCCTGCTCGACAGGTGGCAGACGCACGTTATTGCGCGCGACGCCAGCGCGAATGGCGTGGGCATTGTGCGCGCGCTGGAGGAGCGCATCCTTGAACTGGAATACACGGTTGAGCGTTTATGCGCCGGCAAATCCGAGCCGTTCAAGCAATATTGTTTGCAGGCCCTCGACCAGCAGGCTCCCGCGCAGCCTCCTGCCCTGCCGCCCACCGAGCACGCCGATTTCCAGCGTGCGTCCGAAACTCTGGCGCTGCATGCCGGCCTGGCCCGGTCACTGCACCGGCAGCGGCGCGCGCGCCTGATCCTTCGCACCTGGCGCACTATCCATATGGTGCTGGCGACGCTTGCCCTGATCGTCATTCTCTATCACGGCATCATGGAATTACTCACAAACGTGTTCCATATCCTGCAACCAGTATAAAGGCTGTATAGCCGCGCGGCGGAGCCGCGTCAGGGATATATTTTGTCTGGTGAAATGTGCGCGGAGCGCACATTTCACCAGACAAAATAAGGCGATCTTCGCAAGCGCAAGCAGGGAGTTGTGTCAGTAATCAGATGACCTCTCTCGCCAGGTGGTCGTCCGACTCTGACGCAGCAGGGATGAGTGTTGTTTGGTGAAACAGGCGCGCAGCGCGCCTGTTTCACCAAACAACACCTATCAGGCGAGCGCCGCAGGCGCGAGCAGGATTAAAACGCTGGAAACCTGTGAAATTATTCATAACGAATAATTCAATTGCGTGTTATACTGCAAGGTGTCGATCTCGATGGTTGAGATCCGCCCTCGAAGAGTTTTCTTATTATCCCGGTCGATGTTATTATGCAAAGGCTGAGAGAGGGAATGAATCATGCTTTGTCCAAATTGTAACGCACCGGTTGATGCTGGTGCCGCTTTCTGCGGGAATTGCGGCCATCAGATCACGCCCATCTATGCGCGTGGAGCGACGCTTTCCGAATCCGAAGAAACGGCCCTGCTGCCGGAAGGCCCCGCCCAGAGCCTGCCCAGAGGGGACTACCGCTCACTGAGTCCGCAGGGCTATTCCCCACTTCCCCCGACAGCGCTGCCAAACCAACCCCAGTCATATTATGGCCCTGATCCTACCAGGTATGGCCCCGGAAATACTCCGCCCGCACAGCAATTCGGCGCTACCCCCTCGGCGCCTTCGCGTCCCGCGCGCAAAGGCCCCGGACGAAACATCGTGTTCGGCGTCATTATCGGGCTGGTAATCGTCCTTGTTCTGGCCGGTGTGATCACACTCTTGAGGCCGCATGGCAATGGGACGACGACAGGAACCGGAACAGGACACGCCACTGCTACCACCGGCTCCGGCGTCGCTGCCGGCGCGAAGGCTATCGCGTATTTTAGCGACAGCCAGAATGGGCCGGCGCCAACCAACGTGATCCAGATAAGCGCGCAGGGGTTGAAAGCGCCTCCCGCTGGCTCCCAATACGATGCCTGGCTGGCGGATGTGGCGAACGAAAAGTTTATTCTGCTCGGCCCGCTGGCGCTCAAGGGACAGAACTATACGGTGAGCTTTACGAGCCATCACGATGTGCTGGGACTCGGCAATGAACTGCTCATAACGCAGGAGCAGGGCAACGTCACCACACCCACGGGGCAGACGCTGCTCTCGGCAACCTTCCCTCCCCTGGCTACCGTCCATATCAAGCATCTGCTGCTCGCCTTCCCGACCACGCCGCACAACATCGGCTTGCTGGTCGGACTCCGCGAACAGGCCAGCCTGTTGAATGAGCAGGCAGTGCTTTTGAAGAATGCGGCGGCCAACGGTAACACGGCGGCGGTGCAGTGCGCGGCGCAGAGCATGGTCGATATCATCGAGGGAGCGCATGGCGGGCATTATCAGCCGCTGGCCGCCACCTGCGGCCAGTTCAATATCAATGCTACGGGCGATGGCTTTGGCCTGATTGGCAACGGTTATATCCAGACCAGTTCGGCGCATGCAACGCTGGCGGCAAATCAGAGCGATTCGACGCCCAACATTAAAGAGCACGCCAACAATGTCATCATCTGTGTGACCAATGTCAGGAATTGGGTGACAACCATTGACCAGGATGCGCAAAAGCTTGTTGCCAACCCCGCCAATACGGGGCAGGTTCAGGAGATCGTCACGCTCGCTGACCATGCCTACAACGGCGTTGATACTAACGGCAATGGGAATGTCGATCCCATAGCGGGCGAGGGCGGCGCCATTACCGCGTACCTGCAAGGGCAATTGATGGCTGCGCTCACGCTTGTCCCTGGCTCCGGGTCCGGGGCATAATATACTACAGTGTGTGATTTTGAGCATCATTGCTGGCGAGCGCCTGCGGCGCTCGCCAGCAATGATGCTCAAAATCACACACCCTGATAGAAAGAAGGAGCAGCATATTTCAATGGAGATTACGGAGAGCACGCGTATTTACGATCTTGAGCAGCCGCGCTACTTCGGCGCCCCCGTTTATCCGGCGCACCAGCCGGGATATGTATATACGCTCCACCGCCGCCATGAAGCGGGCCTGGGCGAGCCTCGAACCGGTGCCTCCGGCTTTATGTACATGACCGAGCATTCCGGCACGCATATCGATGCCCTCTGCCACCAGGCGGAGAACCTGCATCTCTACGGTGGGCGCGAGGTCAATGCTCGCCTGCAAACGTCAACCGGCTTTACCGAACTGGGCGCCGAGACGATCCCGGCCCTCATTACGCGCGGTATCCTGCTTGACGTGGCGCGTCACATGGGCGTGGAGCGGGTGGATCCTGATTACAGCATTGGCCGCGGCGATCTGGAGGCCGTGGCGCAGAGCCAGGGCGTAGCAGTGCGCGAGGGGGACGTTGTGCTGGTGCGTATCGGCAACGGCGCCATCTGGGATGATCCTGCCGCATATTTGCGCGCGAGCGGAATGAGTTCTGAGGCGTCTTCCTGGCTGGCGGAGTTCCGCGTGAAAGCTGTGGGAGCCGATAATATGACCTGGGATAAGACCGGCGTTGTCGATCCCGATCTCAAAACGACGCTGCCCGGCCACGTCATCCTGCTCGTGCGCCACGGCATCTATATCATAGAAAATCTCTTCCTGGAGGAGCTTGCCCGCGACAGGCGATACGAATTTACCTTCGTCTGTCTTCCGCTCAAGATGCGCGGGGCTACCGGCTCACCCGTACACCCTGTCGCACTGGTATAATGAGATCAGAATGCCTTTTTTATCGAAGGCACGGCGATGTAATGGGAGAGGTGATGTGCGAGACGGGTGTAGAGACGGGGTGTAGAGACGGGGGCAAGCCCCGTCTCTACACCCCGGAAATGTAGAGACGGGGCTTGCCCCCGTCTCGCATGCCCCCGTCTCGCATGCCCCATCTTTATTCTCCGTCCCAGGTTACGCTACGCCGCTCTCCTGCTTCGGCTCTCCACTTTCCGTGCTCCCGGCGCTTTCTTTTTCCAGGGGGCGCGTGATCTGGCGCTGAAGCGTCTCGATCTCGTGGGCAATAATGCGGCGCACAATCGCGATGGTCGTGGCATAGGTCGAATCCATGCCGAAGTACGAGAGGCTGCCCGCGCCGAGATTTTTGCCGCGCGTGTAGGGCGTATCCGATGCGTAATGCAGAATGCCAAGCTCATAGGGCAGGCGCGCGAAGTTGATATTCTCACCGACCGGGTAGCGCATCAGGTATTGATCTTCATAGACCGCGTTGAGGTAAGGACCACTCTCCATCTCCACGACGGTGTAGTTAGCCAGGTAGAAGAAATCCAGGTACTGGCGGTTTTGCAAGAATGTGCCCTTTGCGGAAACTGCCTTCTGATTGTCGAGCACGGAACCATAGATCAGGTAGGGCTGCACATCCTGCGCGGTGAAGCAGTTATCGAGCCAGTAGGTATTCTGGCTGTGCTCGTCCAGCACGACGTTAGAGATCATCACGTCGCCAATGCTGCCGTTGAGCGTGGCCGCTTTGCCCAGAATGTAGATGCCGCGAATCTGCGTCAGGTTCTCCATGATCTCGCGCAACATCCGGTAGGCTGCCATACCCAGAGGGTAATCGATGTTGAGGATGATGGCATTGCTTTTTGCCAGCAGATCCATATGCGGCATGCGGCAGCGTGGATCAACCTCGATAGGCCGCAGCTTCGCCAGCTCGCAAACCTGAGCATCGATCTCCAGTCCGTAGCGCGCGTTGACACGCCAGATGCCGCGCTCCTGCTCTTCCTGGACGCGCTTGCGAGCGAACTCTCTGCCTTCAGGCGTGCGCCCCCACTCGCGAGCCGCGAAGTAGAGGAAGTTCTGCCAGTTGCCGGGCACTGTGCCCTCCTGGAGCTTGCGACACTCTTCTGCCAGGTAGGGATCAGGACCGTGCAGCGCGAAATCCGTCAGTTCCTCCTCGCGATTAAGGACAGAGCCGGATAGAAGGTTGACGATGCTGTGCGTATTGCTGGAAACAAAGTAGACGGGCCGGTCCGGCAGGCCAAGCGTATCGAGCAGGTTTTTCACCGGGTTCCACCATTTGCGCGTGGCCCGCACAAAGCCCACATGGGATCCGCCGAGCATGCGCAGCCAGAAGCCCTTGCGCTCCTTGCCAATCGTATGTAATTTCTCCCACAGATGGTCTCCCCAGATTACCTCCAGGCGCCGCCAGTCGTCGGGCGCGATATGCAGACGCTCGCGCAGCACCTTGCTGATCTCGGCGAAGACGGGCGAGCGGCGGTCCATACGCGTCTCTAAGAGCTGCATCGTCGTCGGATCTTCCTGAATCAGATAGTACATCTTGTTCCATTCGATCTGGAACGCGACCAGGATCGGCACGATATCGTCGGTATCGCTCACGCTGGCAACGTAGACGGCCAGCGTCTCTTTGCCGTCATAGAACCATTTGCGACGACGCGCCGAGGCCGTTACCGCCTGCCAGGTATCAACGTGAAAGCCATGCTGCAAAAAGACCTCCTCCGATTGGCCGAGGATAACGAGGTTACAGTGCAGAATGGAGGCTGGCAGCCGCAGCACGCTGTAAATGAATGCCGACATGTCGGGATAAGGCGAGCGTGCGTCGGGGTGCATGATCGAGTCGATGTTGTAATGTGCCTGAACAAGCGCCTTCAGGCTGATCTCGCTCGAACTACGCAGCAGTGTATTATATGTGCGAATGTAGAGTTCAACGTCTCGCTTGCCGGCATTGTGATATCTTTCCCCATGCTCAAAGGCTGAAATGAGGATATCGCGCCTGCTATTCTGTGAATCTATTACTTCATCTTCCGCGCGCGATGCTTCCTGCGGTTCGGCTGCCGGGGCGCTATGATGCATCGATCCATCATCCATGTACTGCTGGTTGTTAAATGGGTTGTCTGGTTTCTGTCTTCGTGGCATACATGTTTCCTCTTCTCTGAGGTCCGCTAAACAATCTGTTGTGTTACTCTTGTGTTTCCAAACCAATAAGCTCACATATATTCTTTTAATTATACTCGGCTGGTTAATATTGTGGTAGGGTCACGCTAGAGTTTCAAGCCTTTTAGAGGATGCTTGATGCTCAGCGTGCTTGTTTGCTTCGGCCGTAAAGTCGCGCGGCGCAGCCGCGCAAGAAGGAAGATTGTTTTGTGGCAAAATGCGCGCCGCGCATTTTGCCACAAAACAATCTTCCTGAGGCGAGCGCCACAGGCGCGAGAAGGCCCGGTGCGAGCGGGCTAGCGTTTTGGTTTCTGTAAAACAACAATATACTGGTGCGCGATGTTGGGTATGTAGGCGAAGGGATAGCCGTAGGGCCGCAGCCTCGTGCCAGCCTGATACCAGATGATCTCCCCTTTAGGCACAAAGCCATGCAGCTTCGCCCGCCGCGCAAGATCGACGTGTGTAAAGATATACTCTCCACGCTGGTAGGCATTCCTGACGATCACAACCATATATTTTTGCGGCTTCAACAATCTGAAGCAGGCGGCAAAGACCGACTCCATTGCATCCAGGTACGTCTCGTAGCTTGCCAGGTTCGCCAGGTCGGCGGGATCGTCGGAGCGCATGTCATAATCTGTACGCCGGTTGGCATGAGTTTCTGCGTATCGACCATTGGACATGGTTTGCTCAAAGTGAATGTTGTAAGGAGGATCGGTAGCGATGAAGTCGAAGCTGGCCTCCTCCAGCGTCGCCATGACTTGCAGGCAGTCGCCGTGGATGAGCTCCTGCCGCTGTAACGAGCCGTCGCTCTCCGCGATGATCTGGTTATAGATATCCACCCACTTGCGATTAATCTCAATACCGGTAGCTGTGCGCGGCTTCTTGCAGATGGAGGCCCCGATGAGCGTACCGCCAACTCCGGCAAAAGGATCCAGTACGCGCCCCTCCGGCTTGGTGAAAAATTCGATAAGCTGGCGCATCAGTTGCGGCGGCTTATTCGCGCCATGCGCTTTGCGTAGTTGATGTCCATACGCGGATGGATAGGCCGTCGTAAGTACGCTCTTCGTAAAGTACAGCCACTCCGCTCCTGTCATTTCATTGAGCGTGTTGCGCAGCGATATTTCGTCATGCTCCACAATACCACCTCGGTGTAAAGCTTTTCTCGACCTTCATTGTTTTTCTATTAAAAATATGCCACTAAATGCGTAAATCTAGCGTACACTAGTAGTGAGGGGTGCTACTAAAACGCTGGGCTTCCCCATACCCGGCGTTTCCCCCTGGTAGCGCCCCTTTGCTGGCACTTTCAGGCTACTGCCACAGCAGAGCATCGTCATTGCCGGGCAGGCGTGGCTCGTCTCCCTCAACTGGCGCTCGTCTCCACTCACAACGTACCTCTTTATTTAGTAATAACTGATAGATGATCGAATCGTAATCGCGCGTGGTAAATTGTCCGAAGCTGGTAAGCAGCATATGCTGGCGCAGGTCGGGCCAGCGCCGGATGCGCCTTGCCTGTCCCTGCTGCCGCGTGCGCCGGTAGAGCTGCTGCAACTCACGTTCATGACGCTCGTGCTGCCGGGCCTGAAACCACTCTTCCTCCAGCAGGCCGCGATAACTCTGCTCATACAAACAGCGGCGATGCAGACAGAGGGCATCATTCATGCTATACAGGCTGTCCTGCCTGCGTGTGGCGAAGATCAGCGTATACGGAACGCTCTCGACGACGGCGGGGCGCGCCTGCATCAGCAGCGGAATGCGCTGTATGGGAAACTGGAAATGGCGCTGCATCGCCGCGATAAAAAGACCGAGCAGACTGTCAATGGCCTGCTCCCTCTCCTCTTCGCGGATTGATATTGTCTTCCAGCGATCCGTGCGCAGCAGCCCGGTCAGTGTCGCTGCCATCTCCGGCGTGCGCAGGGCGGCCAGCCAGCGCGCCTCCAGTTGCTTATGCGCGATGAGCAGGCATAGCTCTGTAGGAACCGTGCGCTGGTAGAGCGCCGCGAGGTCGCCGGTACTGAGGATGGGGTATCCGAAAGGATTGAGCAGAAAGATGGCGGGCGATGGCTCGATGGCTTTGAGCAGCGCCGGGGCTGCCATCAGCCAGTTTGCGCGAATAATGCCGCCTTCCAGGGGGATAGCTATGTTCGCGGCATCCTGTGGTGCTGCGCTCATTCCCCGCGCCTCCTTGCGCCTGCTGCTGCCCGTCTCCAGGATGAGGCCATAGAGCGCGACAGGCTGGCTCTCCTGCGCCAGTGCCCGGGAGAGCGCGACAATGGGTTGCAGCGCGGGCGGCGTGGCGACCTGCGTCGCGCCTTTTTTGCGGCCTCTGGCTGGCTGCGGCTCCGCTGCTGGCGGGACATGCGGAACTGCGGTTGCCCTGGTATCGAGGCCGAGTGCGTCCACCCAGTAGCAGCGGCGAAAAATGCGCGTGGCGCCGAGCGAGCGACAATAGGCGGCGGCATAATCATTCAGCAGCCAGTCGCGCAATGAGGACAGAATGGCCTGTTCGGTGAGACGACGCGCGCGTCCTTGCACCGGGGCGGGTAGTGGCTGCTGATGAGTGTTGTCGATGTCGCTCCATAAGTTCATCCTGAGCGTATTCTACCACACCTGCCCCATGTTTAGAGCTTCTCCCACTCATCCCTTTCAATATTAGCCTGTTTCAATATCCTGAGCAGAAGCGCCTCCCCGATATCTCCTTGATGCGGATCAGGTATCCGTAAGGTAATGTTTTCTCTCACCATGAATTGATGTTTTCCACCAGAAAATGGGCCTTCAAAGTCAAGCTGGCGCAGGTAATGAATCAAATCTTTACGCTTGATAGGACCTGGACGCGGCATCAAGCAACTTCCTTGATGGTCAATTCAAGACCGTCAACAGTTGGTAGCGGAAGATGCCGTGAAACACGCAACAGAATCCACTCTTCCAACACTTCTTCCAACTCATCGCGGCAGGCTTCGAGAGTATCTGCATTGGCATAAACGCCATTGAAGCCGGCAATTTCTCCGTAGAAAGTACCATCCGGTAAGATCTCGTATCTTGCCTTATTCATAGCAGCTCGTATATATCTGGTCAGCATGATAAGCTCCTGCGCTTCCCTCGCTTTGGCGGATGTAAGTACAAAGTCGTGGTGCTAAACAGCGAGTTTTCAATCTCTCGCCTGGATTATTATTGTATACCATCACCCGCTGGTTTTAAAGTAGTTTACCCTACCGTTTCTCCGTGTATGGCTGAATCGTATGCTTCCTGCAATCTGGGCACGGTCTCGTAGTTATGCAGCTCCGATGGCTCGATCCAGCGCTTATCTGTCGCCTCCCAATCGGTGACGATGCTGTCGGGCGCGAGCACCTCGAAGAGAAAAGGATGGACGTACCAGTGGCGGCCAATTTCTGCATCGGCGTATTCGACCACCGTGCCGCGCCGCAGCATGCGCACCTGATCGCGTTGCAGGCCCGTCTCTTCGCGTATCTCCGTATACGCCTGCTCATCGGGCGTCACGCCCTGCTCTACGAACCCGCTCACACCGGCCCAGTGAGCATGATAGCTGCCCACGCGCTGGCTACGGCGTACAATAAGAATACGAGGAGGATTTTCGTCTGTACGCATCAGAAAGCATGTCACAACGTGCGTTGGACGCATGGGTTGCGCCGGGTCCTGCGAACTCATTCATTTCTCCTTAAAGTGGTGACAGTTGGGCTAGTTTCCTGTATACTCACGTTAACTTTCACTTCTCTATGCATGTATATAATAACGTAGACCTGCAAACAGGCAAGCTATAACAAATAACTATGCTGGAGCCTTCCCTTTCATGGATACAAAAGAATCGACGACAGGATCAACCAGAATCCTATCTGGAGAGCCTGTAACCGACGTGCAGCAGCCGTGGCGTATCATGCTCACGCCCTGGTGGCAAGCGACGCTGGCGATCCTGCCGGCGTTTCTGATCAGTCGTATCATCTTTTTGCTATTGGGCTATCTCGGAGGCGTGCTGTTTTCTGTCCCCAACTACTGGCCCGGCACGCTCACGTTCCGCGATATGCTCTATCTATGGTATCAGTGGGATGTCGCCCGCTATGCCACCATCGCCATGCAGGGCTATCCCGGTCCCGGCTATGCCGCGTTCTTCCCTCTATTTCCCGCGCTTTCTCAGGCCCTCAATACCCTCTTGCACCTTGATATTCTTGAGACCATGATGCTCATCTCCAATGTGGCGTTCCTGGGCACGCTGATCGTTTTCTATCGTCTCGTTGAGACAGAGATTGATAGTGAAACAGCAAAACGCGCGGCACTCTATTTCTCCATATTTCCAAGCGCCTTCTTTTTCTTCGTGGGCTATAACGAATCGCTATTCATGCTCTTTTTGCTGCTCAGCTTTTATGCGCTGCGCCATAGCCGCTGGTGGCTGGCCGGCCTGTTTGGCGGTCTGGCAGTACTGACGCGCTCCATCGGTCTCCTCCTCGCGGCTGTCTTCCTCTATGAGTTTCTGCGTCAAAAGTTGCTGCCAATCATGCAGGCATGGCAGGAGGGGCAAAGATGGGCCAGCCTGAGGCTATGTGCCGATCTGCTGCCTGTGCTATTTATTCCACTTGGTCTGGGCATCTACGCGTTTGGGCTGTATATGCGTTTTGGTGATCCGCTCGCTTTTTCTCACGCGGAGGCGAACTGGCGCGTGGGCCTGAGTTTCCCCTGGGTTGCGCCGGCCATCGCCATTCACAGCCTGCTCACGCTCTCAGCTTTCACGTTCGCCACGCCACATATTTATATCGACCTCTTCGCGCTCGCCCTCTTTAGCGGCCTGCTGGTTCTGGCCGTCGTCGGGCCGGAGCGCCTGCGCCGCGATCAATGGTCGTTCGTGCTCTTTGGCCTGCTGGCACTGATCTACTCGGTAATTTTTCCCGGCACCCCGGGCTATGGCAACATTCCTTACGATCCGCTGCCGTCGGTGGAGCGCTTCGTGCTGGAAATCTTTGTGGGCTTCATCATCCTGGCACGGCTGGGGCGCCGTCCCTGGTTTCACCAGCTCTATCTCCTGTTCGCGCTGCCCCTGCTAGCCTTTCTACTGCTCCAGTTCATTACCGGCCACTGGACGGTCTGAAGGGGATAGCAGGGGCGCAGTCTCCCCTCTGGCCTGCTTTTCCACGCTTGACGTATTGTTAACACTCTTATATAGTATGCTTGGTGCATTGTAAGCTGACTGCAAGGGTCAGCTCTACACTAGATGTAGAGACGCAGGTAAGCTGCGTCTGACTCTTTGCTGCCCACGAGACGCAAACGCGAAACACATATTATCCTTAACTCAAGCCTTTACGGGCCTGTTCGCCTTTAGGGAGGTAGGCCGAAGTGACATTATCATCAACGATGATCGTCTTCGCCCTTATTCTTTTAGTTGCCGGCGCTCTCGTCGCCCTTTTCATCGGGTATTTTTATGGCCGCACCCAGAATAAGGAACGCTACGAGGCGAGCCTGCGTCTCCAGAAGGAGGCCAGCGAGCAGCGCTTGCTGGAAGTCCAGTTGGAGCAACGCGAGGCGCTGCGGGAAGCGCGGGAAGAGACCGCTCGCTTTCGGGCAACAATAGAACGTGAATATGCTGAGCGGCGCTCCGAGATACAACGCCAGGAGCGCCGTATGCAACAAAAAGAGGAGAGCCTTGAGCGCAAAATGGAGGCGCTGGAGCAGCGTGAACGCAAACTGCAAGCCAGGGAGCGCAGCGCGGAGCAGACATACGCAGAAGCGGAAGAGATTAAGCGCAGGCAACTTGCCGAGCTGGAGCGCGTTGCCGGCTTGACCGAGGAGCAGGCCAGGGAGTTGCTGCTCAAGCGTATCGAGAGCTTCGTGAGCGAGGAGGCCGCGCGCCGCGCCCGTATGATCGAAGAGCAGGCGCGCGAACATGCCGAGGCGCGCGCGCGCGAGATCATCACGCTGGCGATTCAGCGCTGCGCCTCCGACCAGGTGGCCGAAGCCGTTGTTTCGGTTGTCCCGCTGCCCAGCGATGAGATGAAGGGGCGCATCATCGGGCGCGAGGGCCGCAACATCCGCGCGTTGGAGGCTGCAACCGGCGTCGATCTGATTATCGACGACACGCCGGAGGCTGTCATTCTCTCGGGCTTCGACCCGGTGCGCCGCGAGGTAGCGCGTATCGCGCTGACCAGGCTGATCCTCGATGGGCGCATTCATCCCGCCCGCATCGAGGATGTTGTCGCCAAAGCGCGGCAGGAGGTCGATGCCATTGTGCGCGAAGCCGGCGAAAATGCGGCGATGGAGGCTAACGTGCATGGCTTGCAGCCCGAGTTGCTCAAGATCCTGGGACGCTTGCATTTCCGTACCAGTTACGGGCAGAACGTCCTGGCGCATTCGGTAGAGGTCTCTATCCTGGCTGCGACTATCGCGCACGAACTGGGCGCCGATGTTAACGTATGTAAGACCGCTGCCCTGCTGCACGATATGGGCAAGGCAGTCGACCAGGAGGTTGAAGGCCCGCACGCTATCGTTGGCGGCGAAATCGCGCGGCGCTTCGGCAAATCTCCGAAGGTCATTCATGCGATGGTGGCCCATCACGCCTCGGAAACTGAGCCGCAATCGTTGGAGGCCGCGATTGTGCAGGCTGCCGATGCCATCTCCGCCGCTCGCCCCGGGGCGCGGCGCGAGACGGTTGACCTCTATATCAAGCGACTGGAAGCGCTCGAAAGCATCGCCAACTCTTTTACTGGCGTCGAGAAATCGTTTGCCATTCAGGCCGGGCGTGAAATTCGCATTATTGTGAAGCCCGAAGAGGTCGATGAATATACGGCGATGAGGCTCTCCGGCGAGATTGCTCGCAAGATCGAGGAGAGCCTTGATTATCCAGGGCAGATCAAAGTGTGCGTTGTGCGCGAGACGCGCGCCGTCGATTACGCCCGTTAAAAAATCCTTGCGTTTGTGGTATTGTGCGGGCAGCCGCAGGCTGCCCGCACAATACCACAAACTGGCATCAATCGCAGAAAAGGAAAATGTAGCAATTTCATGACAAATTATATTGATCTTCACACCCACTCTACCGCCTCGGACGGCATCTACTCGCCAACCGAACTGCTTGAGCGCGCGAAGGCGGTAGGATTGCGCGTACTGGCGCTTACCGACCATGACAGCACCGGCGGACTGGAGGAGGCCGCCGGCGCCGCGCGAGCGCTGGATATCGACTTCATTCCCGGCATCGAGATCAACACCGATGTGAGTGGCGGCGAGGTCCACGTCCTGGGCTACTTTCTTGAGTACCAGCGCCCCGCGTTCCAGTCGGTCCTGCAAGTGCTGCGCGATGCCCGCGTGCGCCGTGGACAGCGCATGGTAGAACTGCTCAATCAGGAAGGGCTGCACATCTCGTGGGAGCGTGTCCGCGAAATCGCGCAGGGCGCCGTAGGCCGGCCCCACGTCGCCAAAGCTTTGTTAGAGGCTGGCTACGTCAGCAGCATTGGCGAGGCTTTCGACAAATATATCGGAACCGGCGGCCCGGCCTATGTTCCACGCTACAAACTCACGCCCGAAGATGCCGTGCGGCTGATAGCCAGCGCCAACGGACTGCCCGTCATGGCCCATCCCATCGAGTTGCCCGGCCTGGATGAGCTGCGCGACTGGCTGCCGGGGCTGTGCGAAGCCGGCATGGTTGGCCTTGAAACCTATTACGGCCCCTACACTGCCGACCAGGAGCGAGCGCTGCGCGCCCTTGCCGACGAATACAACCTTATTCCTACCGGCGGCACCGATTTCCACGGCCCGGGCATTCATCCCACGCCACTTGGTGGTCGCCCTGTGCCACATGAAGCCGTCGAGCGCCTGAAAGCCGCGGCGGCAGAGCGGCGCGGCAAAACTCCCCCCGCCTTCGAGCTTCCTCCGCCCGTCCAGGAAAAATAATATCAGAGCGGGGTTGTTGGAGGCGGCCCCCCTGACCCCGGGCCATGCTCTGCACTCATTTATTGATGCGCGAGCCTCACCTGCGAGCCGCCGCGCGCCTGAAAAGGCAGCATTTTTCCTCTGTCTGATAATAGAAAGAGAGAGGAGGAAATGCTTGGAACAGTATCAGCGCCCCACCTGGATACAGCTCTGGGCAGGCCAGATCATAGAAATGACCATCATCGCCCTGCTGATGGTCTTTCTTATGCGCATCTTCATACAAAACTTTCATATCGATGGGCAGAGCATGGAGCCGACGCTGCACAACCAGGAATACGTCCTGGTCTACAAGGGTGCCTACCTCTTGCAGCCGCCGCAGCGTGGTGATATCATCGTCTTCCAGTATCCGCCCGATCCCCAGGAGGATTACGTCAAGCGTATAGTCGCCATTCCCGGCGATATCATTAGCGTTGTCGGCCAGAGCGTCATTGTGAACGGCGTCATCCTGCACGAGCCGTATATCAACAGCCGCGACGATAGCAATCCTTATCCATCGTTCACCAACCGCATCGTCGGCCCCGACGAATATTTTGTTATGGGCGACAATCGCGGCGACAGTTCCGACTCGCGCGCATGGGGATTCGTGCCGCGCCAGAACATCATCGGCAAAGTCGTGATCGTCTACTGGCCGCTCAACGAAAACAATCTCGGCCTCTTGCCCGACGCCAGCAAGGTCTTTGCCAGGGTACGCCAGTAATAGCAAGAGGCACTCCTTCTTTCCGTGACTGCTCAGCGCCTGCGCGCTTCGCAAACATTGGTGTGGATGGCATGGAGCGGACGCAGGCCGCTCCATGCCATCCACACCAATAGATAACCGTCAGAGACGGCGAGGGACCTGAATAAGCTACTACATGCGGTGCAGGATCTCCCGGCGTGCGGCCTCGCGCCAGCGACTCACCTCTTCTCTGCTGTCAGAGAGCGGATGGCGTCTCGATTTCTCCTCCTCAGCCTGTGCATGCATTAGCAGAGCGCCGATAATAGCCGCGACCTGCTCCGGTGCCAGTGCCTCCATTCCATGCACACGCGTCTCACCCTCTTCCGCCCCGGGGGCCTTCTTTCTGGTATCCCACTCTTCGGCGATAAAATCGGTTGAGAGATCGCCGGCGATAAAGCGTGGATGCTCCATTAACCAGCGCGCGAAGGGCAGCGTAGTGCGCACGCCGGTAATCTGGTACTCGGCCAGCGCGCGGCGCATGCGCGCAATCGCCTGGGCGCGGTCCCTGCCCCACACGATCAGCTTCGAGAGCAGCGGATCATAGAAGAGCGGCACCTGTAAGCCTGGATAGAGGCCGCTATCGACGCGCACGCCTGGACCGGAAGGCTCCTGTAACGCCAGCACCGTACCGGTAGCGGGCAGGAAACGATTCTCGGGATCCTCCGCCGAAATGCGGCACTCGATGGCCGCGCCGTGCAGCGTGATCTGTTCCTGTGTAAAAGAGAGCGGCAGGCCGGCGGCCACGCGAAACTGTTCCTGCACCAGATCGACGCCGGTACACCACTCCGTCACCGGATGTTCTACCTGGATGCGTGCGTTGACCTCCAGAAAGTAGAAATTGCCATCCGGCCCCAGCAAGTATTCGGCGGTTCCGGCATTGACATAACGGATCGTGCGCACCAGGTTCACCGTGGCCGTAGTCATGCGTGCGCGCAGCTCTTCATCTACCACCGGCGATGGCGTCTCCTCAACGAGCTTCTGATGGCGACGCTGAACGCTGCACTCGCGCTCGCACAGGTGAACCACGTTGCCATGCGTATCGGCAATGAACTGCACCTCGATATGGCGCGCGGGCGTGATCGCTTTCTCCAGATAGACGCGTCCATCGCCAAAGGCGCTTCTGGCCTCGCTGCGCGCCAGGCGCAGGGACGGCAGAAGTTCTTTAGGATCGCGCACGAAGCGAATGCCCTTGCCTCCGCCGCCGGCAGCTGCCTTCAGCAACAGAGGATAGCCCAGGCGCTCGGCCATCGCCTGCGCCTGGGCATCATCCTCAACATCGCTCATCGCCCCTGGCACAATCGGCACACCAGCGGCCTGCGCCGTGCGCCGCGCCGCCGTTTTCTCGCCCATCGCCTCCTGCGCCTCCACTGGCGGCCCGACAAAGATCAAACCCGCCTCCTCGCACGCCTTCACGAAGGCCGCGTTTTCTGACAAAAAACCATAGCCGGGATGTATCGCCTGCGCGCCCGAGCGCTTTGCCACATCGATCAGAGCGGGAATGTTCAAATAGCTTTTCGCGGCCTGGGCCGGACCAATGTGGTAGGCTTCGTCCGCCATACGCACATGCAAGGCGTTGCGGTCAACATCGCTATAGACGGCCACACTGCTCAACCCAAGCTCACGGCAGGCGCGAATGACGCGCAGAGCGATCTCGCCACGATTGGCAATCAACACCTTCTGGAACGGCCAGCGCGCTACGGAGAACGTATCCATCAAGAAGGCTCCTTCGACTTCATGCTTTTTTCCTGCTCACAGTATAGCACGAGTGCAGAGAATCTGCCGGGGATGAGGTGTCCTCGGTGGTCTCGCCTGTTCTGGCCGGGAGTTCGTGCGGCTCCGTCCCGCCAGAGAGAGGACATGATGTGGAAAACGCACTTTGTGCGTTTTCCACATCATGTCCTCTCTCTGGCGAGCGCCGCAGGCGCGAGCAGGCAGAGGTGTCGGAAATCAGACACACTCTGTGAACAGATAGGAAAATCGGGCTAATCCGCGCACCATACGTTTAAGATTGCCAAAAGACAATGTAAACTCCTATTTGACGTGCTGAAGATTACTATTTCATCGATATTGTGTAATATGTTACACAATATAAAGATAGTTATAATTACACAAGGTTAGAGGAAGGATGACGCAGCTATGCTTACCTTCGTGGCTAATATCCCCATATTTCGGCGCCTCTTCTACGCGTTTTTGCTTGCCGCTGTGATCCCGGGCATTATCGTCGCCATTCAGGGTATTGCATTCGCCAGCGAGCAGAGCGCGCGCAGCCAGGCCATGCAATCCAGCATCGCCATGATGCAGGCCACAACGGCGGTGCGGGAAGATTTGCAAAACCTCGATAGTTCCCTCAACGCGGCCTATCAAGATCAATACCAATCGAACTCCATTGTGCAGGCCAGGACGCCGGGCCTGCTTAAAAGTGTGAACATGCTCACCCGGCAGATCGGCGCAGCCTTGAAGCATTATCAGCAGAGCTACCAGTTGACAACCGCGCCCGGCATGAGTGACACGCTCTCCATCCTGACAGGCAATGATCCTGCCGCGACCATACCGGCCGATCAGCAGCGTCTACTTACCACATTGCAAAGTAAGGACTGGCCCGCCTACAGCGCTGCCGTGCAGCAGGTATTGCATGGGATCGCGACCCAGGCTCCGGCGACTGTGCTGCATAAACTGCTCGCAGGTGCGAACCAGCAGTATGCACTGGTGATACGAGACTGGCAGGGGATCGGCCAGATCGCGAATGCCGTCAGCGCCAGCATCGCCCTTCCGACGCAGGTCAACGCCATCACTCTGACCACCGTCATCGCCTTTCTGAGCACGATTATGGTTGTCGTCGCCATTGGCTATGTTGTCAACCTGACCATAACGCGCCCGCTGAGCGAACTTGCCAACCTGACCAGGCGCATTGGCAGAGGCGAGACGGCGGCCCGCGCCACGCTTGTAGGGCGCGACGAGATCTGCATGGTCGCCAACTCCATGAACAGCATGCTGGATAATATCGTACTTCTCATTCAACAGACGCAATTACAGCGCGATCTCTTGCAGGCCCAGGTAGAGAAGCTGGTAAGCGAGGTCAGCGGCATCGGCGAAGGGGATCTGCGCGTGCAGGCCGAAGTGACCGCCGACGCCCTCGGCGTGCTCGCGGATTCCTTCAACTACATGGTTGAAGAACTGGGCAGCCTCGTTGTGCGCGTGAAGAAGGTTGCCACCGAGGTGGAGAAATTTACGACCATCATTCTCGACCGTATGACCACACTTGTAGAGACCGGCGATGCCCAGATCACGCAGATTGAGGAAGCCGCGATGGAAGTGGAGCATATGGCTGCGTCGAGCCGCCAGGTAGCCGAACGCTCACAGGTGCTCTATGAAGTGGCGCGAGACGCGCGCAAAGATGCGCAGATCGGGCGCGAATCGCTGGCACTGGCCGTCGAAGGGATAGGCCGGATCTCCGAAAACGTGCAGGCCACCGCTGGTAAAGTGCAGACGTTGGGAGAGCGCTCGCGCGAGATCAACGAGATCGTTGACGTGATCTCCGGCATCGCGCACCAGACGAATCGCCTGGCGCTGGATGCCGCCATTCAGGCAGCAATGGCCGGCGATAATGGGAAAGGCTTCGGAGCCGTCGCCGCCGATATTCGCCGCCTGGCCGAACGCGCGAAGGAGCAGGCCAACATGGTTACGCGCATCGTGCGCAGCGTTCGCGAAGAGATCGGTGCCGTGGCGGTCTCCATGCAGGATACCGAGCGCGAAACCACCACAGGAGCCAGGCTTACGCAGGAGGCCGGCGTTGCCCTGGAGTCGATCTTTGCCGCCGTTGAGCACCAGGCACATGAGATCGAGAGCATTAACCGGATGACGGCGCGGCAGTTGCAATCCTCCGGCTCGGTGGTGCAGATCATGCAGGAGGTTTCCGAGACTATGCGGCGCAGCAATGCCAGTACGCGCAAGGCATCGCAGTACATGGAGAGCCTGGCGCGCCTGGTCGAGCAACTGCGTTCGTCGGTAGAGGCTTTCAAGCTGCGCGAAAATCAGGAGTATGTACCCTCCTCAAGCATGAATATGCTGCTTGACGATGAGCCGGAGAATCCGCTGACCGTCAGCGGAGTCCTGCGCACAGTCAGCGCAACGGCACAGTTGTCCTCCGCCTCCGCCTCCGCCTCCAGCGCAGGAGCGGGAGCGCCGCCGCATACCCGGCTCCCCGATCACAATGATATCGTAGTGCCCGATGAGCGTATAGCTGACTATAGCACATGGAGCGGGTAGGGTCAGGATTTATCCATCCGCTCCTGGGGCCAGTTCATCTTTCGCGAGTAAATGCCGGGCAGCTGGCCCGGAGGTGAAAATGGTCAGGTAGCGGCCTGCCTCTGGCGCACAGCCTCGTAGAGAATAATGCCGGTAGCCATCGCCGCGTTTAAAGACTCCACACCATCAGACAGGGGAATGCTAATAGTAAGCGTGGCGAGCGAGCGCGCCTGCTGCGAGGGGCCGTGCGCCTCGTTGCCGATAATGAGCGCAAAAGGCTGCTTGAGGTCCTGCTCATAATACAGGTGCGGGCTGCCGGCCTCCGCCAGCAACACGCGCCCGGGAGAGTGAGCCGCGACCCTTTCAGCGATGACCGGCCATGTCATGTCGGCCTCGATGGGCAGTGCGATATGCGCTCCGGCAGCCGCCCGCACGACCTTCGGGCTGAAGTGGTCTACACAGTCTGGAGTAAGCAGCACCCCGGCTGCGTTGGCGGCGAGCGCGGTGCGCAGAATCGCGCCCATGTTGCCCGGATCGGCCAGCCCGTCCAGGATCAAGAGTGCGGGCCGTATGGCGGGCGCGCGACGCTTGCGTACCTGTTCCGCGCTGAAGGTGTCGCAGGAGAGAACGCTTACCACGCCTTGCGAGGTTTGCACATCGCTCACCGCTGCCAGCACGCGTTCGCTCACTTCGATCAATTGCTGCTGAGACAGGTCCGTCGCATGCAGCAGACGGTCAAGCAGGAGCCTGCCCCGCGCTGTGCGTTGCAGCGCCGACGGCTGATAGTAGACCTCGTGCAGCGGCACAGCGGCGTCAAGCAGGGCCTCCAGCAGATGTGGCCCCTCCATTAAAAAGAGGCCGTGGTTCTTACGGCCTCTCGTTGTATGCAGATCTCGCAACCTGCCGATGCGTGGGTTTGATGGACTGGAAATATAAGCCATGTATCTAACCCGCCAGGCATGTGTACGGGTGCGCCGCAGGCGCACTCGGAGAGGGGAGTCAGCAGGCACAGCTCCGCAGGCGCTGTGCCCGTCGACTTCCCTCCCCGGCGAACCGCGCGGCGATGAGCAGTCAAAAAGACGTGTACATGACGTTATTGAGTGACGGTTGCCAGCGCCTGATCGACGAGCGCGCTAAAGGCGGCCTCATCGTTGACGGCCATCTCGGCCAGAATCTTGCGATCTACCCCGATGTTGGCCTCGCGGATAGCATGCATCAGTACGCTGTAGCTCACGCCGCGCATGCGAGCAGCGGCATTGATGCGCGTAATCCAGAGCCGGCGCATATCGCGCTTGCGATTCCGGCGGTCACGATACATATAGGCCATCGAGCGCATGACCGATTCATGCGCGGGGCGGAAAAGGCGGCTACGTGTGCCCCAATGGCCCTCTGCCATCTTGAGTATCTTCTTATGCTTCTTGTGAGCGGCAACACCGCGTTTTACTCTTGGCATAGTTCTTGCTAATCCTCCGTGTTTCAATCCTCAGCAGTTCATGAAAAACTGCTGCTGTAAGTCTATGCTCTCACGAATGGTTGCTGTGAGTATGGCCTTAGAAGGCATAGGGGAGCAGGCGCTTCAGACGACGCCTATCCGCTGTAGACAGGGGAAACTTCTTATCAGCCGCGCGAATAAGGCGCGATGATTTGTTACGGCGCAGGTGGCTGATCGCCACTTTGCGGCGCAGGAACTTGCCAGACGCGGTTACGTGAATCCGCTTCGCTGTTGCTTTGTGTGTTTTTAACTTCTGCTTCATAACTCTTTCTCTCTTAATTCTGCGGCGGGGCCTTTTTCTATTTTTTGCGATCTCAATTGGGAAGCCTGTTCCCAGGCCACCTCACATTTGCTCTATCGAAGGCGCAGAGAAGCCTTTTTCACGAGCCGTCCCGCCTGAGCGACGATTATATCATACCTGCTCTCTATTGCGCAACAGGAGCGAAAATCTGGCTCTTCATCAGAAAGTGTCCGAGGCTCGGTGCTCTCGCCAGGCGTTGGTGCGGCTCCGCCGCACCCGGGGATCTCAGGGATGGTGTGCAAAACGCTCATTTGCGTTCAAACATAGTATCAGAGCGTTCCTGATTTTCGGCCCTCACGCTTGCTCGCGCCTTTCCCACATCACAGCCTGTATTCCTGGCGCGGCGGAGCCGCGCGAACATCCGGCGCGAGTGGGCCAGAATGCTGACTAATTTCCAGGCCGTGAGGAGCGTGAGAGCCATGGGGGGCGCGAGAGGCGCGGCCTGCTGAACTGTCTTTCAAACGGTCCCTCATCGCCCCGGTGCATCATCCGCCAGGTCGTGGTCAAGAAGATCGTCCAGCCCCACAGCAGCAGCGGCAACCCCACTATCACCAGCCCTGACCCTGCCCATACGGGATAGCGCAGCCAGCAGTAGCAGCCGATCAGCGCAGCGAATAAGAACAGTGCCGCCAGTAAGATCGTCGAGGGTTTCGTCGAGCAGAGCGCCAGCACGAAGGGGAGCAGTACGTACCAGGGCCAGTACGTGGGCAGCAGGACAAGCTGGAGCAGCAGCAGCCAGCCGCCGGCGAGCAAGGTCAGTTCCAGCGTATCCGCCAGCCAGAGGCTCAGAAGGAGAAAGATGCCTGTGATTACCAGCGCGACCACGGACCAGTGATGGGGGGCAAAGAGCCATAGCAGCGGCTCCGGCAATTGCATTGGCAGGTTAAGCACAGCCGCGTCGAGCGAATTGAGCGCATTACCCTGCCAGAAGGGTGTGCTGAAATTTGCGGCGATGCCTGCCAGACTCCACCCCTGCCAGTAGGGAGCGCAGGTCAGCGCGACAAGCAGCCCTGAGATCGCCAGCGTGCCGAACCACCAGCCAGCAGCGAATCCCCGGCGCTGCATACGCTTTTTTTTCGCCATCATATGCAAAAAGAGCGGCAGCAGCGGCAGAGAGGCGGGATTCGTCAGCACGGCCAGCAGAGTGAAGATCCAGCCCACAACGAGCGATTTGCGCTGAAAGAAGAATATAGCCAGCAGCAGCCAGGCGATAACTACCACCTCCTGGTGCATCGCCGTAACGCTTAACAGGAGGACCAGCGGATTCCAGGCATAGAGCAGAGTTGCCGAGATGCGTATGGCGGATCTGAACTTCGCCAGGATCAGCCATAGCAGGACCGCGTTGAGTATATGCGCAACCAGGCCGATGAGGCGAAATCCCTGCACAATACTGGCTATGCTATCACCCATCGGCAGCGTCGCCAGAATGCTCAGATCGATCCAGACCGGTCCATAGGGGATAGTCGCAGGCTGTTGTAGCGCTGGCGTGCCAGGCAGCAAGTTGTGCGCGAAGGCCGCCGGGGCAAAAGCGTAAGGATTGACATGATATATCACGACCATGCGTCCGTAGAGGCCGTAGAGCAGCATATCCTGCGATAGCGCGCTGTAGACAATCGGTGCATAGAGCATCGTCACGCCGAAGAGGGCAGTCAGCAGCAGCATGATCCAGAAAAGGGCATACTCATCGCGGCGCGAGAGCTGGCTATAGATGCCGCGCGCGGCTCGCGATCCAGTATGGGCGGCGAGCAGCACAAAAATGCTCGCCAGCGCCAGCAGGATGAGGAGCAGATTCGCGCTGCCCAGCGTATTTGCCGGATCGAGCCAGGGCGTGCGTGCGAGAAGGCGCGTCAGTCCGGGCAGAAGCCGCGTCCAGTACAGCCAGGGCAGCCAGGGGAAATTATCCGGCAGCGCGTGCTGGACGGGATCGCTGGCTATGACCTGTCCTGCCCGGGCGAGCAAGGGATAGAGCGCAAGATAAACCAGTTCCAGCGCTATACCTGAAGCAAGTAACCACAGCGCGACCCGCCGCCCGGCATAGCGCTTCCGCGCGCCTGGCGCACGATTCTCAGGATGCTGTTGCATGCATGACCAAACCTCTTTATTCAGAAAAAACGTCAGATGATGTCCGATTCTCAGCGTCCAGGCCCTTTCTCGCCGCGTGTTCGCGCTGCTCTGCCACTTTCAAGATAGCGATGTGTGGCGCAGCGGCTGCGCCACACATCGCTATCTTATACCCTTTCCGCTTTTCCGCTTTCGCGGTGTATTAAAAGAATGGAAAGCTGAAAGTTTGTACACCTCGGCTCTATTGTCAGGCATAGCGAAGAATGTTATAATAGCGGGGTACTGGTGTCCACACAGGCTGTTCCCGGCGGCGGAAGCAATATCTGGCCCGGTAGCAGCGGGGTGCCATATCCCACGTCCGCGTGGGACAATTTTTGTTGCAGCCGCGCACTATATCAGAGCGGCATCTGTTACAGTAGCATCAACACCGTGTTGGTGCTCCACCTACCCTGGCAGTGGTCGTAAGCGTAAAAAGCGACCTGAGCTGACCAGGTGTGTACCCAGAGGAAGGAGGTGGCTTCGTGAGGCGAGACTACGAGCTAGGATTGATCGTCAACCCCGAAGCCAGTGAAGAAGAGACGCGCGGCGTTATTGAGCGCGTCGAGCAGATCGTCGCTAATCACGGCGGCCAGGTTGTCCGGGTAAACCAGTGGGGGCGCCGCCGCCTGGCATACCCCATCGAACGCCAACGCGACGGATTTTATGTATTCATCGATATGATTCTGACTCCCGAGACCGTGGCCGAACTCGAACGTACACTCAGGGTTTCTGAAAGGGTACTCCGGCATATGGTCAGGAGACGCGATCCAAAGGCTGTTCAGAAGGAGCGAGAGGAGCGCGAAGCTCGCGCCGCTGCCACTGCTGCGGCCTCCGCAGCTCCAGAAAGCGAGCCGGTGGTAGAGGCCCAGGAGCAGATTCAGGAGGAGCCGCAGCCGGCAGAGGCTTCTGCTGAAGCTGCCACGGAGGAGGAAGCTCCGCCCGCAGTGGAAGCCGAGGTAGTCGAGCCTGCTGTTGAGGAGGCGGGCGCCGAACCCGCTGTGCCTGACGGTGAGGAAACTGAAACGATAGAAGCCTAGCAGCGCTATGTTTGGGGCCGTTCAAGTTCCGGTAAAGAGCTGAGGTGGGTTTTATCACGTCGAAAGGATTTGAGCAATGAACAAGATTATGTTGATCGGAAACCTGGGACGCGATCCCGAAATGAACTACACTCCCAGTGGCGTTGCGGTCACGCGTTTCTCGCTGGCTGTCAATCGGGTGACAAAATCGCCAGAAGGTGAGCGTCAGAAGGAAACGGACTGGTTTAACATCGTGGCGTTCCGCCAGCTTGCCGAGACCTGCAATACCTATCTGCACAAGGGGAGCAAGATATTCGTCGAAGGGCGCCTCCAGTTGCGCAAGTATACCGGCAACGATGGTATAGAGCGCACAGCCGTCGATGTGATTATGAACGATATGGAGATGCTCACGCCCAAAGAGAGACAGCCAGAATCGGGTTCCGATGCCTTCCTCGGCGAAAACGACGACCTCGGAGACCTGGACGATCACCCCTTCTAATATTGAAGGAGAAAGTTTGTGCAAAGACGTACTGAAACATCCTCCGGCGGAGCGACGACAGCGCCTCGCCGTGAGCGGGGTAATCGCGGCGGCCCATCGCGCCGCAAGATATGCCAGTTCTGCCACGACCATGTGCGCGAAATTGACTATAAAGATGCCAGCCGTTTTATGAAACGCTACATTTCTGATCGCGGCAAGATTGAACCCCGTCGCAAGACCGGGACCTGCGCCAAGCATCAGCGCGGCCTGAGCACCGCGATCAAGCAGGCGCGCTTCATGGCCTTGCTTCCCTATACGGCGGAGCATATGCGCGGGATGTAGCAATTCTACGTGGGCCGGCCTTGTGGTTGCGCACGTTAAGTAAATTGCCTGTCATGTGGTTGTGCGCCTGCGGCGCACCCCGCGAAAGAGAGCCTGCGGGCCAGCGCCGCAGGCGCTGTGCCCGCAGGCTCTCTTTCCTGACGAAGCGCGCAGCGATGAGCCGGCAGAATACTTGTATGGAGAGTTACATTACCTTCCTGAAAGTCCGGGCGTGGAGGATTAGCCATTTACCGGAGGTTCCCTGATGAAAAGTCAAACAGCGCGTCGGGCCGATAGCCAGCGATCAGCGCGCTCTGCTAAACCAAAGAAGTATGTTAGACAGACGGCGCACGTCGAGGCTCGTCGTGATGGCAAACCTCTTATATTTGGATGGGGCGGCCATCTCTCTCGCAGCGAGAAAACCCGCTTGCAGCGCCGCGCTGTCTGGTCTGTCACCATTGCTGTTCTCGTCATTATCGTCTTGATTATTGTTGGCTTCTGGGTGAACCTGAATATCATCACCCCCAATCTGCCCATCACCACCGTCAACGGCGTCTCTGTGCCCCAGTCGGATTACCGCAAGCTCGTGGCTGTGGACACGCAGCTCGAGCTAAATAAGCTCTACGGACCGCATGGCCTCACCGCGCAGCGCGACGCGCTCAAAAAGCAGTCGGATGCGGCTCAGAAGACGGTGAATACCCTGTCCAGCAAGGTTGACAATCTAAATAAGCAGATCAAGGCGCTGCCCTCCGGTCCCAGCGCGCAGCGCACCGCGCTCGAAAAGCAGCTCGCCGACACAAAGGCTCAGCTCAACACGGCGCAGAATAAATACAATAGTGCCTTCGCCCAGTACGAAGTGATGGTGCAAACCACTATCCCCAATGAGCAGCAGCTTTTCACGCAGTCCCAGGTGGGTAACGATAGTGCTCAGTGGCTACAGGATGATGTGGTTATCCGCCAGTGGCTCGCAAAGCAGAGCGCCAGCATTCAGGCGAAGATTATGCCCAGTTCTGCCGCTATTAACCAGCAGCTGCACGACTTCATCGCGAATATGCCCAGCAGCACCAGCTATAGCAAATTTCTCAGCCAGGATAATCTGAGCGATAACGATGTGCGTGCGATGCTGGCCTTGAAGATGCGCCGCGATAATATGCAATCCTACCTGGCGTCACAAATCAAGTCCCCGGCATACCAGGTGCTGGCGCGCGCCATGACTATCAGTACATTAAGCCAGGCTCAGAAGGTGCTCGATCAACTCAAGCATGGCGGTAACTTCGGCCAGCTTGCCGCGAAATATTCGGTTGACACCAACACGAACAAGAAGGGCGGCGATCTCGGCTGGCTGGCGCGCTATCAATATATTCAGCAGTATGCGGCAAATTCGGCTGCCGTTGTCGAAAACTGGATCTTTGATCCGCACCGCTACGTTAACGAACTCAGCCCCATTCTCAATGAGAACGGGACCTATCACATTGTGCAGATCATGAGCATCGATCCGTCGCGCCCGGTGGACTCGTCAACGCTGCAAAGCCTCAAGAGCAATGCGCTGATTGCGTGGCTCCTGGTGCAGAAGGCGCTGCCGGGAATGCATATTACACCCATCGATCAGACCAGAATCTTCGATCCGTCGAATCTACCATCCGATCTGCCCGCGGCGGCTCCGGCGGCTACTCCAGGCACCGGCGGCCTGCCCGGTGGCTTACCAGGCGGTCTGCCCGGTGGTACGGGCGCGCCCTGATACCATAAATCAGTGGGCGGGGCTTGCTCCCGCCCCTACCTGTGTCGTCCTTTGACCTCTAATTCTAATGTAGAGGCGGGGCTTGTCCTCGCCTCTCAATCGACAAGAATATCTGCCCATCTCATGCAGCGTTCAAAGCGGCTGCTAGTTGAGGAAAAATGACCATCAGCACTGCAACCATAGAAGGATCACCAGCACGAACAGTACAGACGCTTTTGCAACCCGACGAGCCGATTGAACAGCTTCTTGAGACCGTTTCCCTTTACCTGCACATCCCTTTCTGCCATACCCGCTGTTACTATTGCGATTTCAATACCTATGCTGGCCTGCTGCCCCTGCGCGAGCCATATGTGCGGGCGCTGCTGACCGAGATCGAGCTTGCCGGCGCTATGGCGCGGCGCAGCGATGGTAGTCCGCGCCGCGCTCGCACCATCTTCTTTGGCGGCGGGACACCGAGCCTGTTGAGCGTCGAGCAGATCGCGCGCCTGCTTGCCGCCTGTTCAGGCGCCTTCGTCCTCGATGAAGATGCTGAGATCACGCTGGAGGCCAACCCCGGCACGCTCACCCCGGCGCAATTGGGGGGCCTGCATGCCGCCGGCATCAACCGTCTCAGCATGGGCGCGCAGAGCTTTGATGCCGGGCTGCTTAAAACGCTGGGACGTATCCATTCGCCGCAGGAGATTGTGGAGGCGTTCCAGCACGCCCGCGCCGCCGGCTTCTCTTCGATCAACCTGGACCTGATGTTTGGCCTGCCCGGCCAGACGATGCAGCACTGGCGCGAGACGCTGGATCGTGCCCTCGACCTGCGCCCCGACCATCTCTCGCTCTACTCGCTGATTATTGAGGAGGGCACGCCCTTTCACACCTGGGTGCATGAGGGTCGCATCACTCCTGGGGATGAGGATCTGTGCGCCGACATGTACGAGTATGCCGACGAGCGTCTCCAGCACGCAGGCTATATCAATTACGAGATCTCTAACTGGGCGCTGCCGGGCAAGCATAGCCGCCACAATCTGACCTACTGGCAGAATCTACCCTATCTCGGTATGGGCGCGGGGGCGTATTCGAGTTTTGGAGGTCGGCGCTTCTCTAATGAGCGCGAGCCGCGTGAATACATCAGGCTGCTCAAAGCGCGGCGCTTGCCCGAGGTCGAGAGCGAGGAGATCGATGGCGAGCAGGCCATGTCCGAAACGGCATTCCTGGCGCTGCGTACCGCCAGCGGTCTGCATCTTCCAACGTTTGAAAAGCGCTTCGCGCAGCCGTTCTCGCGCTTTGTCGGTGAGCGCCTGCGCGTAGTAGAAGAGGCCGGGCTGCTGGAGCAGGAGGGCGAGTGGCTGCGCCTGAGCAAGCGCGGACGCCTCCTCGGCAACGAGGTGTTTTTGCGATTGCTACCTGACTAGTTTCAATCCTGTAAACGGGCCGAGATTTCGATTCAGCCAGGCCACTCCTGCCTTGAGGGATTTTAAATGTGAAGGTCAAAAAGGTCAAGTATTTTTTGCACTGGTTAGCAATGTTAAGGAAACGGACGTGGAACCATCATCTCGCATAGCGCAAACAAGGGATTCGTGGCAGGTCTATCCCGTGCTCTCAAAGGCACAGTTTCAGGCCGCCAGCGATGCCGGCATCAGCTCCATTCAAGCTCAGTTGCTCTACAATCGTGGCCTCACGACGCCGGAGGAGATGTGCGCCTTCATCGATGCCAGCTATGCGGCAATCCCCGATCCACTTGCTCTGATCGATATGGAACGCGCCGTCACGCGTATCCGGCGGGCACTGACCGGTGGGGAGCATATTACCGTCTATGGAGATTACGATGCCGATGGCGTTACCTCGTCGGCGCTGCTCTTCCGCGCGCTGCGCAGCTTGAAACAGCCCGGAGCGGAACTCGACTACCATATCCCGCACCGGCAGCGCGATGGCTGCGGCCTGAATATAGCCGCACTCGATCAGTTAAAGGCGCGCGGCACACGACTTATCATCACCACCGACTGCGCCAGTTCCGACGTTGAGCAGGCCGCATACGCGCGCGCCCTGGGCATCGATATCATCATCACCGATCATCATCATCCGCCGGCGGATCTGCCACAGGTCTATGCAATGGTCAATCCCTGGCGCCCGGATTGCCACTATGGCGAGCGTTATCTTTGCGGAGTAGGGATAGCCTTCAAGCTCGCACAGGCCCTCTATCGGGCTTATGGACGCTCCCCAGAGGAGGAAATGGAGTTACTCGACCTCGTAGCTATTGGCACTATCGCCGATATCGCGCCCCTGCTCGGCGAGAACCATACGCTGGTGCGGCTGGGGTTGCAGCGTCTCAATGCTACTACGAAGCCGGGCTTACGGGCGCTTATACGCAGCGCCGGACTGCAAGCAGGCAGAATACGCGAGCGCGATATCGCCTACGGCCTGGCGCCTCGTATCAACGCTGCCGGGCGCATGAAGGATGCGAGCATCGCCTTTGAACTGCTGACCACCGACAGCGAAGAAGAAGCCGCCGCGCGTGTCGCGGAACTGGAGCAGCTTAATCTCTCGCGCCAGCAAGAGACGGAAGAGTTGATGAGGAATGTGCGCGAGCAGGCGCAGCAGCAGCCCGATACGCCCATTATCATCGTCAGCGGCGACGACTGGCACGAGGGCATTATTGGCCTGGTGGCCGGCAAGCTGGCCGAAGAGGTCGGCAAACCCGTGCTGGTGCTCAGCAATGATCGCGCGACCCGGTTGAGTCGAGGCTCGGCCCGCAGCCAGAAGGACTTTAACATTATCGAGGCCCTGCGCGGCTTCGCTGCTAACCTGGAGCGCTACGGCGGACACGCGCAGGCAGCAGGCTTTACCATTCGCAGTGATCGTATCGAGGATCTGCGCGCTCACCTGGCGGCGTGGAAAGAGAATGGCGGCGCGGCGGGACCGGCGATCATTGATGGCACGCAGTTGCCCGATCAGACCGGCGTTGTCGTCGAGCCGGAGAATCCAGAGGCGGGGCCGCCGCTGGTTCCCAAGATGATCGATCTGGTCTTTACAAAGGTCGAACTGCTCAACTATAACACCTGCAAGGCTATTCGCGCGCTAGGTCCCTTTGGCGCCGGCAATCCCGAGCCGGTCTTTAAGATGGAGGGCTTGCGCCTGCTCGAAAGGTGGCTCGTCGGCGCCAACAAGCAGCATTTGCGCCTGAACCTGGGCGCCGCTGGCGCTAATGAACAGCGTGGACAGCGCCTCAAGGGAACGCTCACGCATGGCGCGGCTCGCCAGCAATCGCTTGAAGGCGTCTCGCGCGTCAATGTGATCTTCCGCCTTGAGTCCTCGGATGATGAGAGCAGGCCCGATATCTGGCTGCGCATCCTCGATGTTGAGGCCGAAGAATAGGGGAATGTCTCTTTGTGCGTAGCCACACGATGGTGAAGGTTAACGAACAAGATCGGCAATGGGAAGGGATGATGGGATGGGGTAGGGGCGCGGCGCCGGCTGGGTGGTTGAGAGGGGTGGTGGGGGCCGAGCGCAAGCCCGCCCAATTGCCTGCCATTCCCCTAACGGCGCGGATTATTGGGGCCGATGGTTCGGGCTTGCGCTTCGGCCTCCACTGCCCCCGAACCCCTCCCAGCCGGCGCCGCGCCCCTACACCTCCATCGTCATTCGATCACTTCAA
>DATGLE010000140.1:0-42688 GCA_035294325.1 Ktedonobacteraceae bacterium | reverse complement strand
AGGTGCGCCGCCCAGGCCGGTCACGAAAAGGTGTCACGAAATACCCCGGCTTTCGATCCGGCCACGTCCCCTGACCAGGACCAGCAGGCCGCGCCTGCGCCGCGCCAGGAAGACGGCGCGACGGGGGGGCTACCTGGTTTTTCTCTGCCCCAATATGCCCCCTCGGCAAGCAAGATGCTCCCTGGTGGGGGGGATGAGGGGTGTAGAGAACCGGCGGGAGCCGTGCCTTCTTCCTTGCTGATGGAGGAAATACAGCGATTAGAGGTCATCAAGCGGTATGGGGAACGCCAGGGATGGGCTGCCTTGCTGATCGATGGGGTGGAGGTTATCCCAGCAGGGCGCCCAGCCTGGTTGTGGTTCCTCTGGCTTTCTGGTGCGAAGGAGAAGCAGCGGCAAGTTTACGAGTACATCAGTGGGCGCTAAGCCCCCTTTCTAAAAGGAGGTGTTCTATGAAGTTCTCGAAATGGGAGGATCAGTGCTTAGAGGCTGATCTGCTCGTGCTCTTAGATGATTTGCTGGATAACTTGGTACAGCTAGAGGGGGAGGTGTGATGTGGCCGTAAGTACGCGTGTGAAGGATGCTGGGGATGTTTCGGTACAGCCGTTGCTGCTGACGATTCCTCAAGTAATGCAGTGTCTTGGTTTGGGAAAGAATAAGGTCTATGAGCTTATCCAGAAGGAAGGATTACCTGTTAAGCGGTTTGGTAGAGCGGTGCGGGTGTCGTATGTAGACTTACAGAACTGGCTTGCTCTGCGAGATTAGGGAGGGGTGTGCTTATGGCAAAGCGTAAAAAACGTGAGGATGGTGAGGGCTGTGTGTTCCGTAAACGTGATGATCTGTGGGGTGCTTATATTGTTGGCGAGGATGGCAAGCGTAAATACTTTTATGCCAAGTCAAAGCAGAAAGTACTTGAAAAATTGAATAATGCTCGTGAGGAAAAGCGGCGGGGCATGCTGGTGGCTGCGCCGCAACAGACCTTAGCTGAATACCTTGCTTATTGGCTTGGGCATGTGGCAAAAGATGCTGTCCGGCCTCGCACATTTGAGCGCTATGAACAATATGTGCGTCTGCATATGGTTCCTGAGATTGGTCAGGTGAAGTTGCAAGCTTTGACTCCTCAGCATGTGCAGAGTCTTAAATCGAAAAAGTTGAAGGCGGGCCTTTCTCCTACGACGGTGGGGACTATTCAAATTGTTTTGCATAAGGCGTTGAGTGATGCTGTTAGGCTTGGGCTGGTCGCTCGCAATGTTTGTGATATGGTGTCGCCTCCGCGTAAGGTGCATAAGGAGATGAGGCTGCTTACGGCTGATGAGGCGCGGAAGCTGCTTGATGCTGCTGTGGGGCATCCTAATGAGGCGCTTTTTGTGCTGGCGCTGGCTACTGGTATGCGTCGGGGAGAACTACTCGGGTTAAAATGGCAAGACGTTGATTTTGCAACGGGTATTCTGTATGTGCGTCGTGTGCTCAACCGGATGCCTACGGTGCTGGGTGATAGAGCGGGTTTGTTGGTAGAGTCTGAGCCGAAGACACGGCATAGCAGGCGTAGCATTATTCTCGCTGGCTTTGCTTTTGATGCGCTTCGGAGGCATAAGGCACGTCAAGAGGAGTGGAGGCAAGCTGCCGGAGACTCCTGGGAGGATAGCGGCTATGTGTTCACTACGCCATTAGGGCGCTATATTCATCCTAATTCCCTTAATAATCAGTTTAAAGCGCTTTTAGAGAAAGCGGGCCTTCCTGATATCCGTTTTCATGATCTGCGTCATAGTGTCGCTTCGTTGTTGCTTGCGCGTGGGGTGCATCCGAAGGTGGTGCAGGAAATTTTGGGGCACAGCCAGATTAGCATTACAATGGATGTCTATTCTCATGTTTTGCCAACGATGCACCAGGATGCGATGCGAGTGTTGAACAGGGCCTTTGTGGAAGATGAGGATGGTGAGGGTGATGGAGATGGTGAGGATAATGGGGATGATGGCGGAGGTGCTGTATTGGCTCGGAGGTAGTTGTTGCACTTGTTGTTGCACTTGTTGTTGCACTTGGGGGAGTTCTCTCGGAAACAAGGACCCCTCACCCAGCCTGACAGGCTGGGTGAGGGGTATTCTCTTGGGAAGTTGGTAGCGCATACGGGATTCGAACCCGTGATCTCCGCCTTGAGAGGGCGATGTCCTGGACCGCTAGACGAATGCGCCCCGTGTACTGGTGTGAGACCAGGCATTGTTGGCCTGCCGGTCACGCGATATATAATACGCCGGGGCCGCGCTCTTGTCAAGGGGCTGCGGCCCCTTTGCGCCAGGTCATTCCATAATGGATGATATACCCTGCTTTTAACGCTCTAAATCGACGTGGACTGCTTCGCCTCTATAGAAAAAGGTGAAGGCCAGGCGCGTCCAGTTATCGGGCCAGCGTGGATCGGTCTTGTAGCCGCTCCTGTCGACGTGCAGGCCGGCGAAGCCCAGAATGACCGCCTGCCATACCGCCCCACAGCACGCCGCATGGATACCCTCCGGCGTGTTCCCGCGCAGGTTCTCCAGGTCCACCAGGGCGCCCTTCAAGAAAAGCTCGTAGGCTTCTTCGGAGCGTCCTAGCTCGCTCGCCAGAATCACATGCAGCGCCGGCGTCAGCGATGAGCCGTAGTCATGATCGGTGATGGGATAGTAGTAGTCCCAGTTGGCCTCTTTGGTCTGCCGATCAAACTGCTCATCGAGCACCGTGAGGAGCATCAGTACGTCGGCCTGCTTCACGATACGATACTTCTGTACGGCCTCTATCCCCAATATGCCCTGATACGAGTCCTTACGGCCTTTATAGCGCTCCTGGTCGAGAGGCTTGAGCGAGAAAAAGCCTTCGAATTGCTCAAAGACCTTTGTCTTTGGATCTTGAAGGATACGCATATGATCGGCAACATCGCGCATGTGATGCAACCGTTCGGAAGTCAGATCGAGCTGCCGCTCCAATTCCTGTGCTTTGCCGGGCGCGCTGGACTTGAGCCAGGCGAAGCTATCCAACGCGATCTGGATGTTATGACGGGCCATGTAGTTCGTGTAGGTGTTGTTATTGACATGCTCGTGCCACTCGTCAGGCCCGATGACATCCGTAATTTCATAATCATGATGCTCATCATTTTTTTCGGCGCGACTGGCCCAGAATATCGCTGTACTCAGCAGTATCTCGGCGCCATAATTCTGCATGAACTCGTCATCGCCTGTAACCTGCCAGTACTGCCAGACAGCCTGAGCGATGCTGGCCGTAATATGCAATTCGATGAAGCCATTCAGGACGGGGATCACCTCGCCAGTCTCCGGGTGGATGATGGAGGACGGGGTTGTCTCTTCGCCATTAAGCGTACTCTCCCAGGGATACTGTGCCCCCTCATAGCCATTGCTGGCCGCCTTTTTACGCGCTGCCGGCAGCAGGTGATAGCGATAGAGCAGCAGGTTACGCGCAATCTCCGGCATGACAAAGGTAAAGAACGGCAGCATGAAGATCTCGGTATCATGGAAGACATGTCCGCGATATCCGAAGCCAGTCAGGCCCTTGGCCGCGATACTATAACGGCTATCGTGCGACGAGGCGTTGATACGTAACTGGTACACGTTGTAGCGGACGCTCTGCTGTGCTCTATCGTCGCCCTCGATGACAATATCGGCCCTCTGCCAGAATTGTTCCCACGCCTGCTTATGCTTCGCCAGGAGTTGATCGTAGAGTCCGGCCTGCATGGAGACAGCGACCTGTTGCTCGGTAGTGAGCGAAAGAGCGTTATGGATATCTGGCTCCTGCGCCATAGCAGCTTCTTTCAGTAGTTCCTGGTGGTGCTCCAACGCGCTGCGCGTCGGTTCGATATCGTCGCGTGATGTGTACATGACGACGATTTTCTCAGTCGTGAATGTCTCTCCTGGTGCCAGTGTGCCATAGAAACGAATGCTCGGATCGATATCTGAATCGACGATCTCCTGGCGCAAACTTTGCTGCTCAGAGCGGAAACTCATGGTCTGGGCAAGCTGCACTCCCGATTTCTTTGTACGGCTCTCCAGCCACAGCAGATCGCCCCGCTGGCCCTGGTCAACGGTTTCCCAGTGCATGGTATTGTAGTTGCCAACGGCGGTATTGATGCTCGCCCGCAGAGCGATCTCGGCCTCTTTAGCCTGCTCGTTCTCTTCGAGGGTGACGCTGTAGCGGATGGCGCCGACGTGCTCATCGGCAAGACTGGCGAAGCGCTCGCTGCGCACCTGCAAGCGAATGCCATCGGGGCTTTCCCAGTTGACAGTACGATACAGCACGCCATGCTGCATATCCAGCGCACGATGATAGGAGAGGATTCTTCCCCGGTCAAGGCGGAACCGTTCTCCATTGACGAAGAGCTTGATAACCGTCCAGTCAGGAGCGTTGGCAAGTTCCTCTCTGGCTATAGGAACGGCATCGAAGACTCCGAAGAGGAGTGTGGCGGGATTGGCCTGGGGATAGCCTTCTTCAAATGTGCCGCGCGTGGCAAAGTATCCATTGCCAATGGTGTAGACGGTTTCCTGACTATGGATGTGTTTAAGATTGGGTTCAAATGTCTCTTCCTGTATCTGCCAGAGATTCACTACAGCGTCCTCCCTCATAATAAAAAAGATTCTGTGTACTCGCCGATGTGCGGAGAGCCTTGACTGCTCACCGCTGCGCGGCTCGCCTCATCAGAAAGGGCATCGCAGGCGCTCTGCCCGCAGGCTCTTTCCTCATCAGAAAGGGCGTCGCAGGCGCTCTGCCCGCAGGCTCTTTCCTCATCAGAAAGGGCGTCGCAGGCGCTCAAAAACATGCACAGCGCGTTGCTTAACGCGCTGTGCATGTTTTTCTGATGGCACACCGCTGCGGCGCATAACAACATACACATCGCGTTAACTAAATCAATAAGTCTTGCAGTCGTTTATGAACGAGATCGGGCAACACTTTGTCGGCTCTATGAAAGCGCTCTCTGGGGCCAATAGCCAGAGCTTGCATGCCCGCGTTCTTGATCGCCTCGATACCGGCGTCAGCGTCCTCGACTCCCAGACAGGCCGAGGTCGGAACTCTCACGAGACCCGCTGCATAGACAAAGAGATCCGGGGCCGGTTTGGTATTTGTGACGCTATAGCCGTCAGCGATGCCGTCGAAAAAGTCGGTGATCTTGAGATGGTCAAGGACTGTGCGGCAGTTCTTGCTCGCAGAGGCGATAGCGATTTTGATCCCCGCCTGCCTGATCTCTTCTAGCAATTCCCGGCCACCCGGCACCAGTTCGCCCGGCGTCATCTGTTGTATCAACTCATTGTAGTAGCGATTTTTGCGCTCCATCATCTCCTGGATCTGCTCTTCTGAGTACCTGTCCTTGCGGTCGCGAATCAGGTACATCAGCGATTCGCGCCGTCCGACACCGCGCAGATGGGCATCGTTCTCCTCGTGAGTGAAAGGAATACCCTCTTCATCCGCCAGACGTTTCCAGGCTCTATAATGATATTCTGACGTATCGGTCAATACCCCATCGAGGTCGAAGATAATAGCCTGTGGTTTTTGCATAGAAGCTTCTCCATCGAAAAAAAAAGCTATGATGATACGAGAAGGAAGCAGGTTTTTTCTCTGCTCCTACGAGCAACTTCTCATTCCTTATACATTATAAACGTCCGAGCATGAGATGACGTTTACAGTGGGAAGCGCCGGTAGTAGTATCGGTTATTTTGCTGCCATAAGCGGAGTATTCGATGCATAGCGGCTTCGCCTCTCTGCCGCGCCTTCATGCGGCTCCGCCGCGCAAGGAATCTATTGTTTTGTACAAAACAAATAGATAAGATAGACGGTGCAAAGGCAGGCAAACGATAGTCCTGGAAGGATATCAGTCGCGGGCAGCAGCGGGCGAAAACAGCGGGCAAGCCTGGCGAAAGTTCTGCACCAGGCGCTCGACCTCCAGAAATGGCTGGTGCATGGCTGCCGGCGTTGAGAGGTTAAAGACCAGGATCTTGCGATTGAGTTCGCGCAGTGTCCGTTCATAATCAGCAGCGGCATTTTTCACAGCCGTATCGAAGGCGCGCTTCTCGCTGGTAAAGGGAAGGATACGACGTGCGCGAAGGGCCTTGCCACGCTCCACCAGCTTCGCCAGACGCGCCTCTATACGCGCTCGCTCGTCGCGGATCTCTTTGATAAGCTCGATCTCCGGGGGTGCGAAGCCGTTGCTCTTCAGAAGGTGATACGCCAGTGCGTTATCGCCGGCATAGCTATTGTCATCCAGCGCCAGCGGCTTCCCCGTTCCGGGCAGATTATCAAATTCTCCGCGCTCCTGCGCCTCGCGGATCTGCTCTTCGATATAGTCGCCCCGTCGCTGCGCGCGCAGGCGCTGCATGTCGGACCTGGAGGCCATGGCCTCGGCTTTGATCGTATCAGGTACTTTGCGCCAATCTATGAAATCCATAATCTAAAAGAGTTATCTCTGGTTGTTAAACATCATTGACCGCGCCGCGTCTCGCGCAACCTCATATACGTCCATCAGCGGCATAGCGCGCTCGCGGGCGATGCGCCGGCATTCTTCGTACTCGGGCGCAACGCTAACGATCTGCGCGCCCAGGCGCTTCACTTTCACCGTCATCGGACCGAGTTCCGTCTCGACACGCTGCTGCTCGCGCCGCGCCTTGAGGCGCCGCACCGGCTGGATACGCACGCCCAGCGTACTCGTCTCGCGCAGCAGGAGCAATGCCAGCCGCTCGCCGTCTTCCTCGCGACAGATGACCGTCACCAGCGTCGCCGGACGATTCTTTTTCATATGCAGCGGCGTATAGCTCACATCCAGAGCGCCGGCCTCAAAGAGGCGCTCCATCAATCCACCCAGCAGTTCTCCACTCATATTATCTATATGTGATTCTATCACAATTGCGCGATCAGTATCGATCCCCCCGGCGGCCAGTTCCATCTGCTCTTGGCTGCGCCCCAGGCAGAGGCGCAGGCAGTTCGGCCAGGGCAGGCGTTTCTGGCCGAAGCCGTAGCCGACGCGCTCAATAGCAATGGCTGGCGTCTCGAAGCGGGCCAGTGTCGCCAGAATCGCCGCACCCGTTGGCGTTACCAGCTCTCCCTCGGCCGGGCAGGGGCGCCAGGGAGCCGCGACGCGGCGCAGAATCTCCAGCGTCGCGGGCGCAGGAATGGGTAGCAGGCCATGTGCGGACCGCACATGGCCGGTAGTCAGTGGCAGTGGTGAGGCGTAGAGCCTGCTGATGCCCAGCGTCTCTATACCGATAGCCGCGCCGACGATATCCACGATAGAATCGACGGCGCCCACCTCATGAAAATGTACGGCCTCGATGCTTGAGCCATGCACGCTCGCCTCGGCCTCCGCAAGACGCTGGAAGATGGCGAGCGCCGTCTCGCGCACACGCGGCGCAAGCGGCGCATCCCGCAACAAAGCCGTGATATCAGAGAGGTGCCGCTCCGGCTGCTCTTCTTCCGTCACGGCCACATGCAGGCGTGAACCACGAATCCCTTTATCTGTATACGGAGTGTGTTCCAGGTGATAGCCCTGCATGGGCAGCGCCGCAAGCGCCTTTCGCAGCTCCTCGAACGGGAGCCCGGCATCCAGCAGCGCCCCCAGGAACATATCGCCACTTATTCCCGAATGGCAATCAAGATACGCTATTGTTTGCGTCATTTGTGCTTCCGCCATCTTCCGCTTCTTTGTTGTAACCTTTCCGTGCGTAGCAGCGCAATGATGATTTTACCTACCAGGATCGGTAATATCCTTTAACGCCGGGCTGTCCAGCCCTCCTTCGGCTACCTTGCGCAGCCGCTTCGCGTCCCGGCGCTGCCGCATATATACGATCTTCTCGTCGCTGCTCTCGCTCCTCTCAGCCGCAACCTGAGAAACCTCACCGGCTGGTGGCAGTTCCGCCTCGACAGCATGATAGTAGGCAACAAAATCCGCAATCGCCTCCGCATATTGTGGATAGCGCGCCAGATAATCGCTCAGTCGCGGGTGCAGGCCAGCCTCCAGTTCCGCGACATAGCTGGCTGTGATGCGCAGTACTGCTTCTTCCTGTTCTCTATCCATAGCGGACCTCTTTCTCACCTTCCAGTGTATCACGTAAGAGCCGCAGCGCTTCGCGTAAGCGATTGCGCACTGTGCGATCCGAGATACCCAGGATGCGAGCGGTCTCCTTCTCGGTTCTATCCTCCCAGAAAATCAGCAGGATGACCGCTTGCAGCCTCTCGGGCAAACGCAATACCATATGCAGCAGTTCATGGCGCTCAACCGCCTGTAACATCACCTGCGCGCGCTCATCCTCCACGTCGAACGCGCTGCTACTGCCATCCTCCTGCTGGAGCCGCTGATCGAGGCTGACCAGCATCACGCGAGGGATACGCATCCTCTTCTGCCCTCCCGGATCGCTCCAGCGGCCCTCACGCAGCATAAAGGACCGATATACATGCCTGCGTTCAAAGCGCAGGCAGTGCAGAAAGTTCTCCTCCCAGAACGGGCGCGCTGGATCGAGCAGCGCCTGCACCATACGCTCGGAGAGATCGGCCCAGAGATCATCCACCAGCGCGCAGCGCTCGCCTTCCGGCGCCACCACATGCCCGAGGGCCTTGCGTGCCCATAGCTCATTGAGTGCCCGCGTTCTCTCAAGGATCGCCGCCAGTATGCGTGTGCGCGCCTGTATGTCTTTGCGCTTATCGGCGCTGCGCAGATACTTCACCAGCGTCTCCAGAGGAGTTTCAACGCATTCAACGGCTTCCCAGAATGCTGATGAAGCGTTATGGGGGGATGGGTCATAGGCTTGCGCCAGCGAAGTCTGGCACCTGACAACCTCCGCGTCACACATACTTTCGTTATCAACAGAAGCCTGCGCCATGTCCACGATGCCCTTGCCTCCGAAAAAGTTTAGCAGCTTGCTCCAGTATAGGAACATTTGTCTCAAAAGTCAACAGGCAGCAGCGCGAATATTACCCTATTTACCCCCTTTGTGAAAGGCCAGGGCATTGCGGTAGACCTCAACGTAGCGCAGGGCTGAGGCATGCCAGGAGTGATCGGCGGCCATACCGCGCAGTTGTAAGCCACGCCATACATCCTTGAAGCGATAGACCTCCAGGGCGCGCATGATCGCCGCGAACAACTCCCAGGGATCATAGTTTGTGAAGGTGAAGCCGTTGCCCTCGCCCGTGCGGGGATCAAACTCCTGCACGGTATCCGCCAGCCCGCCGACGCTGCGCACGATAGGCACGCAGCCATAACGCATAGCGATTAACTGGCTCAGGCCGCACGGCTCAAAACGAGAAGGCATCAGGAACATATCGCTGCCCGCGTAGATGCGCTGTGCAATCTCTGCATTAAAGGTGAGGAAGATCGCGACCTGATCTGGATAGCGCGCGGCGAGATTCTGAAACATCTCATGATAGTGCTGGTCCCCGATACCCAGCACCACCAGTTGTACACCCTGCGATAGCAAGGGCTGCGTAATCTGCGATAACAGATCAAAGCCCTTCTGGTCGGTCAGGCGGGAAATCATCGCCAGCAAGGGTACATCCTCACGCACCGGCAAATGCGCCTGCTGCTGCAAGGCTACCTTATTTTCGGCGCGCCGGTCAAGTGAATCGGCATCAAACTGTGTATGGATGTAGCGGTCGGTAGCCGGATTGATCTCCTGATAATCGATGCCATTGAGGATGCCAAAGAGGCGATCACGGCGCGAGCGCAGCAGGTGATCGAGCTTCTCGCCGAAGGTTGGCGTCAGGATCTCCTGTGCATAGCGCTCGCTCACCGTCGTAATCGCATCGGCGAAGAGGATACCACGCGCCATAATATCGACGACATTCGCCAGTTCGGCGATCTGAGGGTAGAGGAAGCCATTGGCCGCCACGCCCGCCACCTCCAGAATACGATAGCCAAAGATCCCCTGATAGGCGAGATTATGGATCGTGTAGACCGTAGCTGTATTGGCGAAAAAAGGATCGTCGCGGTAGATCGTATGCATCCAGTTTGGCACAATGCCGGTATGCCAGTCGTTGCAATGCAAGATATCGGGGGACCAGTTCAGCGTGCGCATCGCCTCTAGCGCTGCCCGGCAGAAGAGGATAAAGCGTTCGCCATCATCGGTATAGCCATAGATATTCTCGCGATCAAAGAAGCGCGGTGCGTCGATCATATAAACAGGGATATGATCGCCAATTTCGCCCTGACGCACACAGACCTGCACCTGGAAATTGCCTATGCTCACAGAAACGTTCTCGGCCACTGTGCCAAGTTGGAAGCGCTGGGGATCAACCTGCCTGTAACGAGGCATAACCAGGCGAACATCATGACCAAGCTTACGTAGAGCCTTTGGCAACGCGCCTACAACGTCAGCCAGGCCGCCAACCTTAGCAAATGGCACGATCTCCGCCGCCAGGATCAGGACCTTGAGCGGCCGCTCATGCTGCATACGCCTTTCCTCCCGCACTCAAAATGTATTTTCTTCCCTCGCATTCTGCCCCATTATAACATGCGAAAAGAGAGAGACGGAAGCTGAAAAAAACAATCCCGGGTGGGCGTGCCCACCCGGGATTGTTTTTTCAGCGCTAGATCTTGTAGCGATTGCGTGCCAGGAAGAAGAACTGAATGCCGGCGATAATCCCCAGGGCGATGAACATTATGATCGCATCGGAGGCGGGAATTGATGGCGCCTGGCCGGGGGGAGTCGGAGCCGGGATAGCCGCGCCGGGAATAAACGGAATATTGGGTTCAGTTTCGGGCGGCCACTGGGCGAGTGAGAAGAAGGCAAACGATGCCAGGTAGACCAGCAGGCAGGTGCCAACCACCAGCCATTGACCGAGGCAGCCAAGATTTCTCTCGCCGACCACAGCGAACTCGCGTCGTGCCACAGTGGTCCAGATCCCGGCCAGCACCAGCATGCCCCCGCAGAGTACGAGCGCGACCAGCCACATGCTTGATGCCGTATGCAGTACAAGCGTCGCGGCAGCAATGGCCGCCGTCGTCACGATGCTGCCGATAATGATAAAGTTACGGTGCGTCCGCCAGAAGTAGACCGCCGCCATCAGTAGAATGAAGAAGTTTGTTGTGACGATGGCATTTACAATATAGCCGGCCTCCTGTGAGAAAGAGCAGCTTGCCGGAATATTGCTGGCCTTCGAGCAGGCCGTCAGATAGCTGCCCAGGCCGATAAACGTCCACGACTGCATCCAGTCGATCAGCGGATAAGTGACGATCCAGAGTATCAAAAAGATCGCGCCTAACTGAGCCAGGCCGAGCGCACCAAACGCATAAAGGCCCGACATCGTGCGCTTGCGTACCGGGCGCATCAGGTAATGCAGGCGCAGAGCCAGCGCCCCGAACGCCAGGAAGACAGCGGCGCCAAGTATAATACTCGCCCCCAGGTCAACCAGCTTCTGTCCGAAGAATGGGTGCTGGGGAAAGAGCGCCACCGCCAGGCCCTGATCGCTCACATAGTTATAGGCGACCATGAAGATAATCAGCAGCATGATCGAGGCGATAATCATCCAGCGTATGCCCGGCGTCGTGCCCAGGTCGCGGCGGTCAGGATTGCGCTGCTCCTGCATCGCCAGGATGCTATAGAAAACCCAGGCCAGGCCAACGCCCAGCACCACCAGGCCCACCGCCAGAAAGTCAACCGCGCCAGGCTCGAACCAGAGCACATTGCCCCCCAGCATCGGATTCCACGAAGTGGTGCTCAGAGGGAAATACTGATTGCATGCCTGGTTTTGCGGCGTGCAACCCGTAGCCGTAGCCCAGATGCAGATAGCCAGACCCCCGAGCGCCAGAATGACGCCCAGAAAAGTAAAGATAGCCGGCGGTACGACAGGCTTGGGATCAAAGAGCAGCACTATACATTGAATGACCGCGAAGCCTCCCAGGCAGACCAGCGCCAGCCCCAGGGTCCCTTGCTCCATCCCTTGAAGGGTTGAAGCGGTCATAATCAAGTTGATGTATCCGGGGAGCTGCCCGATCAGGATGGCGGCGATAAAGAAGAAGCCAACACCAAAAATGATCGCTCGCGCCCATGACATCCGTTCCGACAACTCGCGTTGTTGTACCTGTTGCATGAATCGCAATCCCTTTCGACACGTCGTTCGCATCCATCCTGAACGACATGATCGTGATACGTCCTCACCGCGCCTTGCGGGTGCGATGAGTCAGATAATCTATTGCACGATGGTCAGTTCGCCCAGCATATCAGGATGGATGCGACAGAAGTAGTTGACCGTGTGATTCGAATTGAACGTATAGGCAGCCGCCGTGACCGTCCAGGTGAACTTACCGCCCGAAGGGATCAGCGTCGAGGAGCTGCCGTGAGCGGAGTCGAAGATCTGCTCCGCCGGTTTGCTCGTATCGGTCCCCGTGATAGCTGTCACCGTGTGCCCCACCGAACTCTTATTCACCCAGGTAATCACCGTGCCCACCTTCACCTTGACGTTGATCGGCGTAAAGCAGGCAACCTGGCTGCTACAGGAGGCTCCATTCTTTCCCACATCCACGATATCTATCGTAACCGACTGATCTTTGGTCATATCGACAGGCTGTCCAAATTGCCCGAAGCTGGCGTATGAGACCGCCGCCTGATACTGCGCCTGGTCATTCGCCTGCAAGTAGGCCGGGAGCATGTCGAAGCCATTCTTGAGAGGAAGACCATTCTGCTTTAAATACGCCGGGTCGGCGGAGCGAATGAAGTCGAGGATATAGGTTACATAGGGTTGGAGCAGCGCTCCGCCATACTGATCACTTTTTGGAACAAGGTTCGGGTTAGAGAGCGGCGGTGCCTTAGGATTATAGATACCAGCGCTGATGATGCGCGTAATATCGGTATCGGTCATCTGGTTCAACTCGTCGATGGTATACCCGTTGTATTTGGCATCCACAACCTTGCCGTTTTTGATCCCATAGCAGTTGTAGGTGCAGTACTGAGCATACAACTGCATGCCCTGCAAAACACCGCCTGCATACGTCCCGAGCTGATTCTGCCCCTCGAACTGATCGCGAGTAGCAGCAGCCTGATTGCCCGACTCCATAATCCAGAAGACAGGGATCATCAACGAGACCAGCGCCAGCATAATCAAGGAGCCATATCCCGTCTTCTGGACCGCGTTTGTGCGTGAGAAGAATATATACAGCAAGCCGCCGACAACGATAATCATGACGATGATGCCCACGGCAGCCTGTCCAAAATTAACCATAACACACTACCTCGGATTGCGAGATGCCCTGATGCCCCCTCGTTGAACGAGGGCAGGGGGAACATAGTAACCCTGAACATTACCAGCAGAGCATCAACCGCCGCCACCGCCAGCGCTACATTCAACCGTTGGCATGGGGAGGATGCGCGTTGAAGCGTCGGGATGCGGCACCGGATGCGACGGGAAGTTCAGCACCCCGGTGTTTATCATAACATCACCATTGCTGAAAGACATCTGGAAGCGATCCAGGCTCCTCGGCGCAGGCCCATCCAGGTACTCACCATCCACATTGTAGTGTGAGCCGTGGCAGGGGCACTTGAAACTGTGGCAGTCATCGCGGAACGGCACCGTACAGCCCAGGTGGACGCAGCGCTGGTAGAGCGCGATCCAGTAGGAGCCATCGCTGTCCTTGACCCACCACTCCGATTGCAACTGACTTGTGAGATCGTCGCCCGACAACAGGAACTTCGTGTCTTTCGACAGATGCACAAGCCAGGTTCTGGGCACCGGCAGGTGGTATACTCCCAGCGTGTTAGCCTGCAATTGTTCCGGCGTGCCGGCCTGGAACTGCGTCTTCTTCCCCACATCGATGATAGAGCCAAAGGAACCGGTTGAGCCTGCCAGGTTGGGATAGAGCATATATAATGCGCCCGCAACACTGGCCGTCGTGGATAACCCCCACACGGCCAGCATCGACCTGCGTAAGAAGCGGCGCCGCGAGAGACGCTGTTTCGCGATTTCCGCGGCCTCGGCGCCGCCACCGTGCAAGATCTCATACTGTTGTGGCGTAATTGGCGGTCTGTCAATATCGGTACTCATAACTCAGCTTATCCTCTAGACTTCCCCTGCCTACAGGTCGAAGTAAATGTTCTGCCAGGGCCAGATCCACGCCCAGCCAGGACCACGGAAGAAGCTTCCGGCCAGGGTCACTACCGCCCAGAACACAACGCACATCGTGAATACGACAATTGCCAGCTTGCGATCAGCGTAAGCGCGGCTCGGATTGCGATCCACGTATGGCAGCACGGCCAGGCCGAGCAGCACAAAACCCGGGACCAGCACGCCAGCAGTCGTCGGCGGGAAGTAGTGCAGCAGTTCCTGCAACCCCAGGAAGTACCAGGGAGCTTTGGCCGGGTTCGGCGTCACGCTTGCATCCGCCGGTGGGCGCAGGGGAGCATCGATAGCGAGAGAGAGCAGTGTCACCATCACCATTACCGATGTCGCGGCAAAAAACTCGCGCACCAGCAGATGCGGCCACACGAAAACCGAGTCCTCAAGCTGCTTCTCTACGCGCGTGATGGCTTCCTGCTTGACCACGGCCAATGTACGATACCGCCGCTGCGTCGCAGCCGCCTGCGTCTGTACCTTTGGTTCTTGTTCAATCGCCATAGCAGTATCCTCTCAGTAGTGCCGCGCAGTCTGTGCACATGCGCGGCCATCAACGTACACCGCTAACGGGCCGAACCGGCCACAGGGCGCTCCGCCCGAACTTCTATCTCACGGCGAGCCGGAGGCGGAGGACCGGCGGCGCCTCCATCCTTACGAATGCGCCAGAAATGAACGGCCATCAACAACGCGGCGGCCAGCGGTAACAATATCACATGCCCTACGTAGAATCGTATCAACGTGGGCTGAGCCACTGCACCACCTCCTACCAGGATCTTGTACACCGTGTCGCCAAGCAGCGGAGTGTAGGGCGCCAGGTTGGTTCCCACCGTGATAGCCCAGAGAGCGATCTGATCCCAGGGGAGCAGGTAGCCGGTGAAACTCAAGAAGAGCGTCACAAAGAACAGCCCCACGCCGACCACCCAGTTGAACTCTCTCGGTGGCTTATAGGCCCCATGATAGAAGACACGAATCATATGCAGCGTTACCGAGACCACCATGAGGTGAGCCGCCCAGCGGTGCATGTTACGCACGAGATGGCCGAACGAGACGGCGCTACTCAACTGCTGGATATTCTGGTAAGCGACGTTTGTGTCGGGGATGTAGTAGAACATCAAAAAGACGCCGGTGATCGTCAGCAGCAGGAACAGGAAGAAGGAGATACCACCCATGCACCATGTGTAGGTGACTTTCATAGCCTGGCGGCTGACTTTCACAGGGTGTAGATGCAGAAATACGTTGCCCATCATCACCAGCGACTGGTTTAATGGCGTGTCAGGGTAGCCATGGCGGAAAATAGAGCGCCAGACCTGACTCTCAACGAGCTTCTGCGTCGCCATATCGAGCAAGCTTTTATTCGTAGTAGAACTCACCGTGCCTGCCTTCCTCAATGTATTTACACAGAGTTGGTTTCTGTATCGCCACTCTCGTGTTCCAAAGGAACGCTACAACGAGATGGCTTTACAGTACATCGTGCTACTTCCGTAGCATATGCCCCCAGCCGGGGAAATGACCGGATGGTTCCGTCTCCAGTCATATGTATGCGGAAAAACCCGCCTGACGCTTTTACGCCGTCTTCTAACGGTCCAACGACTTGTAGGTCTCTTGCGACTGCCGAGTCAGCCGACTTCTACTGAGTGCGCTACGCTCAGATGTATTCACAGTGAATACATAAGCTTCTGCTTGCACAGGTACAACACCTGTGCAAGACTTCTCACATAAGGATCAAGCCCGGACCATGATGGAAAGATATAGCAAAAAGATCCAGAAAAGTTCCAGGCTGCGTGGCAGATTATATCATAAACCGCGCTTGCATGGATATCCCCTCCCGCTGTGCTGCCATTTTTACCCGAGACCGGCATGCGCGCGCTTTCTCCATCATACACGTACCTCCACGCTCGATCAGTAAAATTAGCTTACCGCCCCACGCCCCGGGGAGCATCAGGTACTTACCTGATTTTTCCCTCCCCCTCACCTGATTTTTCTGCCCAATCGCTTGCTCGCACCTGCTGCGCTCGCCCTTTAGAGGGTGCACTGCCACACCACGCTCCCTCCCTTGCATAGTCTTGCTGCGCGCCTGCTCGCATGGAGGATGGAGGTGCATGGAGCCGCCATCAGGCGGCTGCTCCATGCACCTCCATCCTCCACCCCTTGCGCGGCTCCGCCGCGCGAACGGCAGGCAAGAGGAGGCGAGGACAACTGGCGTTTGACAGTTCAGGCTAATAACCGATACAATTACTATGTACATTGTAAGGGAAAAAGTGCGTTCGTGCAAAGAGAACTTCGCTATGATCCATTCCAGCCAGAAGCCGGGGGCAGCAACGCAGGGTAGCAGCCTGCTCAGAACCCTGTTCGCTATTCCCCTTCTCTATAAAGTATTGATCGCGAACAGCCTGATTATCTTCGTTGGCGCAACGGGCGGCACCTGGCTCGCATCACGCCTGAACAGCCTCCCCTCCGCGCCCACGATCCTGATTATCTTTGTCATCGCCGGCTGGCTTGTCAGCGTGGTGCTCAATTTCTTTCTCCTGCAAATCGCCTTTCGTCCGCTCATGGATCTGGATAAGGTAATGAATCGCGTACAGGCAGGAGAACGTTCACTGCGCGCTCCCATTACCAGGCTAGATCCGCAGGCAGACCAGCTCGCCAGCACTTTCAATACGATGCTCGAAGCGATTGACGACGCGAACCGCCTGCGTGCCACACAGATCATCAATGCTCAGGAGGAGGAGCGCAAGCGCATTGCCCGCGAGTTGCACGACGAGACCTCCCAGGTACTTACCTCGCTGCTGATTAGCCTCGCCGTCCTTGAGGAGTCTATCACGACACAGGAGGCGCGGGACCGCATCGCGGAGACGCGCATGCTCGCGCACCGGACGCTGCGCGCCATTCGCAATCTGAGCATCGATCTGCGCCCAAGCGCCCTCGACGATCTGGGACTGCTGCCGGCCTTGCGCTGGTATATTAAAGAATACCAGCAGAAATTTTCGATCACGGTAGACTTTCAAGCCTCGGGCCTCAAAATGCGCCTGCCGGCGGCGATGGAGACGGCGCTCTATAGAATCGTGCAGGAGGCGCTGACCAACGTAGCGCGCCACGCTCAGGCTCATCACGTATCTGTGACGCTCAAAGAGGATGGGCACATGGTTGAAGCTATCATCAGCGATGACGGCTGCGGCTTCGATGTCGAGCAGTTGCAAAAAATGCCCGGGCCGGAGCAGGAGCGCGGCTGGGGACTGGTCGGTATGCACGAACGCGCGCACTTGCTCGACGGGACGCTGAAAATTACTTCCGCACCCGGCCGGGGGTCAACCGTTCACGCACGCATCCCCCTGCCGCAGGCAGTCTCTACGGCTGAGACCGGCAGACGCGAGCTTTCTCTGAGCTAAAGAAAAAATATTCAGGATCATGCCACTATGAGCATACGTATTCTACTGGCCGATGACCACACCATTTTACGCGCCGGACTAAAAATGATGCTGAACGCGCAGCCCGACATGGAGGTAGTTGGTGAGGCCCAGGATGGTCGCCAGGCATTGCAAGAGGCACAGCGGCTGCAACCCGATATCATCTTGATGGATATCACTATGCCAGATATGAATGGCATCGAGGCTACAAAACAGATCAAAAAGGAACTGCCCGATGTAAAGGTTCTGATCCTGACGATGCATGAGCACGAAGAGTACGTCTTCCAGGCGCTGCGCGCCGGCGCCTCCGGCTATATGCTCAAAGAAGCTGCCGACACCGACCTCATCTCGGCGCTGCGTATCATACAAAGCGGGCAGTTCTATCTTTCACCAGCGGCGCAATCCGTGATGGTGGGGGATTACCTGCAAAGGGTGCGCACCGGTGAGGAGAAGGATAGCTATAGCAGCCTGACCGAGCGCGAGCGTGAGATCCTCAAGCTTGTGGCGGAGGGCTACACCAACAACCAGATCGCGGAGCGCCTCGTGATTAGCCCCAAGACCGTTGATACCCACCGCACTCACATCATGGATAAACTCAATCTACACAGCCGCGCCGAACTCGTAAAGTACGCGATGCGGCGCGGCCTCTTAGAAGATTAGGAGTTGCGCGATCAATCGCGCCTGAACGTATTTCACAGGTCGATCTGGCGTGATCAATCGCGCGGCCTACGCACTGTTTTTCGGTATTATCGTCCCTCGTCGTCGTCGAAGTCGCCGAGTTCGGTATTCTCCTCGGCGAAGTATTCATCGCTATAGAAGCCAACATCCTTGCCGACATACACACTGACAAGAAAATCATCGCGCGGCATATCGGCAGAGAGCACGAGATCCTCGTCGATCTGCTCGATGAGCTTTGTCAGGTCGGCCTCTTCAAGTTCCCGCTCCAGGATCAGCGTTCCGTGTACAGCAGAGGTGGTAAAATGAATATCAACGGTGCCCAGTCGATTGTTGCTCTGCAAGCCATTGCCCTGCATGATGTAGTAGCCCTCTGAGTATGGCGTGCGGAAATGACGCTCGAAATGAATATCATCCATAAGCTTTGTGTCTATGCGCAGCCCATCTTACTGCGCGCTCTCCTTTCTTCTGCATTCTCCGTCTATGACTATGTGCATGCCGCTATTGCACAGCTTCGTACCCAATGCTCTCCCCTTGAAATAAACAATAAACTTGTGCTGCAAGCCAGCGGGCCTATTATATCATAGTGAGGCGCTGACTCCTAGTGGAAAACTCACGTTACACAAATCGCAGCGACGCGCGCAGGGGAGAAAAGCTCATCTGCTCTTCGGCAGCATAGATACTCTGGTGAGCAAGCTGGGTGAGGACCACAAAATGATCGTTATGCACGGTGGCAAACATAGTCTCGACATAATTCGCTCCGCGCAGGAGCACGTTGCCTTGAATGCGCTGCCACGACACGCCGGCAAACGAGAGCGGCGCCCCCGGCTTCGCTCCGATCATGCCGTGCTGCCTCGCTTGCTGCTGGAGATAGTGCGTCAGATCGCTGTTACCGGCAGGCGCCACCATAATATCGACAGCGGCGGTATGGCTGCTATCAAAGAAATGTACGGTAGACTTGCCGCGATCCACCTGCACCGTCCAGCCGCCAGGGTAGAGCAGAGCAAGGCCAAGCTGCTTATCCTGAAAGCTCTGCTGCGGCTGCGTAATTGCGGGGACGCTGAAAGGCCGGGCGCGCACGATCCACGCTCCCACGCCGCCAAGCACGAGTATACACAGCAGGCTCACGACAATCAGCCAGAGCGCACGCCTCCCCCCGGCAGGTGGCAGCGGGGGCGACCCCGGGGAAGATGGAGGCGGGGTATGCGGCAGCTTCTGAAATGCAGGCGCAGGAGGCTTTCCCTGAGCGTTTAAGAGCAGCGTGTCGCGCTGCGCTACATCATCGCGCTGGCTCTGGTTCCCGGTACGAACGGGAGCGCCGGGGGATGATACCGGCAGCCGGGGAGATGCCGCGAGCGGCGGCGTAACCGGCGGCTTCTCAATGGCATCTTTTTCCGCAGCGGGCCGTTCGGCGGGCGCAACGACCACCTCGCGCGTAGGCAGATCTTCAATGGCAGCCACTTCCGCAGATTCGTCCACCGGCTGCGCCTCTGGCTCCCACATCTTCACGTTCAAGGCGCGGGCAGGCGCCTCCGGGTGCGACTTCTGTTCAGGAGAAGGGAAATCTTTCTGCGCAGTATTGTCCGGCGCCTCCGGTCTGTGGGCCAGAGGATCCGCAGCCGTGATATGCGTGAGAGGGGCAGGCCACGCGACGGGCGATTGATCTTGCTGTTCTCTCTCGCCGACCTCCGGCGTCTTCTTCGCGCCAGCTCCATCCTGTCCTCTCTGCATCGAGCGAGCCTGCGGCTGCTGCGCGATCTGCTCACGCAGCGCTGGCTTCCTGCGCTCCGGTTGAGATGGGGCAGCGGGTGGTGGAGTCGCGGGACCTTGCGACGAGGATGGCTGCGCGCTCGACTGGCGACGCACAACCGGCGCCCCACAGTTGGAGCAAAAGCGAGCATCATCTCGCGGCAGGGCTTTCCCACAGTGGATACAGCTTAGCGCCACGAATTATCTCCCGCAATTATGGGTAATCGTTGTTACAATAACCTGAAAGCCTGCTCTCAGTCAAGAGGCGCGCCTGGCTAGCGCAGCGTCAGCAGGGCTTCACGCTCGGCAGCGCTGTCAATGGTCTCCTGATTTTTGACGATATCCACGAGCTTCTTGCGGCCCTTCGGGCTGCCGATCATAATGGCTCCGACAAGTTTGTTCTCGCGGAAGAAGAGCTTGCGATAGTTATCGTTGCCCTTCTCTCCAGGCTCGCGCCTGGCTATGCTCTCCAGTTCCGGGTTATTCGACTCCGCTGTACCGATGACAGCAATATTCACATCGAAGAGGGGACTGGTATAGGTTGGAACGTCTATATAGGGCTGGTGCCCGCCGGCCATGTTCACGCCAGCAATGCGCCCGTGCGCCATCGCGTTATCCCAGGTGCCCATCGTATGATGCCGATTGATGGTCGGATCGAAGAACTCGGCCACATCGCCCGCCGCGTACACCCCCGGCACGTTCGTCTCCAGATATTCGTTGACCACGACACCACTACGTATCTCAAGCGGCGTCCCCGCCAGAAACTGCGTGTTGAGCGTGATGCCCAGGCCAACGCCCAGCAGATCGGCCTGGATCTCACGGCCCTTCTTCGTCTTGATATAACTCGGCACGCCATTTTTGGGGACGATGGACTCTATCTCATCGCCGTGAATCACCTCCACGCCGAATTTCCTGGCGATATTATCCACCACCTCACCGCCCTCCGGGTCCAGGCTGTAGCGCAGCCAGTAGGGGCCGCGCATGAGCCAGGTGGTATCGAGCTTACGCATGGCAAAGCCGTCGCACAGCTCGTAGGAGATAAAGCTGCCGCCATAGGCGACGGCGGTGCGCGATTCGAGCATCCTGGCGATGATGGTTTTGGTATCGTCCAGCGTCACGAAGTTATAGATATGCCTGGTCTCGCTGGCCCCCGGTACACGCAGGGGATTGGCCCAGCCCCCGCTTGCCACCAGCAGAGCATCATATGGCAGACGCTGCCCTCTGTCGGTCTCGACGACGCGCTCATCGGTATCAACGCGCGTGACCAGCGTTTCCGTGATAAGTTGAATGTTACGCTGCTCATGCCATTCAAAGTTGCGGATCATGACCTTCTGCTCGGCCAGTACGCCCTGCAAAAAGCGCGGCAGCGAAACGCGATTATAGAGTGGGTAAGGCTCATTGGTGAGCAGGTGAATGCTGCAATTGGGATCGTTCTTGCGCAGTGTCTCCGCCGCGGTGGTACCCGCAACCCCGTTACCTATGATTACATATCGTTTGTCGTGCGTTGCCAACTCATCCTCTGCCTTTCAAAACGTAGTAAAACGCAGGGTATTCCTGCATCCTGCTTCCTGAACGCAAGCAATGCTCATGGATTTCGAGGGAATCTTAACATAGTTTCGGCAATAACGCTACATCCCAGGACATGACAAGGATCAGGAATAGTTGCTTCGGCTGTAGACTGGTTTAAGATAATCCCAGCAACTTTTCAAGAAATGTACTCAGTTGTGTCACTTCGTTTACACTGCTTAGCGTCGCATTACAAACCCATTCATCCTGAGCAATGCTAGGGGTATTAGACATGCCCGGCCTGAGTACACTCACAATAGAGGCAATGAGAGCCTTTTCGGAATCGAACGGCCCCCAATGGCCTTTACGGGCTGCATCTATGCTCTCTATAAAACGCTCAGCTCCTGCTTTAACATCTGGATAAGCCATAGAAGCGCACTTAACAAGAATAGAATCCAGTATCCCTGGCCTGACGTTATCAGGCAGAACATAAATACCTGTTCTGGGTTCTTCTATTGTGACAGCACCAGCTATTTCGGGGAAAAGCGGGAAGAGAACACGTAATTTTTCGGCTTTTTGTTTTGCGACCTGATTCGGTGCATGTTCATCAGCATCGACAATTAAGCCGAATGCATAGATATCTTCCGTATATGGCTGATGAGTTCTCATCTTATCAATTAAATTTGGGCAGAGGTTGGTTCCTTCACCCTGATAGATGGCTACCGAATGGGTGTGTGAGACAAAGATTGAGGGCATATCCAGGCGGGCATATAATCTTCCGCGGATAGGATAGCTAGGAATGAATTTCTGCCAGAAAGGATCTATGTTTTTATGTTGACCGTCAAACTTTGTGAAACCGCGCATTTCAAGTAATTTGCCAACGAAAGCCTGATCATGTGGACCTTCCACTCCCAGAATACAATATTTCAGGCTCACCATCTTATTTCTACCCCCAGATCCTGTCTTAGCCGAGTAAGATAAGCTTTATCGAACCTTGTGACGCTTATCTGCCCATCATTCAACAACAAACGATAGGTAGCCAAGTCAACAGTTTCATCGCAGGCTTGTAATAAAGCATCTACTGCTTCCAGGCTATGTGTTGTGGCAAAAAGCTGAATATTATTTTGTACACAGGCTTTGACCAGCCACGCAAAGCTCTTCTCAAGGGCCTTCGTATGGATGGCTAATTCTAGCTCATCAACGAGTAGCAAACCCCCTCTGACTCTTGGAATAGCCGCTGCTAAAGTAAAAATACGGCGTAAACCGTCGCCAAATATACTTAGAGGTGCACGCTTGAGTTCCTTATGCTTTACGGAAATTGTCGGGCGTCCTGCAAAACCAATAATGATATCTACATCCTGGATGCTATTATCGAAGAAACGCAATAGCTGAATAGCCTCCTCCTTCGCCTCCGCGTTTATGACATCGGTCCATAATTGGGAAGGTGTGCTACTGAGACGATGAGAAGATGGGTTTATAATTTGAGCAGGGAGCGTAGTAACTCCTGATTTTCCTGGAGGAAGAGAATATCGACTCGCGGGAAACATAAAGGTTTCGTGCAGTTCACGACTAGTATCAAATAGACTTGGTAGTGCTTTACTTAGAAGTGTCGAAACCTCTACCTTAACACTTTCTACTTCCCTGTATCTATCTTCATAAAAGAGTTCACGCTCTGTCTCCCTTATTAGAGGTCTTGCTTGTACCATTTCAGAAAATTGCTCGTAGTGAGCCACGACCTCTTCTACCGGGAACCCTCCAAACGCAGAAAGCCAGATTTTAGGAGCAGCCGAAGATGAACTATCATCATCATAATTCTCGCTTTGCGGAAATAGCCATGTTACTCGCTCACTTACACTTAAACTTGCTGAGTTTCCTACCTCGCGCGTAGATGGAGTACCGGACCATTTTCTCCAATTGAGAGGATCACAAAATAGCGAAAGAGCCTCTAGAATACTTGTTTTCCCTGAATTATTTTCTCCGACCAGAAGATTGATCTGGCCTAACCCTTCTAGTTTTATGTCGCGCAGACCACGAAAGCTATGGATGGTAAATTCATCTATATGTCTCATAATATCTTTCTCCTTGCCTCAAGGTCGCGCATTGCGCTAAAGCCACTCCACATTTATCCTCACCTATTCTGTATCGGAACCATCCCTCCGGTTTACTATCTCTAAGAAGCCGGCTATCTGGTTGGCATTATCCTACTTTTTGCTATGATTTACAACTATGTTCAGCTACGCGGAGTTTCTTGAAAATGGCTGCGCGATAATGAAATGTGACGAACACGTTCGGGCCTGCCATCCTTCGCTGCCGCTCAGGATGACAGGCCCACCTGCTCTACCAGGTCACTTTCCAAATCTGGTTGTTACAACTCTTACAGCGACGTGAAAAGCTGGAAGAGCAGATACACATTGAGAGTGACAATGAGCGCCGTGACGAGCCAGGCCACGAGCGTCGTGATACGATGGTTCACCAGATCCTTCATGACGCTGCGCCTCTGCGTGAAGATCACCAGGGGAACCAGCGCGAAGGGCAGCCCGAAACTGAGCACCACCTGGCTGATGACCAGCGTATGTGTGGGATCGAAGCCCAGGGCGATCACGACCAGGGCGGGCAGCATGGTCAGCAGGCGCCGCAGCCAGACCGGGATCTGGAAATGGAGAAAGCCCTGCATCACGACCTGGCCGGCCATCGTTCCCACCGTTGAGGATGACAGCCCGGAGGCCAGCAGTGAAACGGCGAAGATGATGCTGGCCGCGCCTCCGAGCAGGGGCGTGAGCGTGCGATACGCCTCCTCGATGGTGCCTACGCTACTTATACCATGCGCGAAAAACGTCGCGGAGGCCATCACCAGCATGAACACATTGACCAGCCCCGCCAGCGCCATCGCGATTACGACATCGATCAACTCGAAGCGGAAGAGACGGCGCCGCTCGCGCGTCCCCTGCACGGTGATGCGATGCTGCGTCAACGATGAATGCAGGTAAATGACGTGCGGCATCACTGTCGCGCCCAGTATGCCAACTGCCAGCAAAATGCTGTCCGTCCCGCTGAATTGCGGCACCACAGCATGATAGGCAATCTGGCCCCAGTCGGGCCGATCCAGTATCGTCTCGACCAGGTAGCTGCTGGCAACAACGCCCACCAGTGCGGTGATTACGGCCTCAAGCGGGCGGAAGCCATGATTTTGCAGGCCCAGGATGAGGAAGGTCGTGATACCTGTCAGGATACCGGCAACGAGTAAAGGGATATGAAAGAGCAGGTTAAAGCCGATGGCCGCCCCCAGGAATTCAGCAAGATCGGTTGACATAGCAACCAGTTCAGCTAATACCCACAGTCCCCATACTACCGGGCGGGGAAAATATTGGCGACACAGCTCGGCCAGGTTATGCCCGGTGGCTATGCCCAGTTTTGCCGACAGCGATTGGATCAGCATGGCGATCAAATTGCTGGCAACCACTACCCAGATCAGCGTATAGCCGAACTGCGCGCCGCCCTGGATGTTGGTCGCGAAGTTGCCGGGGTCGATATAGGCCACGCAGGCAATGAAGGCCGGCCCCAGGAAAGGCAGGATACGGGCCAGCACGCCTTTCTTGCTGCTCCCGCTCAGGATGTCGCGGGCAGCCATGACAGTAGCGACATCCCTTGCATGAATGCGCTCGTTCTCTATTTCCATTACTCGCGGTAGTGACGCCATACGCTTACTCCTCAGACACCTGTTCAATTTTTCATCTTTCATTGAATTTTACGAACATATTTTTGCAGCAAAAACACGCTTACATTTACTGTAAAATCTCCTGAGTCTGTGGCGCTGTAACCACGATATGCTCGGCCAGCTCCATGCCGATCATGCGTTCTGCCTGCGCGGGTGCCTCGCCAACGCGAATACGCAGCGGCCCGCCAAACGGCTCGCGCCTGACAACCTGCACATGGACCTCTGGATAGAGTCCCAGTTCGCCCAGATAGCACAATTTCTCGGAATCCTGATCGCTGACACGCAGGATCTGCGCCGATTGCCCCTCCTGCAATTCGGAGAGCTTGCGCCCCTTACGCACAACGATGACGCCATCTTTGCTAGGAATAGGATCGCCATGCGGATCAACGGTAGGATAGCCGAGCAGTTGATCCACTTTGTCCTCAAACTCTTCCGAGATGACATGCTCCAGTTTATCGGCCTCCGCATGAACCTTATCCCAGGTGTAGCCAAGCTGGCGCGCAAGATAGAGTTCGAGCAGGCGATGATGACGAATGACCTCCATCGCCTTGCGCTCGCCCAGCGATGTGAGGCGCACGCCGTGATGCTTCACGTACTCAACCCAGCCGACGTTATGAAAATCTTTGAACATCATCGTTACCGTGGCATCGCTTACGCCCAATCGCTCGCTCACTACAGAAGTCGAGACCTTCTGGCCCTGCTCTTGTAGAGAGTAGATGAGCTTGAGACAATCGCTGATGCGTGGTGTCAGATCCTGTATTGGCTCCTGCATGGTTTGCCCCTCCTCAAAGATACTCTTTCGTCTCTTCAAAGTAATTTTTTAGGAAGCTAAAAATATATTATCACAAAAATAAAACTTTGGCAAGGGAGATAATTACTATCGAGGCTCCTTGCCGCCGGGGCGGCAAGGAGCCTCGATAGTAATGGAGGAGAAAGAACTTCACACGACCTGCACGAAGAGCGTGCGTTGGAGGGGGGCAAAGCCGGCCGCATGGCTGGTAATTTTGATCGCCCACGGTCCCGCCATATCCAGTCGCAGCTGCACGCGGTAACGCCCCTGCCCAATATCGCTGACCGAACTCTGATCCACGCCCATGACCATATTCGTCATATCAGCATGTGAGACGATGAGCGCCTGATCGATGGGCAGCCCCTGCGGATCGGTGAGATGTACTGTCAGCGTGGTCATACCATATGCTGTAGGATGCTGCTGGTCGAGATGCACCTGCATTATAGCAGGCACATCTCTCTGTAGCAGCGTGGCGAAGACCAGCACGGCTATACATGCGACGGCGAAAAGGCACCAGAAAAAAGGACGTGCATGCAAACGCATAATGCAGTCCCCTCTAGACAGGGTAAAGAAAGCAGATCATAGCACACCCTTTCTGAATCGCCTCCTGGCAAGGAGCAATATACCAGCAAAACCCGAAGCGGTCAAGTGATTTTGCATTCGAGACGTTGCATGTGATATCTTCGCACCATTCGCTATACTACGGCTTCCTGCTCTTTTCCTCTTCTTCACGCATAACGGTTCCATTCGCCTGCGGCAGCGTCGCAGGGGCAGTCCTCCGACGCCCGATGCCCAGTCCGGCGGCGAGGCCAACAATCAAAGCGACGATAGCAGCGACGACGGGCACCCAGATCGGTGTACCGGGCGAAGCAGTATTGCCCGGCGGCGTCGCGGGAGCAGAATTCTGCTGCGCGGGCGTGGCGGCTGGCGTCGTGACTGCGGCGGCGCCAACGGTGAACACGAAGGCGCCCTGGGCGGCATCGCCATCCTCTGCCGATACCGTCTTCCACTGCACCACATACACGCCTGCCCCCTCGGCCTTGATAGGCACGGACATCTCGCGCGGATTGTTGAGCGGGATCGTGGCGTTACCCTGGCTGATCAGGTCGCCGTTGGGTCCATAGACGAAGAGATTGCTGAACTGTGGCCCCGGCTTCATATTCTCTGCCGTCTGCACGCTGACGCTGGTGGGCGGCTTCGCAATCGTCGATCCGATAGCCGGCGTGGCGCTGATTACTTTCGCATGCGCATAGGCTGTCCCCACGACGATAAAGAGCAGGAGACTCAGGCTCGACAGCGCTGCCAGCCCGGTCCAGATAGAGCGACGCGCAATAGTCATAGTAGTAATACTCACACCTTTCTATAACAGTTCCTTTGCTCGCGCCTGCGCGCTCGCCTTATTTCATTTGTAGTGTGAGAACAATGCGCTGCGCGCATTGTTCTCACACTACAAATGAAATCTCAGGCGCGGGGAGCCGCGCAGTCGGCCTGTCTGAGCAGGCAAGAACGCTGGAAATCAGACACATTCTCAATAAGCATACAATAATGAAGAACAGGCGAACTGTCATCAGGATGAATCCCTATTTTTTACTGTAGGGTGCGCGTCCGGGCTATATGGTACAATATATCAATAGCGCCAGATACAGGGAAGCATGCTAAAGAGAAGGAGAGAAAAAAGCGTGATATCGGACAAGATTCGTGCAGCATTTGATGAGGCGAGCCAGCGCCGGACTCGCCCGCGTAAGCTCATTGAGGAGCAGCTCATCGCCCTTGCCGCAAAGGGTGCCGATTTCACGGTTGACGATCTCTGGCAGGCATTACGGCAGAAGGAGCCGCGCCTGGGCCGCGCCACCGTCTATCGTTCTGTGGAGATGCTGGTCAATGCTGGCCTGCTGGATCGTATCGAGTTCGCCGATGGTACGCATCATTACCGCATCTGCCCCGACCACCACCATCACCACCTGACCTGCACGCACTGCCACCGCGTGGTTGAGGTTGATGTCTGCCTGCCCGCCGACCAGCTTATGGCTATCGGGCGCCAGACCAACTTTTCCATTGAGGGGCATTCGCTCTCTCTCTTCGGTCTCTGCCCCAGTTGTCGCGCGCACAGTATGTAGATCCGCTCAGCCTTTTTTCTTTCCCTGCCGCAGCGCCAGGCCATGCCAGCGCGGCCTCTTGCCTCCACTGGCTCGATAGCCGCGCTCGATCAGGGCAACGCGGAACTGGCCGAGCAGAGCCGGATGCGCCGTCTCTTCGCTCGTACTCTGCCAGAAAGTGCGGAAACGGGAAAATAATGCTCTATCGGTGACGTGTAGATCGGCGCCAGAGCAACAATCCTGCTCAAGAAACTGATCGACAAGTTCGGAGAATGTTTTTTTCGTCGCTACTTCCATACATATCGCCAATCCTGCACTCGCCAAAGGCGTAGAGAGGCTGCACCGCTCACCGCCGCGCGGTTCGCCAGGATGAGGAGTCTGGGGCACAGCGCCGCAGGCGCTGTGCCCCAGACTCCTCATCAGAAGGTGCGCCACAGGCGCACAACAACATTCACGTCGGGCTAACAATCCTCTCAAAGAGTACACACTGATGTTTAAGCAGAGTTTAACGCAGTGCTTAAAACAGGTTAAGCTGATGTTAAAGTTCTGATTGAGATTGGATTGCGGGCAGCTATGCTCGGCGGTAGGAAGAATATCTCAGTCGCTTGTCCCTGGCAATACAGGCATGGCACAATGGGGAACATTAAATGTCACGCTGAGAAACATTAAATTGAGTGGACAGCTTGAATAGAAAGAAGAGACTCCATGACCACAAACATCGCCTCCGATAGAGAAAATTTGAAAACCGCGCGCTTTATACGCATACTGCTCGCTGATGACCATGCACTGGTGCGCGAAGGCATCCGTCGTCTGCTGGACGCGGAGGAGGATATGCGCGTGGTAGCCGAGGCTGTCACCGGAGAAGAAGCCATTGCCGCCGCGCAGCAACTGCATCCCGACGTGGCTATCGTAGACATCGCCATGCCAGGCATAGGCGGCATTAAGGCCACCCATACGATAACAGCCACATGTCCTGAAACTGCTGTGCTGGCTCTATCTGCCTATGATGACGAACCATATCTGGTGGCGCTGCTTGAGGCCGGAGCGAAGGGCTTTCTACTCAAAAACGCACATGGTCAGGAACTGGTCAACGCGGTGCGTACCATAGCGTCCGGGGGATCGGTATTGCATCCATCGCTGGTGCAAAAAATAACGCGGCGACTCTCCCAACGTGCAGCTTCGGCGCAGGCTCTTCCAGATACGCTTAGCGAGCGCGAGTTCGAGGTGCTGCGCCTGGCTGCGCAGGGGTTGCCCAACAAAGAAATTGCCCGGCGCATGGGACTCAGCATTCGCACGGTCCATAGCCATCTCGCCAGCATCTTCGCTAAATTGCAGGTCAACTCCCGCACTGAAGCCGTTCTACTGGCGCTGCGCCGGGGCTTAATATCCTTGCAGGACACGCACAATGGTTAAATGGCTGGCAACGCGGCAGGGACGGCGGTTGATAATCCTGTTTTCACTGGCGCTGAGCGTCGCGCTGCTCATCTGGGCGCTCACCAGATACCAGCTCGCTCCCACCACCTTTGGTATGCACACCGTTGCCAAGCTGATACTGCTTTCTGTATTCCTTGCGCTGGCGGGACGCGCGCTGCTTGGCTATATGCTGCGAACAGAGGATCCCGGGATGAAGTCCACACAGCGCCGGGCGCCGCTGCTCTGGCGCCCGGTCTTTCTGCTGGATCTCAATGCTCCTATCTATCTGGCCGTCGCCGTGCTGACGAACGTGCCTGCCTCCGTGATTACCGTATTGATTACCCAGGTTCCTCTCCAGATATACACAGCCCTGCGCGGCCTGCTCTCCTGGACCGAAGCCTGCTACCGCGTTGCGGGCATGGCGCTGCTGGTCCTGATCTCCGGTAAAATCTATAAATGGATCGCCGGCCCGCCACGCGATCTCCAATATGGGATCATCGTTCGCGTGGATGAAACAAAGGAAGTCTTCGGCGCCACCATAGCCGCTGCCGCCATGCTGCTGCTGATTATTATCTTCTTCGCCCCGATGCTGGTACAGTTGAACCGCAGGTACCAGTTCGCGACCTGGAGAACATATCTGGCCGCTCCCATGTTCTTCCAGGGCTTGATTCTGAGCATGGGGCCGCTGCTGCCCATCATGGATGTTTTTGGCAGTGGAGTGGCTGAATTTACGTGGGTGCTCTTTCTCGGCCCGCTTTTCGCCATCTACTACCTTGCGCTGATTAATACGCGCATGAACGTGAAAACATATGCATTACAACGAACGCTCCAGGAACTGGGGGATACGCGCAAGCGCCGCGATCAACTGAGCAGCTACGCATCGTTAATCACGCGCGCCCAGGAGGACGAGCGCCGCCGCCTGGCGCGAGAACTCCATGACGATACAGCGCAATCCCTGATTGCATTGTCTTTAGGACTGGACGGCATGGAAAAAGCCGTTAAGAAACTACACCCGCCACCGCAATATTTGCAGTGGTTCGCATACCTGCGCCGCCTTACGGACGACACGCTGGAAGGCGTGCGGCGGGCCTGCCAGGATTTACGCCCCTCCATACTTGACAATCTCGGCCTGCACGCCGCGCTGGAGTGGCTGAGCGATGGCTCCGCCACACGCGGCATCCCCTGCACTTTTACCTGTTCCGGTCCCCCTCAACCCCTTTCCCCTGAGGCCGAAATCGCGATTTTTCGCATCGTGCAGGAGGCTCTATCGAACATCTGGCGGCATTCTCATGCCACGCAGGCCAGTATAGAACTGCGCTATCTCCCGAAACTACTGCATGTGACTGTTTGCGATAATGGCAAAGGCTTCGTGGCTCGCGAGCAGAGCAAAGAATCCTCCGACGATGCCCCGAGAAGCATGGGGCTGGTAGGCATGCGCGAACGCGCTTTGCTGATTGGCGCGACGCTGACCATCGATACCTCTCCAGAGGAGGGATCGACGGTTTCGCTCTTCCTCCCCCTCTAAGACGCATCCCCGCTCCTGCTTCCTCTTGCCCGGTATCCCTGTTTCTCGGTGTTTCAGTATTTTTACCTACCTCTATGCCAGTAGGATTGCCGTTCACGCTTCTGCACTTCTACGGTTTCCCCGGCCCCCGCGAGAGATGTACTCTGCTATACGAGATAACTTCCGGGAAAGCGCCCACCTTGCTTTACTTACGGAAGTATCTTTCTGATTAATAAATGCTTACAGGTACATTGAGGGTTAAAAATGCATATCTGTATTGTTATTGACAGACCTCGTTACAAAACGCTGCCACTGATTAGCGAACTTATGCAGGGGCTGAACGTGAGGCACAGGGTGACGCTGCTCGATCTACAAGCGCATGAGCAGGGCGCCGGGGAGATGCCGCCTCCGCAGGCCGATCTTTATTTGCTGAAATCTCATGGCCCGCTGACCTTAAAGTTTGCGTACCAGTTGGAGCAACGAGGCGCGCTGGTCATCAATAGCTGGGCCGCGACACTGGCCTGCCAGGATCGCGTTATCATGACACAGCTTATGAAAAGGGCCGGGCTGCCCTGGCCTCAAACCAGGAGTTGTTCGTACCTGGGAAACCTGGCCGCAGACGCGCAATCGCTGGCAACTCTCTCCTTCCCTTTGATTATCAAAAGCAGGAATAGCGATGATGATGAGCTTATAGCAAAAGTGAGCAATGTTGAGCAGTTACAGAAGCTAGCGCTGGAATGGCCCCTCGAAGCAGTGATTTTGCAGGAGTGGATGAGCGGTGATGGTTGGGACACCAAAGTATGGGTTATCGATGGACATCTGTTCGCGGCAAAACAGCGCAGCCCTCTGGAAAATCAGCCAAAAGATCAATTTCAACTGCTGCCAGAACAAATCGACGAGCGCATCCGGGAAATCGCGCTGGAAACGGGGCGCGTATTTGGTCTGACGGTCTATGGAGTCGATTTCACTACCACCGGGCAGGGACCGGTGGCAGTCGATGTGAATGCCTTCCCCGGCATGCGCAATCTGGTCGGGCCTGACAAAGAGTTGATTGCACTGGCGGACCGCCTGGAGCAGAGCATCACCGTCAGGCCACGGCCACAACAGCAGTTGGAGACTGCCTATTATTACCTGTAAAGATAGATTATCTTGCGCGACAATCCTGAAGGCAACGAGTTGAACGTACCGCCGGGCATCGAGGGGGACAAGCGGGTCATCCCCCCGCACTTTCAATTGCCGGCAGTGCAAAAGCCAGATATAGAAGGAGATCAACCTCCCCCGGGAATAACTCGCTCTGGAAACGGAGCCGTTGATGATACCGATTGCGAAGAGTGTCCGACGGTTCGCCTGGAGCGCGTCGACGATATCGACTTTGAAGAGCGTCCGACGCTCCCTCTAATGGTAGTCAAAGGGATCATGGCCTGGCAAAACCAGCGGATGCCAGTCAAGGAACCGCAGCCTTCAAGACCGGCACGCGGCCCGGCCTTCTCCTCCTCCATCCATACCAGTCGTCTCGACGAGGATGACGAGTTTGACGCTCGCCCTACGATCCCCCTGATGGTGCTCACGGGGATCGCGGCCAGACAGGGCCAGCCGGCTCCGGTCTTGAACTCCGAGATTTCAGGATCGGCAAGCAATGCAGCCTACGTCGGGCTTGGTAATATCATGGGCACGGTGCTCAAATACGGCATCAGTCTCCTGATACAAAGGGGCTTCGGCGCGGCTGTCTTCGGGCTATATACCCTCAGCCTATCGCTGGTGAGCCTGTTTTCTTCGATGTTCACGCTCGGCCTCGATGATGCTGTGGTCCGCTACGTGTCGATCTACCGCAGCAAAGACCAGCCCGCATCGCTGCGCGGCCTCGTCATCTTCTGCTCGCTCATCGCGGGGGCTGCGGGCGTGGTTGGCGCGCTGTGTATGATTTTCTTCGCACCACTGCTGGCCGCCCTCAAACATTCAACATCAACGCAATTGCCCCAGATTCTGCAACTGATGGCCCCTATCATCCCTCTTCAATGCATGGAATCGATCTGGACCTCCGGCCTGGCCGGGTTCAAGGACTTCCGCTGGCGTGTCCTGGCAGAAAAACTCACACTGCCTGTCCTGCTGATCTTCTCACTCTTGCTACTCATACTCTTTTTCCGCGCAACGGGTCTGCTCGGCATCACGCTGGTTGTGTTTGTCAATGAAGTGCTAAGCCTGCTGCTGGCACTCTGGTTCTTTATCGATAAAATTTCCCGTTTCGTCAGGCTGGAGCATGAAAGGTATGAAATGCGCCAGTGGTTGGGCTTCGCTGTGCCCAACTTTCTGACGAATACGACGGATCTAGTTCTGGATTCAGTTGATACGGTGCTCCTGACGCTCTTTATCTCCGATGTGGCCCTCGGACAATATGCTGCCGCACTCAAGGTTAGCGGCTTTATCGGCATGCCCCTGGCGGCCCTCAATACCATGTTCGCGCCGACGATTGCCGAATTACATGCCAGAGGCGAAACGGCAAAGCTGGCGGAGATGTTCAAAGTGGTTACGAAATGGGCCATTACCTTCAGTCTGCCTATTTTCGGTGTGGCAACTCTCTTCTCCTCTTCGATACTGGCTATCTCAGGCCCCGCCTTTGTCGCGGCCTGGCCGCTGCTCATCGCGTTCTCGCTCGGCAATATGACCAATGTCGGAACCGGCTCCGTCGGCTATATGCTCATGATGACGGGGCATCAGAAAGCTTCTTTCTTCAACTCGCTCACCGCCTTTGTACTCAACCTGGGCCTGGGGCTGATCCTGGCTCCGCGCTACGGTGCGATGGGCGTAGCCATTGCGACGGGCACAGCGCTGGCCGTAGTCAATCTGCTGCGGCTGCTCCAGGTGCGCGTACTCCTCAAAATGCAGCCATACCGCCGCGATACGCTCAAACCCATCCTTGCCTGGCTCATCAGTTCACTGCTGATCGGCAGCATTCTCTACGCGCTTCACGAGGTACATTTCACCATCCGCATTTTGCACAAGGTCGTCCCTTTCCAACTCGGCCTGATCCCCGTTTTCCTTGCCTGCTACATCGGGCTGCTCTTCCTCTTCGGCACTGCCCCCGAAGATGCCGTGGTCCTGAATGCCATGCGTAAAAAGATCGCGAAGCTCGGGAAGCGCAAAAAGAGATAGTCGCCAGTTATTATATGAAGCGCACGTCGTCGATCTGAAAGGCGAAAGGACCACCTGCCATGCCGGCAGCGAAGAGCACGCCGAGCAGATTGCTACCGTCCACGCCGCTAAATTGTGAGAAGTCGAGGCTCACCTGCTGCCACTCCTGGCCGGGGACGAAGACTACAGCGGGGGGCATGGATTGCCAGCCCGCGACAAAGAGCATGACGCGGTAGGGCTTGCCATCGCCCTTTGTCCAGAAGGTCAGGCCCTTTTTTGCTGAGAGATTGGCCGGTGTCCAGGGCGCGGCTCCAGGAAAGAAGATCGCGCCGGCCATTGTGAACCAGGATGGTGCGCCAATCTCGCCACTGATGAGCAGCGAACCTTTGCCGCCGCCGGCTCCCTCCGTGACCACTCTGAACTCGGCTCTTGAGCTTCCGCCGCGCTGGCTATCGTCCAGGATCTGCCAGCCGGCGCCAAAAGCCGTGCTCATCGTGCCGTCCTCAAAGTCGCTGACCAGCCCGGATTCTGAGCCGGCGGGAGCCGGCTGGCGGCGCGCTTCGCTGCGCCGCCGCTCGATGGCTGCTCGATATCCTTCGCGGTCAGCCGCAACGCCTCGCTTCCAGACGCCGGCGATAGCGCGCGTGGCCGTGATATCGCTCACTGGATCGCCGCTCACGAGCAGCAGGTCGGCGCGCAGGCCAACAGCGATGCGGCCCCGGTCATGCAGGCCAAATTTTGCGGCAGGAAGGGAGGTGGCCGCCGCCAGCGCTTCGAGTGGCATCAGGCCGGCCTGAACAAGTAGTTCAAGCTCGCGATGGATGCTTACCCCGTGCTGAGTACCGGGATTGGGTGCATCCGTGCCCGCAAGGATGGGCACGCCGGCGGCCTTGAGCTGGCGCACAGCCTCCTGAGCGACGGCATAGTTCGGCTGGACCTGCGCTCCCGCCCGGCGCGGGAATGCGCCCTGTAGCTGGCTGCCATCCCACGGCTCAAAATAAGGGGTGAGGCGAGCGTCCGTGCTCAGCGATGCGCCGCTCGGCGTGCCGCAGAGACTTTCCAGTACGGTGAGCGTGGGGATCACGAAGGCATGATGCCCGGCCACAAATTGCCCAAAATCAGCGTCGGGGAACTCATCAACGAAGAGATGGGCCAGCGCATCGGCCCCGGCGGCTATCGCTGCGCGCGCATCCTGGTAAGTTGTGATATGCACAACGGCCAGCTTGCCGCGCTTATGCGCCGCCGCGATCACCGCAGCCAGCGTCTCCCGGCTGATCGTTGGGAAGGGATGGCCGGTGATTTTGCCGTCTTCGCAGATGACCTTGATATAGTCGGAGCCTTCCGCGATGCGCGCATCGACGAAATCCTGCGCCTCCTCCGGTGCAGTGATCGTAGGGATAGGGATACCGTACTCGGTGCAATGACCGCCGGGCGCGGTGACAGCAGTCCCGGCTGAGCGCAGGTCGGCCATGTCCAGTCCCCCACCGGCGGCCTGCTGCTCTTTAATCTGGCGCGCGAGGTTCTGATCCATGAACATATCCAACTCGGTGGTAACGCCGAAGATGAGCGCCTGCTTCAAAGCCTCGCCCCAGACGTGCGTATGGGCATCGATGAGGCCGGGGAGCAGCGTTTGCCCCTCCCCATCGATGACCTGCGCGCCGGACGGAATGGCGCTCTCATCGCCCACCGCCGTAATCACGCCATCCTGAAAAACGACGGTCCCGCGCTGAAGGATGCGCTCTCCGTCGAAGATGCACACATTGCGAATCGCCGTTGCCTGTGACATAGTATCCCTCTCGATAATTTGTTGTTACATATTGCTCTGCTGTGCCAGGACAATGCGTGCGCCGGCGGCCTGATCGGGCGAGAGCAGCAGCGCATCCATGCTGGTTGGCGCCGGGGTGAAGTGTATGCCGTGCTGCATCAAAAATGCCCGCGTCTGGTTGAGATCCTTGACCGCCAGCCGCACCTCGAACGGTCCCTCGCCAACAGTGGCGAGCATGCGCTGCACCGGCCCCTCGCCCATTGGCGTCAGCAGATCGATGCTGGAGGATCCGAGGTGGAACGTGGCGCGGCGCGCGGCAAGGGCAGGAACATCGTCCCTTTGCGCCAGCGCCAGGCCGATCTGACGCTGGTAAAGATCGACGGCGCTCTCCAGGTCATGCACACCGACGGAGATGCCAGCCCACCTGGCGGCGCCGTTAGCGTGCGCGCCCGGCTTCTCCCAGGCGAGCCGCTGCTCGTCGGGAACATCCCAGTGGATAAAGAAGGGCCAGCGCCGCCGCCAGGATACTCCGCCCGGCACAAGCAGGCTCCAGGAGAGGAGATGTCCGTCGGGCCGCATGCGCTGCATAGCGAACGGCTCCGCCGCTCCCAGCCCCGCGCTGCGGAAGCGCTCGGCCTCCTGCTGGATATCGTCGGTAGCCAGCGCGTAGCCGACCAGGCCCCCCTCCTGCTTCTCGAAAAATTCGAGCAGCGTCTTGCCGGCCAACCCCCGTCCCCGCTCGGCCTCGGCCCTATCGTAGACCGAAAGCAGCTCGATATAATCCAGACCGAAGCGAATGATGGCGTTGTAGGTGCCCATCCCCGTATGGCGTCCACCCGGGTTGACCTCGAAGCCAAGCGCGCGGTAAGCACTGATGGCCGCGTCGAGATCACGCACGGCAATCACGGTATGATCGAAACGGGTAATCATAACTTGCTCCTCTCTTTGCCGGACGACTCGGCGCCGGCGGCGAAGGGAATCTATGCAAACGCGCTCAATACTTCGTTAGTAACGCGCTCGAACTGGCGTTTCTGGTCATAGCCGACCAGGCGCAGAGTGATGGTGGTCGCGCCGGCATCGATAAAGGACCGCAAACGCTCGATACACTCCTGAGGCGAGCCGAGCGCTACCCAGTTCTCCAGGTAGTCACGCGGGTAGTCCACGGAGTAATACGTATCCAGGAACTTCTTGCTCTCCTGATAAGCTGCCTCGCGGTCCTCGTTCACGTTGATGTTATAATACAGGCACGCCTCGAAATCGGCGCCAGGATCGCGTCCCTCCTCCTGTGCGTAACGCCGGATGGCCGCGAGATGTTCGGCGAAGGATTGCGGCGTATTGCCGGTTGTCATCCAGCCGTCGCCGTACTTCGCGACGCGTCTTAAGGCGCGCTCAGCCATCTTCGGATACTGCGGCAATGGGTTCGCCGTTACCCAGATCGGGATGGGCTGCTGCACCGGGCGCGGCAGCACGGTGATATCATCGAAGCGATTGTACTGGCCCTGAAAACTGACATGCTCCTGTGAAGAGGTGAGGCGCAGGATCTCGATGGCCTCTTCCATGCGCCGCATGCGCGTTGCCGGCTCAACTTGAAAGGCCGCGAACTCCTGCTCAAAGTTGCCGCCGCCCTGTCCCGGCGCTCCCTGGCAGGCCACAAAGATCGTGCGCCCGCCGGAGAGAAAATCCAGGCTGCACCACTGGTAGGCCAGCAGCAGGGCATTGCGCAGCGGTGTGCTGGCGAAGCAGGCCGGGCCGAGCTTCACCCTTCGCGTGCGAGCGGCCAGCGCGCCCAGCAGGACGAGCGCATCTAACCTCGGCTTGGCAAAAATAGAGTCGCCCACCCACACCGAATCCCAGCCAGCTTCGTCGGCTTGCTGTGCCAATGTATACATCTCCTCGACAGTCGTGGCGCCAATGATGACACCGCGATTGGGCAGGGTTAAACCGAAGCGAATTTTACTACCACGATCAGGCATGCTCTCCTCCCAAAACTTACAGGCACATTAACAGTCAAGTCCGAGCACGTCACCTCGCGCTGCCGCTCAGAATGACGTGCTCGCCAAACTTCCTAGCGGGGGCCGACCACTCTGTTCACGATGGTGCCGATCTTCTCGATCTCGATTTCAACCACGTCGCCATCGTGCAGGAAGATTGGCGGCTTGCGCGTGAAGCCGACGCCAGCGGGCGTCCCCGTGGCGATGATGTCGCCGGGCACCAGCGTCATAATCGAACTGATAAAGGCGATAGTCCTGGCAACCGAGAAGATCATCAGTTTTGTGCTGGCATGCTGCAAAACCTGCCCGTTTACGCGCGCTGTGACCATCAGATTCTGGGGATCGGGTATTTCTGAGGCCGGCGTAATACCCGGTCCCATTGGAGCGAAGGTGTCGAGCGCCTTACCGGCCGTCCACTGGCTGGTGCGCATCTGCAAGTCCCTGGCGCTGACATCGTTCATGATGCTGTAGCCAGCAACGTAGCTCAACGCCTCACTCTCGGCCACATCTTTGCAGGTGCGGCCAATAATCACAGCCAGTTCGGCCTCGTAGTCGATCTGATTGCTCACGCGCGGCAGCACTATCGCATCGCGCGGACCAACCAGGCTATTGCGAAACTTGGCAAAGAGCACCGGCGCCTCGGGGATCGCCATGTTTGACTCGGCGGCATGGTCGGCGTAATTGAGGCCCAGGCAAATAATTTTATCGGGATCGGGGACCGGCGGCCCGACCTCTACGGCGTCAAGCGAGAGCACCGCCTGCCCGCCGGCCTGAAATACTTTTCGCGCACTGGCAAGCGCGGCCTCAACGCTCGTGGGACCGGCTTCGAGCAGCGCACGCACGGTTGGCGCCTGATTCCCAAAGTTGTGTACGGTGCTGGCCGCGACGACGCGCCCGTCCTGCTCAATACCGGCCTGCCACGGCTCCTGAGCGCCGGTGCGATAACTTATCATTCGCATACAATAGCTGCCTTTCTAGATAGAACGAGACATTTCATTCTTTAGATTCAACTGTTTCTCAGCGTTCGCATGGCCCTGCCGCGCAAGAGGTGTATGTGGATGTGGAGGGCAGGCGCTCCGCGCCTGCCCTCCACATCCACATACAGAAGGCGAGCGCCGCAGGTGCGAGCAAGCATAGCCCGCTAAGGAGCTATCAAACATGCTTTATGATACCATTTTTCCACAGGGCACAGGCCGATAGGCGAGGATCAAGACAGGAACTCTCATCCTATGCTCAACGAAGGTGGGCCGAAGTAGAGGCTGCCAAGCGAGCTATCCTGATTCATGATTTGCAGCAGAACGCGCCCGCTCGGCCCAATATACGCACTCGGATCCAGTGGATCCAGCGTATCATCCTGGTGCAATGTCAATGTCTCCCAGGTGCCGGCGCGCCAGTTATAGACCCGAGCCTGGATATGGCTGGTCAGGAAACCCGATCCCGGCCCGAAAGGATGCGCCCACAGATCAGGCAGGGTGATCGTCAGGACGCGAGCAGCAGAAACGTCGGGAGCGAGGAACTCAAAGGTGATACTGCCATCAATCATCGCGTAGATACCGGAAAGCCTCATCTCCGCATCGTAGCTCTGCACATCCACGATATGCCCGGTGATGACATCGGGCGGGATAGGCGAGCTACTCTTGAAATCAAGCGAGAGCGGCATCTGTATCATGCTCTCGTTTCGTTCGAAGGGATGCCATCCGTTGACGGTTACGCCGTCCGTCAAGGGCTGGTCGGCCCAGCCAATCAGAGTCGCGGGCGCCCCCGGAACCAGCAAGGGTTCAGCGGTATTCATGCCGGGGTTGGGGACACGGCCCCCGGTCACATAGATCGTATTTCTGTCGGTCACGGCATAGGTCTTGCAGGAGCCATGGCAGCCGGGTACATTGAAACCAACGCCTTCCAACGCCGAAAGTAGAGCCATATGGCGCTGAAAATCCGTCGAGGGGCTTTGCCGCTGCAAATAGGGGAAATAGGAGGCCGGCAGGCCACCCTGCGCGGCAATATCGTCGGCCAGGGTATGCTCGGAGGGCGATGGCACAACGGTGAGCGGCAGATCGATCTGCCGCGTCTCTCCAGCTCGGAGATTGCCAAGTGCGGCAATCTGGTGAGGCAGCAGCACATAGAGGTCGCTGAAAGATGTACCGAGCGTATTGGAGATCGTACCGACCAGCCTGCCATCGCGCAGGGAGAGATGCGCGCTGATCGCTCCGGGTAAGCGCACATCCTGCTCGGAAACGAGATCGTGCAACGACCACGCGCCCAGCCTCGGCATCGTCAACTGCGTCGAGTTCGCTCCTGCGTTCACGCTCGCTGGCATATCGATGACTTTTTTGGAATGAGGTTTAGGGGTGTTCGGCATGTACTGCTGAGAGATCGGCTCGGTCAGGCGCGCGCCGGGCAGGTTCAGCGTAAAATCGCCGGCGGTGGGAACATAGATACCCGAATAGGTTGTAATATGCGCCGACGAGCCATCCTGGTTCATCTGGATCAGCGAGACGCTGGTATCGATGATCGAGGCGCTTCTTTCGTAAGATGCCAGTCCATAAGCTACAGGAGTATAGATAACAATTATCCCCATTAAGAGGAGCAGCGGCCACCACCATTTTGCATGCTTGAGGCGTTTGACGATGAACAGGCGCAGGGGACCGAGGATCAAAGCGTAACCGCAGAGACAGAGGATCAGCACATAAGGCCCTGGCAGCGTTCCCGGCACCAGCATATTGAGCACGCCCCCGCGCGTGAGCAACTGTCCCGGCCCGGTGCTGTAGCTCTGCTCCGCGCTGGCGATGAGCAAGTTATCGCCGAGGGCATAGGTGAGTACCATTCTCCAGAGCGAGGAAGATCCATACCACTGCGTCAGCGGTGGAGAGGCGGGATCGAGGCCGAGATAGCAGATAACGCCCTGGCCCTGGTGCGCCTGCACGAAGAGGGGAATACCTCCGGCTGAGAGCACGGTTTCCGACTGTGAGAACAAGGGCTGTGCCTGCACGGCTGCCGCGTTCACCGTCACTGCTCCCGGCAGCGCCTCGCTTAGCTCCTGGAGATTCTCGTCCTGCGCCAGTGGATCCTTTGGAGACAGGATACGCGTGCCCGGCGCGAGTGTACGCGTACCCTGGATCTTTACTGGAAGCAGAGCGCCAGGGAGGGCGCCAAGCGTGCGTTTCCACGATGGTCCGCCAACTTCGATCAGGATGCCGCCCCTGTTGACCCAGGTCTGCAAGGCTAGAAGCTGGTCGGGATGGAGCGCGGCGGTGTTGAAATCATCCAGCACGATGATATCGAAGTTCTCAAGCGCGGCTTCCAGCGCCGGCAGCGTAGCCGGGTCCAGGGCAGTAAGCGTGAGAAAGCCGGCCTGGCCTGGCAGAAACATCCCATCGATAGCATTGAAGTCGGTGCCGGGGTCGGCGAGCGTGCCAACGAAGAGATAGCCTGGTGAGACCTCATTGCCAGGATCTACGTTTACCGTTTGCTGCACAACCGCCTTCCCGTGTTCGTCACGCAAGGTTGCCAGGATCCCCTGGAAGGTTGCATTACCAGGGGGAAAGACGGGCACATAGAGCGTTATCTGCTGATGTGCACCTTTCGCGAGCGTTACGGGCTGCCCAAAACTCCAGGGCGTAACCTGGTTCACGTCCGATCCGGGGGCACCCAGGACGACACGCAGGGCCAGGGAGCCATGAAAGCCAGCGCCGCTGTTGACCAGGCTCACATGGACGGGCATCCAGTAACCGGGGCGGAAGATGCTATTAAACCCCAGATCTACCTGCATACTCACGTGATACGCGGACGCCGCAGCATAAACCCTGTTCTGCGTGGAACGAGCAGTGAAGAGGAAAATACATAACGTCATGCCGAGGCAGCATGCCAGCAGCAGTTGACAGGCTATACGTAATGAAAGCCGGGCAGTATACCTGTTGAGCCTGTTCCTCATATATCTGGCGATCATCAGAGATCCATTTCTAGAGGATGTTCCTGATGCGCTACGAAAAGCTATGTACAAAAGCTGTCAAAAGCTGCTAACGCACTGTGGCGAGCGCCTGCGACACTCGCTTTATCCAGCTGGTTGTGTGGCAGAGCCGCGCGAACGCCCGGCCCAGGAGAGCGAGACGCCAGGTATCAGACTTACCCTGCATAGTGGCGCGATTGATCGCGCTCGTTTTACTCTTAATTCACTTTTCCAAGCGCGGTGAATCGCGCCGCTATGCACGGACAGTTGGATCTACATTTCCTCCAGACCGTAATAATAATAAGCATTATACGACCAACGAAAAGGATGTTCCACCTTCAGACATTGGTCAGCTTTCTTTGCCTTGTATGACATGATAAGATAGTCACGAAAAGGGAGGTAGTCCTTTTCAGGAGGAGAGAGACAGCATGCAGGAACACTCACAGGAGCATCAGCACGGCGAAGCGCCCGACACAGGGACACATGCACCGGCGCAGGCAGCGGGGATCACAGACAACAACACGCAGACTTCTCATACCCCACAGCCATCACGTAGAAGATGGCTTTCCCCGTTGGGAAACCGCACGCGCCCGCTTCTCAGTACACGCCCGCTTCTCAATAGAGGCAAGCGCCGTAACGGATCAGCGGCGCTCCAGGCAGTCGGTGAGGAGGAAGAGGAGCCAGCGCAGGCCGGGGATCCGGCTGCCGAGGCAGCGAAGTGGGCGCGGCGGCGCGATATCCCTATTGCGATTCTGGCCTGGGCCGGGGTGGTCTACCTGATCCTGCTCATAGCCCAACACGTCGCAAAAACCCTGCTCATGGTGATAATTGCTGCACTGCTCGCCTTCGCGCTCGCTCCTGCCGTCACCTGGCTGGAGCGCTTCGTGCCGCGCGTGCTCGCTATCCTGTTCGTATACCTGATCGCGCTTGTCGGACTCTTCGCACTC
>DATGLE010000139.1:0-16156 GCA_035294325.1 Ktedonobacteraceae bacterium | reverse complement strand
AAACGTTGAGTATGCATCGCCTGGTGCAGATGGTACTCAGACACCACCTGGATGTTCCAACCCGCAGATACCGGGCACGTCAGGCACTGCGCCTCATCAGCGAGTCGGTTCTGTCAACCCGCGTGAGCATGCGGACAACATGTGAGCAACTCCTACCTCATGCGTTGACTGTACTTCACTGTCTGGAGGAGGAGCAGGGAACGGAAGCCTGGGACGCAAGTAGCGCCTCCGAGATGGCTGCGCTCCAGATGAAGCTCGCCGGCTATCTCGCAACTCAGGGGCGCTACAGGCAGGCAGCCGCGCTTTCTGGCCGCTCTCATCGCCTGTACGAACTCTACCCAATCGCCATGCGCCCGCAATGGACACGCTCGCTACTCGACCTGGCCGACTGCTACGCGCAGCAAGGCAAGGACGGCCAGGCCCAGACCTGCTACGAACGCGCCCGCGCGATCCAGGAGCAGGTACTCGGCCCATCTCATCCTGAGGTCATTGCTACCCTGCCTGGTCTGGCGCTCCTGCACAAAAAACAGCAGCGCTACACGCAGGCCATTGCGCTCCTGCTCCCCATTGTCGCAAAACAGGTCGATTGATCCAACCTTCCAGGTACTCCTGCCGCACTCCCTCGCCGACCTGTATACCAGGCAGAGAGACTATGCAGAGGCCGAGGACTACTTTCAGCGCGCCCTGGCCCTGTGGCAGCAGACCCGGACACCCGTACAAACGGTGACGAAACCCTCCTGAGACCACTATGCTGAACAGGCGCTCGGTGCTCGGTCTGGTGCCGGGTGCCTGTTCGTACTCGCTCTGGTCAGGAAGGCCGGCCCCGTGGATGATGCGCGGCGTGTCTTCTTCTTCACAAAACGAGAGCAGATCCCGCTCCATCGCTGTTCAAGGGTCTCTACCCGTGCCGCGACTGCTTCCAGGCCGCACTGCCCGCTCAGGAGCAAAGTCCAGGCAGAGAGCATATCCAGGCGCGGATTCTCCCCGCACCCGGGTACCGGCAGGCGCTCCATCCAGGTCAGCAGCCTTTTTACCAGACACAAGAGAGCCTTTTTCAGGCGGGCAGGTAGGTGAGGCCGATGGCTCCCAACGCGAAGGTCTTCGCACTCAGCACCTTCAGACTGAGCGAATGAGGCAGATCTTTGAAGAGAGGCTTGCCGCTCCCAAGCACGACAGGATGCACTACCAGATGGTACTCGTCGATGAGACCTGTACGTGCAAGGGACCGGGCAAGCATCGCGCCGCCCCCCACCAGGATATTCTTCCCGGCTTGCTGTTTCAGGTGTGCGATCTCTTCCGCCGCGCTGGCGGTTGCTAAGCGGGAATTTCGCCACTCCAGCGTGGTGAGCCGGGAGGAGAAGACGATCTTGGTGTGGCTATTCAGCAGGGCAGTCATCTCACTGGTCTGTGACGGCCATGGTGCTGCTTGCTGCAAGTAGGTGGTGTGGCCGAGCAGGATGGTATCGACTCCGCGCAGGAGGCCGGTGATCCACTCTCCCATATCGGGACTCATCGTACGAAAAGCCCAGTCGAGTTCTCCGTTTGGCCCGGCTACATACCCGTCCAGGGTGATATTCATACCGAGGCAGACTTTTCTCATGAAGTTCTCCTTTTGTCTTATGCTTCCTCCGTCACATTCGAGCGCAAGCAGAATCACGCTCAAATTGACCACGGCATCGGTTTTCATCGAGCGCCTCGGGACGCATCGACGCTATGAGAAGCATAGACGAGATGTGGTGGTAGTGGGATCTCCCAAAGGTGATAATTTGACTTTGCCGATGGAGGTATTGTTGTTGGGAAAGCAGCGGTGTCTCGTCACAGCAGTTTGAGACGGGCAGCCTGGGCAAGCGCCTGCGTGCGGCTGCTCACGCCCAGCTTGCCGTAGATGTTGCGCGTGTGGACCTTGACGGTGCCCACACTGAGCACCAGGCGCCGGGCGATCTCACGATTGGAAAGGCCCTGAGCAATCAAACCCAGCACCTCTACCTCCCGCGCGCTCAGCGGTTCGAGCAGCGCCTGGTTCGCGCTCGCGCCGGGGGTCTCATCCGCATTACCCAGGATTGACCGGATTGTGGTCTCCAGATCCAGGCCGCTACCGCGTTCCCAGGCGGCCTGATACGCCTCCTCTCCAAGCTGATGCACCAGCTCGGCACGCACACGTTCCACCTTTGACCAGCGATGCAGCCATCCGCTTGCCCAGGTGGGTTGTTGAAACGCCAGGCTCAGCAGTTCGGTAGCCGCTTCTAACATCCCTTCATGGGCGCGTGCGATGGCTTCCAGGGCCAGGCAGATCGTCGCCGGGCCGGGATCGTCGCGTCTCCCCGAAAAGAGCGCCGGGTAACTCCGCCGTGCGGCGTCATACTGACCCAGCCCGCAGTCAGCTATTGCCTGCCCCCAATGCACGTTCAGTTCGTGGTAGCTGCCCAGGAACGGCTCCTGCGAGAGCGCTTGCTGCCTCCTCACCAGTGCTGCGCCTTCAGAATAAGCTTCGTCCTTCACGCAGAGCAAAAACGCCAGCAAACTTGCCGAGAGCAATTTGCTGTCGAGGTTATTGGTTTCTTCGGCCAGGTCGCGCATCTCTTCGGCGAGCATATGTGCCTCTTCCAGCTCACCCTTCAACAGCACCACTTCCGCCAGTTCAAACAGAGCATGCAGGATGCCCTTCACGTTGCCGATTTCGCGCATCATCTCAAGCCCCTCCCGCGCGTACCTCTCACATGCGGGGTAATCCAGTTGCGCGAGCGTAACATCGGTCAGACAGAGGGTGATCCAGGCCATGCCGCTGCGATCCCCAATGGTGCGCCGCAGGTCAAGGCTCCGCTGGAACAGCCGCTGCTGTTCCGCGGAGGTCTGCGGGACTCCCAGCGCCAGCCAGGACAGCGTTTCTGCCTGGTAGAAAGGATCTTCCAACGCTTCGAACACCGCCGCGCTTTCCTGAAAAAGCTTCGCCGCCCTGGCGTGGATATGTGGGCGTTTCTCTTCCACCTCCCAGACGGCGAGCAACGCCGAAACGAGGAGGCAGAAACCGATCTCTGCCTGATCCTTTTGTGCGCGTGCCGTCGCCAGGCAGGCGTCTATCTGGGCGCGCAGATCCTCTTCGATGTGCAAACTGCCCAGCAAAATCAGCCGCGCCAGCCGCGCCTGTATGCGGCGGAGTGCGGGAAGGTGCTGCGGCGGAGGAGAGGATGAAAACCGCTGGATCGCGGCCTGAAGCAATGCCGCGATTTCGTGATAGCGTCCGTGCATATCTGCGAACAAGTGCAGGCTTTCGACGGCCCCTGAAAGAGCTTCAACATGTCCCTGCTCGACGGCCAGGTACCAGGCGCGGCGGATGTTCTCAAAGTCCGCTTCTATAGCGTCTAAGGCTGCGATCTGCCGGTACGTTTTGATGTCGCGCTCAAGGCGGTGCAGCAGACCAAGATAGTAGTCGATGTAGGCCTGCTGGACCGCCCCTGCTTCACCAGACGCCTCCAGGTGTTGCTCGCCGTACTGGCGCAGCAGTTCATGGACCTGGTAGCGTCCCGACGCTGCTCTACGCACCAGCGATTGGTCGATCAGCCTGGCGAGTGTCGAAAGGTCTGCCTCGGCCACGACCCGGGCCGCCTCGCGGCTAAATCCGCCGCGAAAAACGGACACGCGCTGAAAGACCGCGCGTTCCTTTTCACCGAGCCGCTGCCAGGAGTGGCTCAACACGGAGCGCATGCTGCGGTGGCGCTCTGGCAGGTTGCGCGAACGAGTCGCCAGCAGATCGAGATTGCGTTGGAGTTCCTGGGCGATGTCGATGGGGCGGAGCGTCGAGAGCCAGCTCACCGCCAGTTCGATGCCCAGTGGCATTCCCTCCACCAGCCGGCAGATGTCCATCACTCCCCGCTCGTCTTCGGCCAGGTCGAAATCACTCCGTATGCGGCGTGCCCGATCCACAAACAACTGCACCGCGCTGTAATCGCCAGGGACTTTGCCCTCTTCTCGTTCGGGATAGCTGAGGCCGGAGATCGGCCTGATCCATTCTTCCTGGAGGTTGAGCGTCTCACGAGAGGTCGCCAGGATTTTCAGGCCAGTAGTGGCGGTCAGGATGTCAGAAACGAGATCAACGCCCTCCAGCAGATGCTCCAGATTATCCAGCACCAGCAGCACACGCAGCTCGTGCTTCTCGCGCAGATACGCCAAAAATTGCTCACGAGGGCTGCGCTGGTCCTGCTGAAAACGAAACGGCATGGCTTCGGCAATGGCTGGCAGCAGGTCGTCGGCCCGTGAGAGTGCGGCGAGCGGCACCCAAAAGACACCGTTGGGGAAGGAAGCGCGATGGAGTGAGGCGACTTCCATTGCCAGCCGGGTCTTGCCGATTCCCCCTGGCCCAACGAGCGTCACCAGGCGGCAGAATGGATTAGAGAGTAGTGCGCTTACCTCAGCCATTTCCCGCGAGCGACCAATCAGTGGCATGAGTTGGGCAGGCAGGTCGTCAGTGTAGCTATCAGGTGTTCTGATCGGCAAATGATGCATAGCGGGCCTCCTTGTCTGCGGGGGAGTCAGATCACCACCCGGGCTCAGTACGATACCGGGCCGTATTCAGGTCCCATCTTAGCTGATTTTTCGTGAAAGAACAAGGAGGAGATTGTTGACCCAGGGCCAGGTCAACAGGCCGTTTTTCCTGTCGGGATGAGACGATCACGGCGCTGCTCGCCGAGTCTTGTGTTATACTTCTGCCTGTGGGAAATTGAAGATGAGATATCCAATGGGAATGAAAGGACGCTATGCCCAGACCATCGCTGCATGTCCTTATCTGGTCTGAAGACGCTCAGCAGTATGAACTGCGGATCCACGGAAAACCCGCTTTTCCCTCTCAAGTGGAGCGCAAAGCTTCAAGCAGGCGAGACGGTGCTGATCAATGGCGCGACAGGCTTTGCCGGGAAACTCGCCGTCCAGGTTGCCAGGCTGCTTGGCGCAAAACGAGTGATTGGTACCGGGCGCGACGCTGTGCAGCTTGCGAAACTTCGTGACCTGGGAGCAGATGCCGTGATTGATCTCAAACAATCCGACGCCAATGTGGTCGAAGCCTTCAAACAGGAAGCAGGAGCGTCAGGATACCAGATCATCCTTGATTTTGTGTGGGGCCATCCAACTGAACTGCTCCTTGAAACGCTTATTCCGCGCGAACTTTCCCTTGCCAGACAGCGCGTTCGTCTGGTGCAGATCGGGGAAATGGCGGGACCAACAATTTCTCTGGCTGCGGCGGCGCTGCGTACCTCCGAGCTGGAGATACTGGGTGCAGGTTCCGGTTCGTCCTCGATGAGCCAGGTACTCCTGGACGCTCTGGCATTCCTGGATCAGCCCGGTTTGCTGCCTTCGGGCTGATGCCTGCTCAAAGTGTGCAGGGCCTCTGCCTCCAATTTGCCTTTTGCAATACGAAATCTCACGATCATACATCCAATTCAGAGCGGCTGACATCAGACCTGTTTCCTTCTGACACTCCCCGGCCTCATCTCCCCTCACCAGAATACTCCCATCGAGACGGCGCGGATTACCACTTTTGGTAGATCACACTACCACCAGATGTCGTCTATGCTTACGGCATCAGCAATGAGCCAGGAGGCTCGTGAGGTCAGAAGTGATATTCGACCAATCAGCATTTTCTCTGCTCGGAAACCAGAAGAGGAGAATATTGTGGGAAAAATGCATGTCCACGAAGTGGACATTGATATCGCGCTCGTGCGCCGGTTACTCGCGGCCCAATTCCCGCAATGGGCGGACCAACCGATTGATCCGGTCCCGTCCGCTGGAACGAATAACGCAATCTATCGACTCGGCCCCGACATGGCTGTGCGCCTCCCCCGCATCGAAGGGGCGACCGGGCCACTAGAAAAAGAGCACCTGTGGGTGCCCAGACTGGCTCCACATCTGCCGCTTGCTATCCCTGTCCCGCTCGCCAAAGGGCGGCCTGGCGAGGGCTATCCCTGGTCCTGGTCGGTCTATCGCTGGCTCGCAGGCGAGAACGCGGAACAGGGATGCGGCATCGATCTCGGCCAGGCGGCGCGTGATCTGGCGCGTTTCATCACTGCGCTGCACCGGATCGATCCTATGAACTGGTCAGCCCCTTCGCCCCCGGCCTCTTCGCGCGGCGTGCCGCTCTCCACGAGAGACGCTCCCGTGCGCGCGGCCATCGCCGAACTTTCCGGCATGGTCGATACCGACGCTGTGACTGCGGCCTGGGAGGCGGCTTTGCAGGCGCCGGCCTGGCACGGCCCGCCCGTCTGGACCCACGGAGACCTGCTCCCAGGGAATCTGCTGGTCCGGCGTGGCAGGATCAGCGCCGTCATCGACTGGGAGGGGCTGGGGGTGGGCGATCCCGCCTGCGACTTGATCGTGGGGTGGAGCTTTCTCTCTTCCCCCACGCGAGAGGTCTTGCGCGCCGCGCTGCCGGTCGATGAGGCGACCTGGGCGCGAGGGCGCGGCTGGGCGCTGTCTATTGGACTGATTGCCCTGCCCTATTATCAGGACACCAATCCCGTGTTCGCCGCCACCGCCCGCCGGATGATTACCGAAGTGCTTGCCGATCATCAAAGATAAGAAAGGAGCATTCCTATGCAATTTGCCCTCGACCTTCCCCCCTTTGGCCCTTTCAGCAATCCACACCTGGTGGCGGGCCTGGCCCATGAAGCCGAGGAGGCAGGGTGGGATGGGTTCTTTGTCTGGGACCACCTCAACTACCATCAGGCGGGATTACCACAACCTGTGGCAATCGCTGATCCCTGGATGCTGCTGGCTGCTGTTGCGCTGCGCACCAGATATATCAAGCTCGGCACGATGGTCACGCCAGTGCCACGCCGTCGTCCCTGGATGCTGGCACGCGAAACTGTCACGCTCGACCATCTCTCAGGAGGGCGCCTGATCCTGGGGGTGGGCCTGGGCACCAACTTCTTTGGAGAGTATCAAAACTTCGGTGAGCCAACCGATGAGCGGGTTCATGGAAAGATGCTCGATGAGGGACTTGCGGTCCTGATGGGCCTGTGGAGCGGGGAAGAGTTCAGTTACCAGGGGCAGTATTATCGACTCAGCCGGGGGCAATTTCTGCCCAAACCGCTGCAACAGCCGCGCATCCCGATCTGGGTCGCGGGCAACTGGCCGCACACAAAGCCGTTTCGTCGCGCGGCTCAGTTCGATGGGGTCTTTCCCCAGAGGCTCTCCCACGCCCTTACTCCAGAGGATTTCCGTGAGATCCTTGCCTCTATCCAGGCCCGGCGGACGGCAGCTACACCTTTTGATGTAGTTGCCTCTGGATCGACCGGCGGGCAAGACCCCGCACAGTATAGAGCGCGGGTGGCTGCATTCGCCCGGGCAGGGGCTACCTGGTGGGTGGAGGGCTTTGATCCCCTGGAGACGTTTGAGCAGGTGCGCCAGCGGATCCACCAGGGGCCACCGCGCTTCTGATGTACATCTCAGAATGGAGTTTCAACATGGACGGTTTGTTGTCTGCAAACTGCTGCGTTTCATCCAGGATGGATGATCCTGTTACCAATGAAAGGAAGAATAGATAATGCAAAAGAGCATGTCAGAAGACCGTACCTCTATTACATTCGTTCAGACGGGGCAAAGCACCGATGCGCGAACCCGGCGTACCAGAGCGCTGCTAGCTTGCGGCATGATCGCCGGTCCGCTCTATATCGCCGTAGGTGTCCTCCAGATCCTCATCCGGCCCGGCTTCGATCCGACGCGCAACGATCTGTCGCAGATGAGCCTGGGAGACCTGGGATGGATTCAGATCACCAATTTCATCGTGACCGGCCTGCTGGTCATCGCCTGCGCGGTGGGGATGCGGCGCGCGCTCCGGGGGAGCACGGGTGGAACCTGGGGACCGCTGCTGCTCATCGTCTACGGCCTGGGTCTGATTGGCGCTGGCTTCTTCACCGCCGATCCCGGCCTCGGCTTCCCGCCGGGAACGCCCATGGACGCTCACATTATAAGCTGGCACGGCATCGTGCATACCATCAGCGGTGGGCTGGGCTTTCTTGGGTTGATCGCAGCGTGTTTCGTGTTTGCCCGTCGCTTTGCTGGCAGGCGGCAATGGGGCTGGGCGGCGTACTCGGTCGCTACCGGCGTGTTCTTCCTGGCGGCTTTCGTCGGTATTGCCACCGGGTTCCAGCAGAACGGGGCTGCCCTGGTCATCCTTACGCTGGCCTTTACGGGCGCGGTAGTAATCGCCTGGACCTGGATTGCTGTGCTGGCGGCACGCTTGAGAGCCGGGTTGGCGTGAGGATCGAGTAAGGACAGGAGCGAAGGCGGCCAGAGTACTCTGGCCGCCTGAAACCAATGGGAAAAGATTGTTCTGAAGAGGAAAGATGGTAAAGAGCAAAGAGTTTCCCTCTTGACTCTCCCATAAGGGGAGGATGTAAGCTCTCTGAGGAGGTAAGCCTTCTAGAACGCTGAAGCGGAGAAAGCGAGAGGATGATGCTCAAGATTGGAGAATTTGCGTGTCTGAGCCAGGTGTCGGTGAAAACCCTGCGGCATTATGATGCGCCTGGGGTGTTGCGCCCGGCACAGGTTGATCCTGAGAGCGGCTATCGCCTCTACGATATCGGACAACTGGTCGAGGTCGTGCGCATTCTGGCGCTCAAAGACTGCGGTTTTGCCCTGGAAGAGATCGCGCGGCTCCTGCGGGCGCATGACGCGCAGACGCTTGAGGCGCTGCTGCACCAGCGCGTCGCGGCTCAGGAGCGCCTGGTCGCTGATGAGCAGGCCCGTCTCCAGCGCATGATCGCGCGCACAAAGCAACTGGCGGAGGCTGATCGCATGCCGCTTTACGATGTGCGGCCAGAAGGCCCCTGGCTTGAGCCACGGGGATGAATGGCCTCGCACCCTTCTGTTAACACATGTTCTAATTTGTGCTAAAATCTGCATATGCGTAAAACATTTCAGTACCGAATCTATCCGACGAAAAAGCAGGTGAAAGCCTTGTATGACACCCTTGAAGCGTGCCGCTGGCTGTATAATCATCTGCTTGAGAAGCGTCGGGACGCCTGGGAGCAAGAGGGGAAATCTCTCTCGCTCTATCAGCAACAAGAAACCTTTTCGGTCCTGAAAACTGAACGCCCCTCGCTCAAAGGAGTCCACTCCCAGGTGCTTCAGAACGTCGCGGTGCGTGTCGATCTGGCCTTCAAAGCCTTCTTCCGCCGCTGGAAGGCCGGTGAGAAACCAGGCTACCCCCGTTTTAAAGGCTCTGGGCGCTACGATAGTTTCACCTTCCCACAATCCGGCTTTTCCATCACGCACGACCAACGGGTATGCCTCTCCAAGATCGGGAGGGTGAAGATGGTCTACCATCGTCCCGTGAAAGGCAAGATCAAGACCTGCACGATAGAGCGCAGCCGCACCGGCAAGTGGTACGTGTGCTTCTCCTGTGAAATGGAACCGGAGCGCTTGCCCCAGAATACGAACAGGTGCGCAGGGAAGCGGGTTTGCTTCCAGCGTGGCTAACCCTTGCTGGCAAGCGGCGATCAACCGCTTGTGCTCTAAGGAGCGGGCCAGGGCCAGGCTGTGTTCGTAGTGCTGGCGCGCCCGGGCCGCATCTCCCTGCAAGGCGTATATTCGTGCCTGCAAGAAAAACGAGCGAGCGAGATGGCGGCGATTGCCCACATCCAGATTGATCTGGTGGCATTCGCTCAGCAGCTCGTGCGCTCTGGCGAGATCTCCCCGGTCCAGGGCATATTGCTCCAGCAGACTCAGCGCATGGCCCAGCGCCCACCGGTTGCCAGCCTGCCGCAAAAGGGTGAGCGCCTCTTCGAGCCGAGACTGTGCCTCTTTCAGTGCTCCCTGGTCAAAGGCATTACGGGCCAGGTAGATGAGCGTTACCGCGACATCCCCCGAATACCCTGGCTTCCTGAAGATAGACAGACTTTCTTCCAGCTATTGCCGCGCTCTCTCATGTTGACCACCAGTAGAGGCGAAGTACCCTGGCTCCCCAAGGGCCATGGCGGCCCTCCAGGAGTCGCCAATGCTTCTGCCGATTCGCAGGGATTCTTCGGCCAGGGCCTGTGCCTGTGCAGCGGCGCCCCGCCGTGAGGCGAGAGCCGCGAGTGCAAAAAGCGCATGCGCCACCCCCGGCTGGTTGCCGTTCTGTTGGAAGATGCACAATCCCTCCCTGAAAATTTGCTCCGTGCGCGTATAGTCGTAGGCATCGAAGCCCCGATGAAAGATGAGCGATCCCCAGGCCAGCACAGCCGTCGCATACACCATTGGCGCTTCTTGCTCGCTGGCGGCCATCGCCTGGTCCATCAACGCGCAGCCTTCCCCTGGCCTGCCACGCACGCTCCAGAAGCGCCAGAGAGCCATCCCCAGGCGCGCCGCTATCTCGATGCGCCGCTCGTCCGCTTCACCGCGTTGTTCCAGTGCCCAGCTAAAGACGGTACGCAGATTATCATACTCCTGGTCGATCAACTCCAGCCAGTGCGTGGCCCGGGCATCGAAGAGATGCTTATATGCTTCCTCGGCAAACTGGAGATAGTACAGCGCATGGATTTTTCGCGCCGTATCTATCTCGCCTTGCTCTCGCAGGCGCTCCCATCCAAATTCGCGGATCGTCTCAAGCAAGACGAAGCGTGGCTCTTCGCTCTCCTGCTCGGTCTGGAGCACCAGGCTCTGGTTCAGCAGCGAGGCAACCCCCTCCAGAACCTCGCTCATCCGCTCACGGTGAGCAGGCGTAGGATCGCCAACCCCTTGCAGCAGAAACGCAATCGCTTCCAGCGTACAGCCTCCCTTAAAGACCGCAAGGTGCCGGAAGAGGCGATGCTCCTCTCGACTGAGCAGGTCGTAAGGTGGGATCGGGAACTCCTGCTCTCCCGAAAGGTGAAGGGGCGTTCGGCTCGTGACCAGAATACGCAGATGATGGCAGGAAGCCAGCAGCGCTTGAGCCGCCGCCAGCGCCAGGCGCGTTTTGCCGACGCCGCCCGGACCGATCAGGGTGAGCAGGCGCACTTCTGGCCGTCGTAGGAGGGCGCAGATCTCCTCTAGCTCCCGCTCGCGCCCGATGAGCGGGCTGAGATAGGCGGGCAGGTCGTTTTGTGCCGGCAAGAGAGGCCCGGTTCTGACTTTATACTGCATAAGCCTTGCTCTGTGATAGCGCCTTCTCCAAAGCTGCGCGTGTGTTTTCCAGTAGACGCTCTTGCTTCGGGGATTTTTCGCAGGAAGTTCCAATCGCACCCTTTCGCCTTTTGAAATCGGGTTACTCTCTTTGACCACTTCTGCCTGAGGACGCAGGTGCATACGTAGCCGCTCGTCCCCTCTGGCGCTCTGCCAGATTGGCGGAGATACGTAGCCAGATAAGTAATCTTACCGATATATGGCGGGACGGTTTCGCGTAGACTCTGAGCCAGGAGACATTTTGATAGAGAACGTCTTTGATGTAATGGAGATACAAGGAGATATACCATGTATTATAGAGTAGCAATGCAAAGGCACCCGGCATCAGCCTGGCGATGGCAATCAACTATATTGAGTTCGCTGCGGGCGCTTGTCCAGTTTCTGCGGCCTTACGGCGCGCTGACGCAAGATCGCCTGCGTGTCTTTTGCGCCCGGTCCCGCGAAGAGATGGATGAACTGCTGGCGCGCGAGAACGATGGCACAGGTTCAGGCTCAGTCATGGCAGCGCAGTTCCTGCACGAGCGTGGGCTAGATTTCTATCACAGAAACGAGACCTCCGCAGCTTCTGGCAGGCTGGAGCGCCAGCGCGGAACCGCCGTTGTGCGTACCGCTCCACGCCTGGAGGAGAGCACGCAGGCAGAGCCGGCGATCATGATGCAGGCATGGAGCGCCAACGCATTGGAGAGGAGAAGGTATGAGCTGGAGCAGGGACCTGGGGGCGATCATGACGTGCCCTATAGCTTTGCTTTGCCAGCCTCGATGCCGCAGGTGTTGTCCTGGATGAGACTGCTGGCGCGGGTGCAGCGGGGCGAGTTGCAGCCGTAGGAGGATTGAAGTAGAGAGCAAGATTCGAGAAGTTTTCGGCCCGACCGCGATATATACTATCAATGCTTAAAAATTGCGGCCAATAGTTAGCCTTCGCAGATTGGAGGATAGATGAGAAAAATCGTGTCGGGTTTGTTTATTGCGCTCGACGGCGTTGTCGAAGCTCCTGACAAATGGCAAGAACACTTCGACGAGGACATGGAGGACGCAATGATGGCACAGCTCAATGCTCAGGACGCTGTGCTTCTGGGAAGAGTGACGTATGAAGAATGGGCCACATACTGGCCTACCGCTACTGAGGAACCCTTCGCCCGCTATATTAACAGCACCCCCAAATATGTCGTCTCACGTACCCTGAAAAGCGTCGCGTGGAGCAACTCGACCCTCCTTCAAGGGGGATCTCGCCCAGGAGCTTGCTAAGCTCAAGCAGCAGCCAGGCCAGGACATCGGCGTAGCCGGGAGTCCTGGCCTTGTGCACTCTCTGCTCCAACAGGATCTTCTTGATGAGCTGATCCTGCTGGTCCACCCCGTGGTTGTAGGCAGCGGGAAACGGCTTTTCAAAGATGGGGATGCGCTCAAACGAATGAAACTCATCTCCACAAAGGCGACCAGGACGGGTTCGGTGATCCTCACCTACCAACCGGTAAAGGCATAGCGGTCTGCAAAAGGCTGTGTAATATCGGATCGGGGAACACCCCGGACCCCGGCAGGGGGCAAAGACCCCTGCCGGGGTCCGGGGTGTTCCTTTTCTCTTCCTCTTCCTCTGCCCACCGCCTCTGGCGGCAGGTCTGGATACAGGGCAGAGGCTCCTGCGCCGATGAATTACACAACAACTATGCGGCAGGTAAGCAGCAGTGAGATACTTTTTCGGAAGGGGGATAGAAAAACAGGAAAGATGCCCTTCTGGCAATTGTTGCCCACGATACCCGCAACAGTTGGAAGGTGAGGGCAGGGCCATCCCCGTCGCGGGCCATGTGCGCCACGACGGCGGCGAGATTCCCGCCAGCGCTGGTGCCCCCGACCGCGATGCGAGAGGCATCGCCGCCGTAGCTGGCAGCATGAGCCGCGAACCAGCAGGTTGCCGCATAGCACTCCTGTGGGCCAGTCGGAAACTTATACTCAGGAGCGAGGCGGTAGTCCACCGAAACTACCAGGCATCCCACCTGATTCGTCATGCGGCGGCAAAACCTGTCCTCCGATTCGAGATCACCTATGACTCCCCCACCGCCATGAAAATAGATCAGCGCCGGGAAGGGGTCGTATCCCGGCGGAGTATATATTCTGAGCGGGATTGCTCCTACCGGGCCGGGAATATGGATATTCTCGATGCGGGCAACCGGTTCCGGCTCATCGGGGGCAGTCAGTTGCATCAGCACCTTCCCCCTTTTACGGGCCTGCACAGGAGTCACGTTCCGCGTCAGCACAAAATGTATTGCATTCAGCCGCTTTAAAGCGGCACGAGTGCTGGGATCAAGCGGCATGGTCTTTCTCTTCCTCCGCTGCAATGCTGCTAAAAGTCCTTATAGAGATTCGTTGCACCTGTAAAAGCAGATACACAGCAATCATTACTCTCCGCTAACCAGTTCGGGCAAGGAAGCGATGTGCCGCACATCTTTCCATATTCCCGGAACGGGCCTGATTGTACCAACAGCGGCTCTCCAACGCCGGGGGTGCAGGGGCACCGTCCCGCCGCCAGGAGCATTGGGGAGCCGCTGTCTTACCACGCAGGTAATTGAGAAGCTATTGTCTTTGCTTACCCTGAATATCGAATGACGTAATCAAGCAAACGAACCAGGAGATAGCATCGATGTCCAGGGAAATAAAAGCGATATTGCTGCAAGATGTCGTCATAGCCCTCATTGTCGTTGTGATAGCCGCGCCTGGTGACGCTGGTTGGCGCACCATTTAAAGTTGTGTCACTGGATGGACATGATCTCAACGGGCCGCAGTGGCTCAACGAAACGCCGATCCCCATTGGCACTGCCCAGCGCTATGACCTGCTCTTTCAGATGCCGGCTCACGGCTCCGTCGCGCTGGTTGCCGCCTACGCGAATGACCCGCAACATTACCTGAGTGCTCCCGCTGTGGTATTCGGTCAGGGAGCAGTTCCATCAAAGCTTCCATCCGTGAAGCAATGGTTCGACCTGACGAGCTATGGTCAGCCTGCCTCCGCCCCGATCACGCTCCATAGCCACTTTGATAAGAAATACTCCATCGTGCTTGCGAACAAGATGGGAACCTCTCCTGGGCGCATGGGTATGACCTATACCATGAATGGCAAGGTTTTTCCCAATATCCCCATGCTGATGGTCAAAGAAGGGCAACTGGTCGAGATCCATTTCGAGAATCACAGCGATCTTTACCATCCAATGCACCTGCATGGGCACTCTTTTATCGTGCTCGCTCGCAACGGTAAACCGCTCACCGGCAGCCCCGTGCGCCTGGACACGGTTCTCGTTCAGCCTCATTCCACCTATGATATCGCTTTCCTGGCAAACAATCCGGGGATATGGATGATCCACTGCCACAATTTCACACATGCCAACTGGGGCATGGATATGATGGTGGATTACTACGGCTATTCGACTCCTTACACGGTGGGAACGGCATCTGGAAATTTCCCTGACTGGGCTAACAAATAGTAGTGAAAGAAGCAGCAATGAGTACAACAATAGAGGAGCAGCAGGAGATTGCTGCACCCACAGAGCAGCAGGGAACTGCTCCACGCAGACGAAAGTGGGCAGGGAGACCGTTTGCTCGTCACCGATACACCATCTTTGGTCAGATCGCCTTCGGGGTATCCGTCTGGAGGGCGCTGGGTGGGCTGGGGGGCGCAATCGCCATCACCTTCTCCAACGGCGCACTGAGCCGGGATATCGTCACCGTAACCACGCTGTCCGTGGCAATCGTGGCTATCCTGGCGACCCGCAGGCGCTGGGCGGCACTGGCGAGCACACCGCTGGCGGCATACCTGATGCTTCTCACCTTCACCCAGCCCTTTGCCCTTTCCGACCTGGCGCATCCTAGAGCACTGCACATAAGGGTTGATCCATGATAAACTCTCTGCATGAAAGCCTATTCCCAAGATTTGCGGCAACGAGTGCTGCGAGCTATCGACCAGGGAAAGAGCCAGGCCGAGGTCGCCGAGACGTTTGCCATTTCCACAGCCACGATCAAGCGCTATCTCAAAGCGCGACGCGAGAGCGGACAGGTCTTGCCCAGAGCTATCCCTGGTCGCCCCAACATCAAAGGAGCGGCCTTACAGGCTGGCCTGCTCGAACAATTGGAGGCCAATCCCGATGCCACCCGAGAGCAGCATTGCCAGATGTGGGAAGAAAGGACCGGGATCAAAGTCAGCACGGCCTCCATCAGTCGGGCCAGAATGGCGTTGGGCTGGACGCGAAAAAAAGACGATAAGAGCCAGCGAGCAGAAGGAAGCCGAACGCGCTGCCTGGCGCACCCAAGCCGCTGACTTGTCGAGCCAGGATCTCGTCTTTGTAGACGAGACCGGTTCTCCCATTGCCATGACCCATGACCCCTTTGTATGCTTATGCCCCACGAGGAAAGCGCGCAGTTGGCAAGATACCCCGCAATTATGGAGCCATCATGACTGTGATTGCCTCCCTGTCGCTCTCTGGCATGGGACCAGCATTGGTGCTGGATGGAGCGGCTGATAGCGCCGCCTTTGAGATCTACGTCGAGCAACTCCTGGCTCCCAGCCTGCGTCCTGGGCAAATCGTGATCTTGGATAATCTCTCGATTCACTTCTCGCCTCGTGTCAAGCAAGCCATCGAAGCTCGTGGCTGTCGCCTGCTGTTTTTGCCGGCTTCCTCGCCGGACTTTTCGCCCATTGAAGAGGCTTTCTCCAAACTGAAGACTTTCTTGCGCCGGCAAGGTGCTCGCAGCAGGGAAGCGCTCCAAGAGGCCATCGCCGCCGCCTTGGAACTCATCACTACTACTGATGCTTTCGGGTGGTTTACTCATTGTGGCTATCCCTCTACTAGCTCAACAGAAATAATGGTTCAATAGTTATGTACGCCGCTGTAGAAATCCCCATCCTGACCGCCGAAGAGCTGGAAGCCCTAGAAAACCTGTATCGAACAACAAAAGAGGTGCGATTGCGCACCCGTGCTCAAATCATTCTCCTGGCCGGGGAGCAGCGGATGACCGCGCCTGCCATTGCCAAAATTGGGCGCGAAAA
>DATGLE010000138.1:0-4727 GCA_035294325.1 Ktedonobacteraceae bacterium | reverse complement strand
TAAAAAGCAGGATCAAGGCAAGAGGGGGCACAAACTGGCGAAAACAGTCTTTGAAGACGACATATGCGCGCTCTTCGCGGACGGAGTAAGTGCCGAAGAGCAGAGCCGGTGTGGGGCATTGTATACAGCGCTCTCCCCCACACGCTTCTGGGCATGGTACTGGAAACACTTTACCGCCGTTCTCGCCTCGCGCGACGCCGGGCGCAGCCTGGCCCTGCTCTCGTTCTGGTTCGAGCGCTCCTACGAAGTCCTGGGCGATGTGCCGTATCTCCCACAGGAGTTCTTCCTGAGGCTGGGACGAACGCTGACTGAAAAAGATTGGTTTCGCGAAACCATTAGCAAGATGAACGCTCTAGTGCGCTCTGCCGAGGATAGAAGCTATCGCTGGTATCCCCTGCTGGCGCGCTATAGCGAGGAGTGAAGCATGGCGTATCTACGTCTCGCCCTCTACGCTCTGCTCGCAATAATCGTACTCACCCCGCTGGCGGTAATGGTCGTGGGGCTATGCGTAGGCATCGTCCTGGCACTGGGCAGTTTCAGGAGGGCATGGAGTAAGGCGCGCGCAACCTATCGCATCGGTAGGTAGCGGCCTCAGCGCCGCTTTCGCTCGATGCGCAGCCGTCGTAGAGGTGAAGAGCGCCGGCGCGGTGCTGGCTCGGGTGGCAGGAGGCCGGTGCCAGCCGGGATGCGGCGGCCCAGTATGACGTTTTCTTTGAGGCCAACCAGGTAATCGGTGCGTCCTTCGAGGGTCGCGTCAGTGAGCACACGCGTCGTTTGCTGGAATGAAGCCGCGGCCAGCCAGCTCTCGGTTGCCAGGGCCGCGCGTGTCAGCCCCAATACGACGGCGCTGGCGGTAGCCGGCTCCCCTCCTTGCGCGATTATGCGAGCGTTGCTATCGACAAAGGCAAAGCGATCAACCAGGCTCCCCGGCAGCAGGTCAGTATCACCCGCCTGTTCTACATAGACGCGCCGCAACATCTGGCGGATAATGATTTCAAAATGTTTATCGTGAATATAAGCGCCCGTCGTGCGATAGACACGCTGCGCCTCTTGCAGCAGGTAGCGCTCAAGAGCGGCGCGGCCCTTGAAGCGCAGGATATCCTGGAGAGCGAGCGCACCATCCGTCAGAGGGTCGCCCGCCCGCACCGTCTGCCCGTCGCTTACCAGCAGCCTGCGCCCGGGCGGGATATGGTAAGCGCGGGTCACTTTTGTGGCGACGCGGACCGTCAGCAGGCCGCCGGGGAAAGAGACTTTCCCGGCATTGCGCGCCCGTACTGCGCGTTCCTGCGCGTGCCCTTCGGGCAGCAGGGCGAGAACCTGGCCCGTCTGAACATGAGCGAAGGAACGGACCAGCACAGTGCTCTGCGGAGGCAGGGGATACTCGTCGCGCATATCGCTTCCGGCTGTAATCTGGATCGTATGGCCTCCGCCCTCACGCTTGCTGATAGAGACAATGCCATCGATCCCGGCGACGCTGGCGGGATCCTTTGGAAGTCTCGCCTCAAAGAGTTCTTCTACCCGTGGCAGGCCCTGGGTAATATCGCCCTGGCCGCCCGCGATGCCGCCGCTATGAAAGGTGCGCATAGTTAATTGCGTGCCCGGCTCACCGATGGACTGCGCGGCGATGATCCCTACCGCCGTACCCACTTTGACCAGGGAACGCCTGGAGAGATCCCAGCCGTAGCACTTGCGGCATACGCCGCGCCTGGCCTGGCAGGTCAGCACCGAACGCACATAGATCACAGCGATCCCCGCCGCGCAAATACGCTCCACTTTCTCTTCGTTCAGTTCCTCGCCAGCCGATAGGCCCACCTGCGGCAGCGAGATGGCGAGCACCCGTCCCAGGAGTCGCGTGCGGCTATCGGCCAGTCCCATAGCTTTGCTGTCAACATCGCTGATCGCCAGGCTCTCGCTCGTCGCGCAATCCTCTTCCGTCACAATGACATCCTGGGCCACATTGACAAAGCGGATCGTCAGATATCCAGCCGCCGCCGTGTTGAGCGAGCGATCCATCATGCTTTTACGCGCACCGTGGCTGCTCAGAAAATACTCGGCCACGTCCAGCCCTTCAAGAAAGCTGCCGCGCACTGGCGTCTCAATAATCGCGCCCGAAGGACTCGCCATCATCCCCCGCATGCCCGAGAGCTGGCGGAGCTGGTGCAGGCGGGCTTTTGTTGCCCCGGAACTGGCAATGGTTGCCACCGGGCCATAGGGAGGCAATACGGTCTGTACACGCGCGGCAATTTGATCGGCTGCCTCTGTCCAGAGCGCAATCGTCTGCTCGTAGAGCTCCTCTCTGGTAATCAGACCCTCACGCCACTCGTCTTGCAGCTCTTTAACTCTGGCATCAGCGCTGGCAAGGATCTCCGGCTTATCCGGCGGCACGATGACATCCTTCACACCGAATGAGATGCCCGACCTGGTGGCATACTGGAAGCCGAGGCGTTTGATATCATCGGCCAGTTCCGTCGTGCGCTCCATACCACAGGTTCGGATGCTCTCCCAGAGGATCTGTTTGAGATGTTCCTTCGTCATAGCATAGTTTCTGAAGCGCAGCCGTTCGGGGAGGACTGCGTTGAACAGGAGGCGTCCCACGGTAGTCTGGATCTTGCCGCTGGCCGGGCCGGGCGCAGGGGGCGCGGGGGGCGGCTGGTGGAAGATCCGCTTATCGGCGACCCTCACGGTGATACGGGCGCGCAGGTCGATGATATGGTGAGCATGAGCCAGCATAGCCTCGCTGGCGTCGGTGAAGATACACCCCTCGCCTTTGCACCCCGGCTGCTCCTGTGTCAGATAGAAGCAGCCCAGCACCATATCCTGACTGATGCTGATCGCCGGCTCGCCCGATGCCGGAGAGAGCAGGTTGCGCGTTGACAGCATCAATGCCCGCGCCTCCTCCTGTGCACGCTCCGAGAGCGGGAGATGCACGGCCATCTGATCCCCGTCAAAGTCGGCATTGAAGGCCGAGCAGACCTGCGGGTGCAGAAGGATCGCATCGCCATCGACGAGCACCGGCTCAAATGCCTGGATGCTCAACCGGTGCAAAGTCGGCGCGCGATTGAGCAATACCAGGCGCCCGCGCATGACCTCCTCCAGAATATCCCAGAGCGCGGGATGACGACTTTCAACGGCGCGTCTGGCCTGGCGCAGAGTAGAGACGACGCCATAGGCCAGCAGTTTATGGATAATGAAGGGCTTGAAAAGCTCCAGCGCCACTTTCTCAGGCAGCCCACACTGGTGCAGCTTGAGGTCCAGTCCTACGGTGATTACCGAGCGCCCGGAATAATCGACGCGCTTCCCCAGCAGATTATGACGCAGCATTCCCCCTTTGCCACGCAAAATATCGGAGAGGCTGCGCAGAGGCCGCCCGTGAGGACCAATGAAGGGGCGGCGGCTGTGTGCATTGTCAAATAGAGCATCGCACGCCTCCTGCAAGGCGTACTTTTCACGGTAGAGCATGATTTCGGGGGCGCCAATCTCCAGAAAGCGTTTCAAACGGTTATTACGATGGATGACACGCGCATACAATTCATTGATATCGGCGGCCGCGAAGCGCGCGCCATCCAGCAGCAGAACCGGACGCAGATCGGGTGGCAGCACAGGGATTACCTGCATAACCATCCATTCGGGTTTCACTCGCGATCTACGCAGCGCCTCGACGACGCGCAAGCGCTGGATAGCACGGCTGCGCTCAGGACCGGGATGGTCATGGATCTCGCGGCGCAAACTGCGCGCCAGGTGATCCAGGTCCAGTCCCGCCAGCAGGCGCTGGATGGCTTCGGCCCCGATGCCCACGCGCAGGACGTGCCCGCATTCCTCCTGGAGCAGCCAGTAACGTTCGGCCTCAAGTAAGGACAGCCGCCTGATCTCCGCCAGGTCTTTCTTCACCTGCTGCAAGCGCTTGATCCGCTCACGAGGCGAGCGCAGCGCGTATATTCGACCCCAGCGTTTCTCCTCCGCACCATCCTCAGCCTCCGGCGCAGCTCCTTCTTGCCAGATAAGTGTGAAAGGCATGCTCTCCTGGGCAGACTCGCCTCCTTCTTCTATATCCTGAGGAGGGGAAAGCACAGCAGAAGTCTCGCATGGAGTTGCCTGTCCTTGCTTCTTCTCCCTTCTCAGGTGAACCCAGGCGCCCACAGGTATGCGCTGGTGGGCGGGCGGCCGGTCCTGGCTGCTCCCCTCTGCCCGTACATCATCAGGAAGCGCCTTGAGGCGTTCGATCTCAGCATCGATGCGCTCGATCTCCTTGATACGCGCCTCTTCATCGATATACAGCACGAGATAGTGTGTGAAGGAGAGCACGGCGTGCAGTGCACCGGGCGAAAGGTCGAGCAACAGAGCGAGGCGGCCGGGCATGCCCTGCGTATACCAGATGTGACAGACGGGCGCAGCCAGCTCGATATGCCCCATGCGCTCGCGGCGCACACGTGCTGGCGCGACCAGCACTCCGCACTTCTCGCACACCAGCCCCTTGAAGCGGACGCGCTTATAGCGACCACAGGCGCAGTTCCAACTCTTCGTGGGGCCGAAGATGCGCTCACAAAAGAGGCCGCCGATTTCAGGTTTCAGCGTGCGATAGTTAAGGGTTTCCGCCCGCGTTACCTCGCCCGAACTCCATGCGCGGATCTGCTCCGGGCTGGCAATACTGATGCGCAGTGCGCTGATTTTGTCGAATTCAAAAGAGGACACCGCTCTCCCTCCCGGGTTGTACGATAGCCAGTGATCCC